>DATKRS010000004.1:0-305000 GCA_035532035.1 Candidatus Dormiibacterota bacterium
GGCGCGCCGAACAGCTCGAACATTCGCTCGGCCGCGCCGCTCTTCACGATCGCGATGATCTCGTCTCCGGGCCGCAGCACCGTGTCGCCGGTCGGAATCTCGAAGTCTCGCTCGGCGCGGTTGATGGCAACGACGACGGAACCGTGTGGAAACTGCACCTCGGAGAGTGGCTTCCCCGCGAGCGGCGAATGCGGTGGAACGCTGACCTTGACGAGTCGCAGATCGCCCTTGCCGAACAGATGTAGCGTCTCGACGGCCGGCGCGTTACCTGCAGCGTTGACGTAATCTTGCAGCACGTCGAGGATGATCTCCGTCGACGAAATGACGGTGACGGGATCCTTAGGATCGAGGGACTCGAATATCTGGCGGTTGCGCGGATTGTTAACCCGGGCGATGCAGCGCGCCTTCGATCGCTTCTTCGTGATGAGCGCGACGACGAGATTGTCTTCGTCGTCGCCCGTATCGGCGACCACGACGTCCGCGCGCTCGAGGCCGGCGCCTTCGAGCACGATTGGGTCGCACCCGTCTCCGACGACGGCGACCTGCCGATCGATGAGACGCTCGAGCATCCTCGCCTTGCGCTCGTTCTTCTCGATGACGACGACCTCGTGGCCGGCACCAATGAGCGCTCGCGTGAGATAGGAGCCGACTTTCCCTCCGCCGACGACGAGGATGAACACTATGCCGGAACCTCGGCGCGCGTCGCCTCTTTGAAGAGCTTCGCAAAATCGCTGATGGCGTCCGGTGCGACGACGGCCTGCACTTCATCCCCGCGCTCGAGCACCGCGTCGTCGGTCGCAACGACCGCCTTCCCCGGTCCGCGGCGAATCGCGCTGATGCGAATGCGCCCGCGCGACTCGATCTCCGAGACGCGCCGGCCTGCAGCCTCGTTTCCGACCACCGCGCAGAGCGCGGTCAAACGTCCGTAATCGAACGGCTGCATGCCGTTCCACGGCGCGTCGACCAGCCGATCGCGAATCAGCTTGGCGCCAACGGTTGTCGGGCAGACGGTCTCCACGCCCAGCTCCCGATACATCTGTCCGCGGGGCGGGTCGTAGATCCGCGCAACGATACGCTTGATCTCGAACATGCGCTGCGCGATGAGCGCCGCCATGATGTTGCGATTATCGCCGTCGGTGACGGCGACGAAACCGTCTGCCGAATCAGCGCCGGCGTTCCTCAAGACTTCGTAGTCAATGCCGTTGCCGACGACCATGTGACCGCGAAACTTCTGGCCGAGCCGCTTGAATGCGTTAGGGTTCTCATCGACGACGATCACTTCGTGGCCGTCAGCATCGAGGAGTTTCGCGAGCGCGGAGCCTACGCGACCGCACCCGACGATTAGGAATCTCATGTGCGCCTCGTGACCTTCATGCTGCGACGGCGCCGCCCCTTGCGCGGGGCCTCTCGAGCGAGCGAACAAGGCAAGAGAGGCCTGCGAGCCGGCGGCTGCGAAACCTCTCCATCCCTCGGGGCGTGGCTCAGCTTGGTAGAGCGCATCGTTCGGGACGATGAGGTCGCTGGTTCGAATCCAGTCGCCCCGAAGTTCCTCCCGCTGCTCCGTAAAAGGACCCGGCTCACCGGTTGTTTTCGCACTTCACTCCCGCGTCGTGGCGCGTCGTTCGGGCGGCCGAGCAAGAGTCTCGGAACCACAACGACTACTTCATCGGTGCCGAGCATTTGCTCGCGGCGCTCTTGGAGGAGCGCGACCCGGCCGTCCTCTCTGCACTCGGCGCATCCGGCATAGACCTTCACGAGGTTTACGCGGAGGTGCGCCGCTGTCTTGGCAATGCCGGGGAGCGGCTCTGGGAGGGAATATTGGTGACGCCGCGCGTGCGCACGATCGTCACCTTGGCCGAGCAAGCGGCGGCGGGTCGCGAGGTGACGCCGCTCGACCTCTTCAACGCGCTGCGCGCGGAGGGAGGGAGTACGGCCGCGCAGGTGCTGCGCAGGCTGGCTACACGAAACACGGCACCGGCCGCCGAATAGCTATCGACGTTGATGCACTTTCAGAACGCGGTCCTCGCGCTCGTCCATCACTATGGCTACTTAGGCCTGTTCGTCGGACTGACGCTCGGCAACGTCGGCTTTCCGGCCGGCGCCGAAGTGCTCGTTCCGACGGCTGGCGCGCTGGTCGCAAAAGGCCATCTGAGCCTCGCGCTCGTCTTCGTCTCGGCGCTCGGCGGCGAGCTCGTCGGCGGGACGCTCGGCTACGCCGTGGGCCGCTTTGGCGGGCGCACCGTGGCCGAGCGCTATGGCAAGTACGTCGGGTTCCACCACGAGCGGCTCGACGCAGTGCACGCCTTCTTCGAGCGCTGGGGAAGCTTTGCCGTCTTCATCTGCCGCTTCATTCCGATGGTGCGCGGTTTGTCGCCCTTCGTCGCCGGCGTCGCCGAAATGGATCTCATGCCGTTCTACGTGTGGACGCTGCTCGGCTCGGCGATCTTCTGCGGCGGCCTGGCGCTGCTCGGCTATGCTCTAGGATCTCGGCTCGATAGCGTTCTGCCGGCGCTCGATCGGTGGAAGTACGCGATCGTGTCGGGGGCCGTCGTGCTCGCCGCCACTCTCGCGCTGATTGCCCGCGCGCGCGGACGCCGCACGCCTCGCTCCCGTCCGTGACGGCGCAGCTCGAGAGCACGCTCGCGCAGATTCCCGACGCTCCCGGGGTCTACATGATGCTTGCGAAGGACGCAGAGACGCTCTACATCGGGAAGGCGGTCTCGCTGCGCAACCGCGTACGTTCGTACTTTCAAGAGCGTGCCGCGCACCATCCGCGCATCGCTGCGATGATCGAGCGCGTCGCGGACGTTCGAACGATCGTCGTCACGAACGAAATCGAAGCGCTGATCCTCGAAGCGAACCTTATCAAGCGGCACCAGCCCGCCTTCAACGTGCGTCTGCGCGATGATAAACGCTATCCGTATCTCAAGGTCACGAACGAGGCGTTTCCACGTATCGTCTTCACGCGGGTCGTGAAAGACGACGGCGCGCGCTACTTCGGGCCGTATACGAACGCGCAGGCGCTGCGCGAGCTGATCGACCTCGTCCGCTTGGTGTTCCCATTGCGTACGTGCCGCGAGCCCATCGACGGGCGCCGCAAACGCCCGTGCTTGCAGTACCATATCAAACGCTGCCTCGCCCCGTGCGTCGGCTTTCAATCCGAGGCGCAATACGATGCGATGATCGACGAAGTCGTGCTCTTTTTGGAAGGTAAGCAGGACTCGCTCTTGGTGCGTCTGCAACGCGAGATGAAAGGCGCAGCCGAAGCACTGCATTTCGAGGCTGCCGCGCACATTCGCGATCGCATCGTGCACATTCGCCGCGTGACCGAGTCGCAGAAGGTCGTGTGGAAATCGCGGCTCGACATGGACCTCGTTGCCGTCGCGCGCGCGCAAGGGCAGGCGTGCGTACAAGTATTTTTCGTGCGCGGCGGCAAGCTCATCGGGCAGGAGCGATTCGTCCTCGACGGCGTCGCGGACCAAAGCGAGGCGTTCTTGGCGGCGGAGTTCTTGAAGCAGTTTTACACGGCGCGAACAGCGAGCGCGCCGGAAGCGAAGGGGGCTTCGGCGTTTCCCACGCGAAACGCGCGCGAGAACGAAGCGCCGGTGCCGCTGCGACGGCGTGGCGACGCGGCACTCGCGAGCGCCGCGATTCCCAAAGAGATCCTGCTGGAAACGATACCCGACGAGCGCGAGACGATCGAGGCGTGGCTTTCTACGCTGAAGGGCGCGCGCGTGCGGACGGTACGACCGCAGCGCGGGCCACGAGCGGAGTATTTGGCGCTGGTGCGTGAGAATGCGGAGCAGAATCTTCGCGCGTTCCTCGCGCATCAAGAGGTGCAGGAGTCGGCCCAGGCGCGCTCGCTCACGGAGCTCGCCGATGCGCTCGAGTTGCCGCGTCCGCCGCACCGTGTCGAATGCTACGACATCTCGAACATCCAGGGTGCTCACCCCGTCGCGTCGATGGTCGTCTTCGTCGAAGGACGGGCGAAGAAGAGCGACTACCGAAAGTTCAAGATCCAGTACGATCGCGGCGCGAATGATTTCGCAATGATGCAGGAGACGCTGCGGCGTAGGCTGCGTTACCTTCGCCACGCGACCGACGAGGACGTCGACGGCGATCCGCCGCGCCATCTCGCAATGCGCGAGCGCTTCGACAAAACCCCGGACCTGCTGCTCATCGACGGCGGAAAAGGGCAACTGTCGGCCGTCGTCGACGTCCTGGAGGAGCTCGACATGACGGGTATCCCGGTGGCGGGGCTCGCAAAAGAGCACGAGTGGCTGTACGTACCGGGCTCTTCCGAGCCGGTCGTCCTTTCGCCGAACTCGGCGGGGCTGCATCTCGTCATGCGGATTCGTGACGAAGCTCACCGGTTTGCTGTGACCTTTCACCGGGAGCGCCGGCGCAAAGCCATGACGCGTTCCGCGCTCGACGCGCTCGAGAATGTCGGTCCGGTGCGCAGGCGGCGTCTGTTGACCGCATTCGGTTCGGTCGCGGAGATCGAGCGGGCTCCACTCGACAAGATCGCTGCGGTGAAGGGGATGACGCCCGCGCTCGCCGCGCGCGTAAAGAGTGCGCTGGAGGCGCGCCACGGCGAATGATGCGTAATCCTCCACCGAGAATACCGGCCGGAAGCATGGATTCCGAAACGGTGGCGTCGGCCGCGCGGGAGTTTCGACAACGCGTACGCGCTTTCCAGCGCGGCATGTGGCGCAGCGGCCTCGCCGCGCTCTCGTGCGTCGGCATCATCGCCGCCGTCCTTGGCAACTTCTCTGCGCTCGAGCTGCTGTACGTCGCGGTCCTCATCGCCGCGTTCGGCACGGTCGCGTATTGGCTGGCCTCGGTCGTCGACCGGCACGAGCTGTCCTACGTCCGGCGTAGGCTCGCCGACGAATCCGCCCTGGACTTCCCGTCGGCGGTCCGGCGCCTACGAAACTTCGCGTGGCACGTAGCGGCGATCTACGTCGCGTGTTATGTCGTCGGCGCAATCGTGGTCGTCGGAGGCGCAAACGCATTGGCAGGTCTGCCCCTCGCCAAGAACCTTGGCGTAGGCGTTTTCGCGGCTTTCGCTGGAGCGGCAATCGACGTGGTACTCAGCACGCTCAACGCCGAGACGCTGGTTGCCGATCTCATCGCGATCCTTTGCCGCGTCCGCGATCGCGCTCCGCCGCTCGCCGGGCGGTCGAGAGGCGGAATCGGTCGCCGTTTCACGATCGTGGTGTTCATGGTCGTCGCGGTGCTCGTCGCCACGATGTCCGGCGCCGGCGTGCGTTTGTTCGGCGACTTCGTTTCGGGCCGGAGCAGCGCTTCCGCCGTGCTGCGCGAAGGGGCGTGGGACGCAGCCGCGCTCTTCGTCGTCATTCTCGCCGTCGGCCTCCTCGCGACCCACGCGCTCTCTCGTTCGATCGCGCGTCCCATCTTGCGCACGGTCTCGTTGCTCGAGCGATTTCGCGCCGGCGACATCGTCGAAGACCCGGGTCTCTTCGGCGAGCCGCGCGTGCCCCACGAGGCGGGGCTGCTCGTGGCCGCGGTGGCCGACGCGAATGCCGCACTCGGCAGGCTCGCGAGCGGCGGCGAGCGCCTTGCAGGCGGCGATCTTTCGGTGCAGCTCGTCCCGAGCAGCGATCGCGACATGGTTGCGATCGCCTTCCGCAAGGTCGTCGACGCGATGCGTACGGTGGTGAGCGACGTGCGCACGACGGCAGAGCTGCTCGAGAACTCCGCCGACGCACTGCGCGTGCGCGCGGAAGAGTTCGCAGGCGACGCTCGCGCGAACGCAACCGACCTCGCGCGCGCCGTGCTCACCGTCGGGACGCTCGACGAAACCGTTGCCGGCGTTGCCGAAGGCGCGGTCGACCTTTCGTCGATGGCGGCGCGCGCGAAAGACACTGCAGAACGCTTGGGAGCGGCCGCGCAGAACAATGCTGCCGGGCTCGACCAGCTCACGCGCACGGCGGCCGCAACGATCGACGCTGCCGGGGACGCGCGCGACATCTTCGAGTCCGCGGGACGCAGCGCCGACGACGCCGCACTCGCCATCACCGAGGCCGACCGCACCGCGCAAGACACGGAAGTCGTGATGAGTGAGCTGGTCTCAGGGATCGATTCCCTTCGCCTGACGTCCGAGCAGATCGGGTCGATCACCGAGAAAATCGACGAGATAGCGGATCAGACGAATCTTCTCGCGCTCAACGCTGCAATCGAGGCGGCGCGTGCGGGCGAGCACGGGCGAGGGTTCGCGGTCGTTGCCGACGAGATTCGCAAGCTTGCCGATTCGTCGGCGACCGCTACGCGCGAGATCTCGACGTTGATTCGCGCGGTGCAGCAAGAGATCGATCGCGCCGTGTTCGTCGCGAGGCGTGGAAACGAAGCCGTCGCGCACGGGCGCGTCAAGACGTCGCAAGTCGCACGAGCTCTCGTGCAGATCGTGGACAACGTGAAGGCCGTACGCGCGCGGATCGACGCCGTCGTGCTCGCGCAGCGCGAGCAAAAAGGCGCCACCGACTCGCTGGTCGACTCGACCCGTCTGGTCGAGCGCCTAACGTCGGACAACGCGCAGCTCGCGAAGACTCTTGCGAAGCTGGCGGGAGATTTACGCGGTTCCTCGGCGCAAGGTCAACAGGCAGCGCGATCGACGATCGAGGACGTGCAGGCCGTTGCCAGCCGCGGCGAGGGAATCGCGGCGGCCTCCGCCGAGCTCAAAGCGCTCACGCTTTCGTTGCGGGACGAGGCGGATCGTATTCGCGCGGCTATCGCAGGCTTCTCTCCCGCGGAGCGTTTGCCGCCGACGTCAGGCAACGGCGCGAAACGCGCCCTACGTTGACGAGATCGCGTCGAGCACGCGTTTTAGGCGCGCGTTCACATCGCTCGCGACGCCGTCCAACTGCGGGTTCCCCACGATCGCGAGCATCGCGCCCGCATCGACCGCGGAGACCGACGTCGCGCCGTCCAATTCTTGAACGACGACGTTGCACGGGAGCAGCAGACCGATCTGCGGTTCGGCCGAGATCGCACGATGTGCGAGCTGAGGATTACACGCGCCGAGGATGCAATACGGACGAAACGTCTCGCCGAGTTTTTCTCGAACCGTTGCTGCGACGTCGATCTCGCAGAGCACGCCGAAGCCTTCTTCCCTGAGGAGGGCCTTGACGCGCTCGACGGCCGCCGAATACGGGAGTGTGGTTTTTACCTGATTTCCATAGCTGGGCATGGATCAGAGTATACCCGGAGGCTGTGACGAACCGATGAAGCCTCTTCACCGGGCCTTCACGACCGGTGCGAAACCGGCGCTTGCTCGGGTGTGTTAGAATAGGTGTCCGCGGGGCTGAGATAGGTTCGACGGGAACATCCGCGGTTGACGCAAGCAGGCGGAGTTGCGAGCTCTCCTAAAACGATCGCAACGGCAATATCTGCCGACAATACCTACGCACTGGCTGCCTAATCTAGCGTAGCCACGGGACGCGAGAGGCTGCCGGAGCCATCTCGCCGACCGCCATGAAATCCGGCTAGCGAAGGCAATCGATCCGCCGCCTTCGCGAACCTAAGGATCTACGGCGAGTGCTAAGCCCGGCTTCGGGGCGTACGCTCGCTCAAAAACAAATGCGAAGCTGAGCCTGGAGAAAGCGGCAGCCGGGATTCTCGGACTCGGGGGGCAGCACCCCGACAGCTCCACCATTTTTGCTTTCGGCTCGCCTCGATCTCCGCGTCGGGCTCCGTCTTTGATTTCGCTTCCGAACGAGATCACGGATTCTGATCTTGAACGCCGCCGGTCACAGTAGCTGACCGCATGCGGGTGAAACCTGCGGTGGCCTTGAAGCGACTTCACGAATATGACCGATCAAGAAATCAACCCCTATGTCGGCAAGCCCGCTCGCGTGACTCTTGCCGATGGGCGCGTTCTCGCAGGGGTCCTACGCGCCAGCGATGACCACGGGCACGGGCATCGGCACTATGCCGTCTTCTCGGCCCCCCTCCGCGAAGGCGAACCGCCGGTGCGGGAGCTGATCCACGGAGGCGACCAGATCACGAATATCGACGACGCCTCCGGAGATGCCGCCGCCTCCCTGTAGCTCATTTCACGACCGAGCCAACTGGAACCGAGCATAATGAAGCATCCAGCCGTCTTCATGGCTAGCAGCGGCCGATGCATTCGTAGAAAGAGCGTTCAGCGGCTTCCGGAGGTGGCGTTATGGAGTTCACGCAGGTAGCAGACACGGGGCTGTGCCCTTCACGCATCGGCCTCGGAACGTGGGCGATGGGCGGATGGATGTGGGGAGGCGCTGACGACGATGCGGCTATTGCTACGATCGCTCGAGCGTTCGATGCCGGCATCACGCTCATCGACACCGCTCCTGTCTATGGACAGGGACATTCGGAGGAGGTCGTCGGTCGGGCCCTGTCCGGGCGGCGAGAGCGCGTGACCGTCGCTACGAAAGTCGGTCTGCGATGGGACGATCGCGGCGGCGTCACGCGTGACGCCTCGGCGGCGCGCATTCAACAGGAGGTTGAAGATTCGCTGCGGCGCCTCAGAACCGATTACATCGACATCTATCAAGTGCATTGGCCCGATCCCAGGGTTCCGATGGAAGAGACGGCGACGGCGATGGATGCGCTCTACCGCAGCGGCAAGATCCGCGCCATCGGCGTAAGCAACTTTTCGCCTATACAGATGGACGCGTTTAGGCGCTTTGCGCCGCTGCATACCGTGCAGCCGCCATACAACCTCTTCGAGCGTGGAGCGGAACGCGATGTGTTGCCGTACGCGAAAGAACATGGAATCGCGGCGCTGACGTATGGAGCGATCTGCCGCGGGCTGCTCAGTGGCCGCATGCGCGCCGACTCTGTGTTCACCGGCGACGATCTTCGACGCGACGATCCCAAGTTTCAACCGCCTCGCTTCGCGCAGTATCTGCGCGCGGTCGAGCGCCTCGACGCCTTGGCGCGCGAGCGCTTCGGCAGGCGCGTCATCCATCTCGCGCTACGGTGGGTGTTGGATCAGCCCTGGATCAGCGTCGCGCTCTGGGGCGCCAGGCGGCCGGATCAAGTCGATGCGCTCTCCGGCGCGCTCGGGTTTGCGCTCGATGATGCATCGAAGCGTGAGATCGAGCGCATCGTGGACGGCGAGGTGACCGATCCGATCGGTCCCGAATTCATGGCGCCGCCACTCGAGACGAGTGCCGTATGAAGCGCGTTGGAGTTGCCGGCCTCGGCAAGATGGGAAGCGCGATCGCGTGCAATCTCCTCGATCACGGCTATTCGGTATCGGTGTGGAACAGAACGACGGCGACTGCAGAAGAACTCGCCTCGGCGGGCGCGGTCGTTTGCCCGGACATCGCATCACTCGTAAGCGGAGTCGATGCCGTTATCGCGATGCTTTGGGACGATGCGGTCGCTCGAGAGGTTACGCTCAGCCAAATCATTCCTGCCGCGAAAAAAGGCCAGCTCGTCGTCGAGTCGTCGACGCTCTCACCGCAGATGTACGAAATGCTCGCGCAGGCGGCGGCACAACGCGAGATCGACTTTCTCGCGTGTCCGGTTATCGGGAGCATAACGGAGGCCCGCGCCGGTGCGCTCATTACGCTGCCGGGCGGTACGCAACAGGCGTACGATCGCGCCAACCTGCTCCTCGAAGCGATGGCGTCGACTGTCACGTACACGGGATCGCCGCTGGCAAGCGGTTACGTCAAACTTGCGAGCAATTCGGTTTTGGGCATCATCGCCGAAGCGGCCGGCGAACTCTTGCGCGTAAGCGACCGCGCGGGCGTCGATCGAGCGCTCGCGATCGAAATGATCCTCCACGCGTTCGCGCGTGCCCCGGGCAAGAAGGAGCAGCTGCTCGAGCGAGACTCGAAGCCTCGATTCTCCGTCGGCGCGCTCCTCAAAGATCTCCGGCTCGCTGAGGCCGCGTACGCAAAAGTGGACGCACCAGCACCGATTCTTGACTGCGTGCTGCCGAGTTTTGAACGCGCGGTAGGAGCTGGACTCAGCGACGCCGATTACATCGCGGTCGCACTTGCCATCGAAGAGTCGGGGCTGCCCGCGCGCTAGCTTTGTAAACATACACTGTGCCTCCGCCTGACGCACGCCGTACCTCGTTCGAGAAAGGAATCGCACGGTGCCCACACGTGGGGTGTCTTCGAATATACCGCCGAACGAGGACAATTCTTGGAGACCTTCGTCGTGGAATCGTGGGCGGAGCACTGCTCTCCCTGACCGTGGAATGAACGCGAAAATAGGGCATCCTCTGATCTCGAGGTAAGGTTGTGTACGTCAGACTCCCTTGCGACGACCGGCCGCCTTCCAGCGTGCCGAAGCACCCCGCATACGATGCCACGGGATCCGCTTGGGTGCTCCTTGCGACGATTTTAGGATCCGCGATGCCCGGTATCGATGCAACGGCCGTCAACGTAGCGCTTCCCGTACTGCAGCGCGAAATGCATGCCGGCGCAGATGCGATACAATGGGTCGTCGAGGGTTACTCCCTGTTTCTCTGCGCGCTGATCCTCGTCGGCGGATCGCTTGGAGATCATCTGGGGCGGCGGCGGATGTTCTTGTTGGGCGTGCTCGTCTTTGCCGGCGCATCTGCGGGGTGCGCTCTCTCGCAGACGATCGCCGAGCTGATCGCCGCGCGCTGCCTACAAGGAATCGGCGGCGCCTTGCTGGTGCCGGAGAGTCTCGCGCTGATCGCGGCGTCATTTGACGAGCGCCGCCGCGGCGCCGCCATAGGGACGTGGTCGGGCTTTCTCGCCGCGACGATGGCGATCGGGCCGCTGCTGGGCGGCTGGCTCGTGCAAGCCGTGTCGTGGCGCTTCGTGTTCGTCATCAACCTCCCGATCGCGCTCGCGATCGTCGTCGTCACGCGTCGCTACGTCGCTGAGAGCCGCGACGAACGAAGCGGACGGCGCATCGACTGGTCGGGGGCGGCGATCGTCACGGCAGCGCTCGGGCTGCTCACGTACGGCTTCATCGTGCTGCAGGGCACGCACGTAGAGATGGTGGGTTTTGCCGCGGTCGCGGGCGGCCTGGCGCTGTTCGGCCTGTTCGCGTACCTCGAGCATCGCGTTTCCGCGCCGATGGTTCCGCTGGAGATTTTTGCGTCGCCTGGCTTCGCGGTGGCGAATCTCTATACGCTGCTGCTGTACGCGGCGCTCGGTGCGGCCTTGTTCTTCGTTCCGTTCGATCTGATCAACGTTCAGCACTACGCGCCGGTCGTCGCCGGGGCGGCACTGCTGCCGATGATTCTCCTGATGGCCCTTTCGTCGCGCTGGTCGGGAGCGTTGGCGACGCGTATCGGTGCGCGCATTCCGCTTGCTCTGGGCGCGCTCGTCGCGGGCCTCGGCTTTGCCGCGCTCGGGTTCGCAGGCATCGGCGGCAGCTATTGGAGCGCGTTCTTTCCCGCCGTGCTGCTCGTAGGAATCGGCGCGTCGACGTTCGTCGCACCGCTTACCACGACGGTCATGAACTCCGCACCGCTGGAGCTGGCGGGGAGCGCTTCCGGCATCAATAACGCGGTCTCCCGCGCTGCCGGCTTGCTCGCGATCGCGCTCCTCGGCATCGTGATCGTTTCGTCGACGCATCAGGCGCTGCGGCGCAGCGACGGCGGTCTTCCGCCCGCGGTACGGCACGTGCTCGAAAAGAGCTCGCTGCTCAGTGGGCGCGCCCCGGATCGCGGCATCCCTCGAGCGCTGCGTGCAGCTGCGCAGCGCTCCGTCGATCGATCGTACGCAATCGGTTTCCGCGACGCAATGATGACCTGTGCGATCCTGGCGTGGATCTCGGCCGGGATTGCGCTCAGGCTGGTGCGTCCGGCTCCCGCGTAGACTCCCGGTCCGCTTCGTCCAGGCGACGCCACATGCGTAGGTGCGCGCCTACCGTTACGTCGCGCTGGAATCCGAGCTTGCTGAAGAAACCCGACGCACCGTGCGGGCCGGCCAGCGTCCACGCGTGGTAGCCGGGCGTCCCGGCCAGCGACTCTTCGAACGCCGCAACCAAGCGCGAGCCGACGCCACGGTCACGCGCATTGGGAGCCACCGCGACGAATCGCAGCTGGTGGCCGGCGTACGGTGCCGCCCCGAAACGCTTGGCCGGCTTCACGCGCGGCAGAAGAAGGCGCAGCAGCGATGCGTCGCGCGCGGAGGACGCCGCGATGCGCCACGCGTGCGCGCGAATGAAGTGCACGCGCGTTGCGTCGAGCTCGGGCGTGCTTCCCCCGATAAGAAAGCCGACGTCGTCCGCGCCGTCGGACGCGACGAAGAGGGCGGCGTTGCGTGCAAAGGCGTCAAAAAAAGCTCGCTCGATTGCCAGCTCTAGACGCGCGACCGGATGTCGCGGAAAACTCTGTGCGAACATTTCCACGATCGCGCGGCTCGGCGCTCCGCGCAGACGCACAACGACGATGCCATTGCTCGAACTCGGCTGCACCATGCGCAATCTCGCGTTTCCCAGCGCGCGCGAGGGCACCTGTTGTGCCACGGTTCGTGCACACTCCTTAAAGAAGCGCGAGACGTCCTCCGTCGACGATCAGCGTCGCGCCGTTGACGAACGCAGCATCGTCCGACGACATGAAGCAGATCGCGGCAGCGAGATCCTCCGGCCGCCCGACCGCGCCCGTGATCTTCTCCGCGCCACTCTTGACGTTCGGATTGTTCCACAGCATCGGCGTGTCGACCGCGCCCGGCGCAACCGCGTTCACGCGAATGCCGCGCGTGGCCATCTCGAGGCTGAAGCCGCGCGTAAACGCCTCAATCGCGCCTTTCGACGCCGCATAGGGAACGACGTTCTCCGTCGTCGCGTGGGCGTGCACCGAGCTCAGGTTCACGATCGCGGATCCCTGCGGCATGTGCGGTACGCCGTACTTCGCAAAGAAAAAGACCGAACCGAGATTGGTCGTGACGACCTTGAAGAAGTCTGCGTCCGCGATGTCGACGATCGGCGCGAACGTCATCATCGCGGCGTCGTTGACGATGACGTGGACCTGGCCGTACGTCGCTACCGTTTTGGAGATCGCGGCCTGCACCTGTGCTGCGTCTCCCACATCGCACTGGAGTGCCGTCGCCTCTCCCTTGGCTGCACGGATCTGCTCGACGGTGGCCTGGGCCGCATCGAGCCGCAAATCGGCGACGGCGACCCGTCCGCCTTCAGCCGCCATGCGCAACGCGGTGGCGCGGCCGATTCCCGAACCGCCCCCGGTGATGATGCACGTCTTGCCGGTAAATCGCATCTCGACTGCGTATGCTCCCATCCATGCACCCGTTTCCTCCCGATTTCCGCTTCGGCGTTGCGACCGCGGACCATCAATGCGAAGCGTACGACGGTCGGGACGACATCCGCGACGTCTGGGAGCGCGAACAGGAGCTGACGCCTCGCGGCAGGGCCACCGACTTCTGGAACCGCTACCCCGAAGACGTGGAGCTCGCGCGCGGTCTGGGCTGCACGGCGTTTCGCCTGTCTCTCGCGTGGGCGCGGCTCGAGCCGGCGGAAGGCGTTTGGGACGAGGAGGCGTTTGCTCACTATCGCGACGTGCTCGGCACGATGCGTGCTGCGGGCATGGCGACGGTCGTAACGCTCCACCACAATACGTGGCCCGTGCACGTGCAGGCGCTCGGAGGCGGTGCGGGGATGCTCGACCCGCGCTTTCCCGATCGTCTTGCAGCGTACGCGGGAGAGGTCGCTGAGCGCCTCGGCGATCGGATCGATTACTACGTCACGCTCAACGAGCCCAATCAACTCCTCTACGGTTTCGTGAAGCCGTGGTTCATGCGGACGTACGCGATGCCGCCCGGGCTCGGCCCGCACGCCACCTCGGAAGAGCAAATGGAAGCGCTGCTAGCACTCATCCCCAATCTCTTTCTGGCGCACGCACGCGCTCGCGCCGCCATACGGCGCGTTCGTCCCGCTGCGCGCGTCGGCAGCAACCCGCTCGTGCTCGGTCTGCCGCGGTGGCTGCAGCGTCTGGTCGACCGTGCGGCGACGCGTCTGAAGAGCGCCGACGATTTGCGCGCGCAGGCCAAGCGGCTCTCGCAATCGCAGATTCTCGATTCGGGCCGCGTCGACCTGACGATCGCGCAGCTCGAGCCGACGCAAGAGCGGATGACGCATGTGCTCTTTTCGAAACCGTATGCTCGCGGCTACGCCGTCGCCGTCGCACTCGGCAGCCATACGCTGCTTAACGTCGTCAACGCCGCCGTGCGTGAGCTCTGGCAACGCGGCACGCCGAGCGAGCCGGCGCGGCGACGCCTCGACGCTTCCGTCGAGGCGATCGTACGGCGCGGCACGCTTCGCGTCGGCGTTCGCGCGTCACCGGGAGTGTGCATGCGCACTGCCTCCGGTGAGTACGAGGGGCTTGAGCCGGATCTCGCGCGAAGCATTGCGCGCCGCATCTTCGGCGACGTGGAGCCGAAGGTGGAGTTCGTGCCGCTCGACGGCGAGGAGCGCATCGACGCGACGCGCTCGTGGCGCCGCCGGTTCGACGGCTTTCGTAAGGCGATCTCGATGTTCGCCACCATTCTCGGCACGAACTGGTGGAATCTCGGCATGGCTGGACGCTTGGCGCAGTTCCTGTGTCCCGCCGAGTGCGTCGGAGCGCTGGATTACGTGGGTTTCGATTACTACTGGGGCGTCCCGTCGCTACGGCCTTCGCAGCTCGAGCGCCTATTCGACGCCGCGCAGTGCCGCTACGCACGTGCCCCCGTGTGGCCGAACATCCTGCACGACATCCTCTGCGAGCAGCACGAGGACTTTCCAGGCAAACCGATCGTCGTCATCGAGAACGGATGCGTGACGAGCGCCGACGACGTCACGCGCGCGGAATACATCGCGCGCCACCTCGCCAACGTGCAACGTGCGGCAATCGACGGCGTTCCAATCGACGCGTATCTCTGCTGGAGCATAACGTCGAATCGCGAGTGGGGATTGCCGTTCGACGGGAATAGCGATTTCGGGCTCTACCACATCGATCTGGATACCGATCCGAACTTGACGCGCGTTGCGACGGCGGCGAGCGCCCGCTACGCCCAGATCATCTCGCGGCGCTCGGCCTTTTCGTGACGCTTCCCGGAGTGCACGCGGCGGTTCTGACGCCCTTGACCGAGTCCCTGGAGCCGGATGCGAAAAAGGCGACGGCGTACTACCGCGATCTTCTCGACCAAGGGTGCGACGGCGTCGTCATCCTCGGCACGACCGGCGAAGCGATGTCGTTCGACGTCGAGCAACGCCTGCGATTCATGGAAGCGATCGCGCGCAGCGGCTTGCCGCGCGAGCGCATCACCTGCGGCACCGGAGCGGCGTCGCTCGCGGGCGCCGTGCGCTTGACGCGAGCCGCCTTCGATCTCGGGTTTGCGGCGGCGCTCGTCTTGCCGCCGTTTTTCTATCGCGATGCCGGCGACGAGGGAATCCTCGCGTTCTTCGACACGCTGCTCGCGCGCTCGAACCCGCGCAACGGTGGGATCCTGCTGTACAACTTCCCGCGCATGAGCGGTATCACGCTACGTGCGCCGCTCGTTCGCCGGCTCGTCGATGCGTTTGCGGGCATCATCTGCGGGATGAAGGAGAGCTCGAACGACACGACGCTCCAGCGAGAGGTCATCGAGCGGCACGAGGGATTCGCCGTCTTCCCCGGCTCGGAGGCGTATCTCGCGCAGGCTCGCGCCTACGGCGCGGCGGGATGCATTTCGGGAAGCGTGAGCCTCTGGCCCGCGCTCGCTCAGGCGGTTTTTCGCACCGGAGATCCGGCCAAGGAAGCGGCGCTCGCGCAACGGCGAGAGCGTCTGAGCGGCGTTGCGTTCATCCCCGCCGTGCGCAGGCTCACCGCGGTTGCGCGCGACGACGCGTCCTGGGAACGCGCGATGCCGCCGCTGACGCCGCTTTCGCCGACATCCGTGCTATAATCCGCTCCATGAAAACGCGCCGTAGTGTCACGATTGCAGCGGTACTCGCCATTGCCTGCATTGCGGCGACGGGGCCCGGCGAAAACTGGACTGCCGACGTCGCTCGTTCTACGGCGACCTTCAGTACCGGTCACCTCTACGTCTCCACGGTCACGGGCACGATTCCGATCAAGAGCGCGGAGCTGACGATTCCTCCGGGCAGCGCGATACCGACCTCACTGAAAGCGACGCTCGACCCCGCGGGCGTAGACACGCACGACACCGCGCGCGATGCGGACTTGCGCTCCGCACGCTTTCTCGACGTTGCGGCGTATCCGACGATGACGTTCGAGAGCACGAGCGTCACCGACATCGACGCAAGCCGTTTCACCGTCACTGGAAATCTGACACTGCACGGCGTTACGCGTCCCGTCACGCTGAGCGCACGGTACGTCGGAGAGAGCGGCGCCGGGAGCGCGCTGCGCCTCTCGTACGAAGCAAATGCGACGATCGATCGAACGCACTGGGGAATGACGGGCGGCGCGCCCGTCGTCGGAACGTCGATCGCGATTGACTTGAAGGTCGACGTCACGCACGGATAGCTACGAACGCAGCATGTACTCGAGATCGGACGCGCCCGTCGGGTACGCGAAGAGCGTCGAGGCTACCAGATCGGCGTTCAAGCCGGCTCGCACGGCGAGCGCCAAGATGTTGATCTGCTCCTCCGCATGCGGGCCGAAGATCGTGGCGCCGGCGATCGTGCGCGAACCCGTCTCGACGACGACTTTATAGTACGCACCGCGTGCGGCGACGCGACGCGAGGAATACCACGACGTCATGTCGCCCACGTGCACCTCGACGTCGATCCCGCGCTCGCGCGCCTGCTGCTGCGTCAAGCCGGTCGTGCCGAGCGGCGGAATTGTGTAGACCACGTTTGCCAACCCCGCGGTGTCGAGCGTGCGCCGGTTCCCGTGCAGAATGTTCTCGGCGACGATCTCACCCTCGTATCCGGCAATCGGCGTCAGCGGGAGCGCGCCGCCGTCGGCGGCATCGCCCGCTGCATACACGTTGGGATTACTCGTGCTTTGCAGGTACGCGTTCACCGCGATGCCGCGCGGCGTTCTCGCTACGTTGCCGGCATCGAGCGCCAACTCGTCGATGTCGGCGACGCGCCCGGCAGCGAGTACGCCTGCTTCGGCGCGAAGCTCGCGCTGGCCGCCGCGCGCGGTCGCGCGCACGACGATGCCGCCGTCCACGTGCGCGACCGCCCGTACCGGCGCGTTGAGAACGAGCTCGATCCCGATCTCGCGGGTCGTTGCAACGAGCCTCTCGACGACGTCGGGATCGAATCCGCTCAGCACGCGATCGTGCGCGTGCACGATTGTGACCTTGGCGCCCGCGCGGGCGGCAACGTGAGCAAACTCGAGTGCGATGTATCCGCCGCCGACGAAGATCAACGATCCGGGCAGGGCCTGCAGATCCAGAAACTGCTCGCTGGTCAACAGGGCGTCGTCGCCGTCGGCGACGTGGCGAGGGCGCGCACCGGCGGCAATGACGACGTGCCCGGCACGCACGCGCTCGTCGCCGACGCGCACGGTTTGCGGATCATCGAACCGCGCCCGGCCGTGCAGCGTAACGATCCCTGCGGCGCCGTACTCGCGCTCGCGCTCTGGCGGGACGGGATCGGTAAAGGTGCGCTTGAAGCGCGCGAGCGCCGGCCAATCGATGACGGGTGCACGGTCGACGGCGCCGAGTGGAACGAGGCGCGTCGCGTCGTCGACGATGCTTGCGGCGCCGACGAGCACCTTCTTCGGATCGCAGCCCCGTAACGCGCAGGTCCCACCGTACGCGCGGTCATCGACGATCGCGACGGAACGCCCCTGCGATCGCGTCATCATCGCAGCCGTGCTGCCCGCGCTTCCCGTGCCGACGACCAGAACGTCGAACTCGCGCATCACGCGCCTCCTTTGCGTCTATGTGGGACTGATGGCTGGCGGCGCTCGTCGCCTTCGTTATCGGGATCCGGAAAGTTTTGCGATCAGAGCGGCGCGGCTATTGACCTGGAACGCCTTGAAGATCAGCTTGATGTGGTTGCGAATGGTGAACTCGCTGCGGCCGAGCGCAGTCGCGATCTCGGCCGTGGAGAGACCTTTGCGCAGCTGTTCCAAGACGCGGGCCTGCATCGGCGGTAGGGCAACGGGGCGCTCGGCAAGCTTTCGCAGCTCGTCTCCGAGCCAGCTCTGCGCGTAATGGCGCAGGAGTTCGCGCGCGGCGTCGAGGTAGGCAATCTCTCGCGTTGCCTCGTACAGGCGCAGCGCGCACCGGCCGGCCCTCCAATCGTAGGCGTGCGAGCCGAACGTCGCCAGCGCCTTCTTCAACAGATCGATGGCGATCTTGCGGTGATCCGTCGCCAGATCGACGATCGCCGCGGAGTATCCGGCGAGCGCACCCAGGCGCGGATCGCTCGTGAGGTGATGGTTGCGGCCCTCGATTCCGCCGGCGTCGTTGAAGCGCGCTTGATAGTACGATGCCTTTGCCGCGTCGATCGGAACGAACAACTCCGCGAGGAGAAGGAGCACGAGGCGCGCCTCGTCGCGTACCGCGTTCCAGTCGACGGCAGCGGCGTATTCCTCCGCTTCGGCCAACTCCTGGCGCGACCACAAGGGCTCGCCGTTGCAGCGCGCGAGCTCGGCACGCTCCGCGGCGGCGACCGTCCGCCAGGCATCGCTCGTCGCCTTGCGCGAGCACAGACGCAAGAAGCGAAACGCGTTGAAATAGTCGCCGCGCAACGCACACGCCCAGCCGAGAGCCTTGAGCGTTTGGAAGCGGCGATCGTCGAAATCGTCAGGCCACTGCGTCCCCCCGAGCTGGCGTTCGATCTCGCTCAAAGCTTCGGGCAGGTACAGTTCTCGGGCGAGCGTCGCGAGCGTGTTCGTCGCCCACGCGCGGATCTCCACGAACGCAAGGCTGTTAGGATCGATGCGGGAGAGCACGTGCATCAGGACGCGCGCCTGATCGTGATGCATTCCTTCCTGATCGAGAATGAAGCTCTCGAGGTGCAGCGTGCGCAGTTCGGCGAAGACGGTGTGGAGTGCCCGTGCTTCGGGAAGAAGAGCGCGCGCCGCATCGGGCCGTCGCTCGAAAAGGTACCGTTGTGCCCGATAATAGACGACGTCGTTCGCAAGCTCGCGGTCGGAGGATAGCCGCGCTGCAGCGTAAGCGGCGCCGAAGAGCTCGTCCGCGACGTCGTAGTGGCCGACGCGTGCGTGCGCCGATGCCAAGAACAGGTCGCGCCGCGCTGCGATGGCGGGGTCGCTCGTCGCGATCCCGTCCAGCAGCTTGATCGCGGCCGGAGCGTCGTCTTCGTTGAGATAGGCGCGTGCGCGAAAGAGCGCAGCGTGCGGGGGCGGCCTCTTGCCGGCCTCACGATCGTACGTCGCCGCCGCTTCGCGAAAGCGTCCGGCGTCCCAGGATGCCGCTATCCTTGCGGCGAGCGAGGAGCGCTGTGCCGACCCGGCCGCAGCCTCCGTGCGATGCCTCATGCCAGGCAACTCGCTTTCACGGGGCGGTGGGCCGGCCCTTGCCGTAGCACCACCCCCGTCCTGGACCGAGTTAGGATCAGCCCCCACCACCGCCGGTTGGGCATGCCGCCACCGTCGAGTACGGCGAGCTCCGAGGCGGCAAGGATGAGAAACGCAACGCGTGTGGCCATGGGAAGGAGCCTCCTTGCCCCGGCTTGCGGGCAAAGGACGAGTTACTAGCCTGTTATAACTAGCATGGAGAGGCTACTATGATCTTATTGAAGCAAGCTACCGCTAGGCAAGGAGGCCGGCGTACCGAAGGCTAAGCGATAGACCGATTGGGCCATCGCTGCTTCTCTCTTGCCGGCGCCGGTGTGGGCGAAAGGCGGGCGTCAGCCGCCGTTCAGGTCGAGATAGAGCTCGGTTGCGAAGGCGAGGAGAAATCCAAGCGTCATCATCGCGGTGGCCGCCGCGGAGAGGCCGGTGCGGCGAAGCACCGACCACATCTCTCCGATGACGAAGACAAGCGCGCCGACTGCGATCGCAAGAAAGAATACCGAGAGAAAGGGTGAGTTGAAGGCGTAGCCGACGATGGTGCCGACGAACGTTGGCCCACCGGCAACGAGACCGGCGATGGCGATCTGTCCCCAGCTGGGAACGACGCGTCCGATCAGCGGCGCAGCGACGCCGAAGCCTTCTGTGGCGTTGTGCAAGCCGAATCCGACGATCAACGCGAGAGCCACCGCCGTCGCACCGGACGACGCCGAAGCGCCGATGGCGAGGCCTTCGCCGAGATTATGCGCGCCGATGCCGATCGCGATGAGCGAGGCGAGCACCATAGGGTGATCCGCGCTCGTTGCCGCAGCAGCGCGAAACGCCAGCATCTGCGCGCCGCTTCCGAGGCCGATCAAGCCGAGTGCCAAACCTGCGACGAAGACGCAGACGAGACCGAACGGAAATGCGGCGCCTCCTGCGTGCCAAAGCGCGAGCTCAGCTCGAATCGGTGCGATGGCGTTCTGCGCGATCTCGATGACGAGATAGATCAAGATTCCGATAGCGAGTGCGTTGAGCAGCGCCACGGTCGACGGCTGCAAGCGCTGCGCTCGCGCGATCGGCAAACCGAGGAAGATCGTGAAGCCGGCAATCGCGCCCAGCAGGACCGTCATCCAGAAGGGAAGGCGCCGGCGCCCGCCGCTCTGCGCCTGCATCGCGGGCATCATTGCCGGCCCCATGCTGCGCAGGGTGTTCGGCGTGCCGGCATAGTGAATCGCCGTGATGAGCCCGTCGGCTCTACCGTGTGCGTCCTCGATATGGTCCAGTACGTGGCAGTGTACGAGCCACGTTCCCGGCTGCGCGTTCGCGTCAACGACGACGTCGGCGCGCTGCCCTGGCCCGATCAGCACCGTGTCTTGCATGTCGCGATAGGGTACGGGCTGCGCGTCACGATCGATGATCTGCTGATAGTGACCGTGCGTATGCATCGTGTGAAACTCTTCGCCCGAGATGTTGATCCACCGGATTCGAAAGCGCTCTCCGCGATGAACGTCCATCGTCTGCGTCGCCGGATACTCTTTGCCGTTGATCGTGAAGTGGTTCTCGCTCGTACTCTGAATTATCCACGAAGAGAGAACTTCCAAGAAATCGCCGCCGAGCCCGCGCTCCACCTGGCGCGGATGCGCGGGCTCCACGATGATCGCCCCGTAGAGTCCCGAATCGAGCATCGCCTCGTCGTCGTGCGTATGGTAGATGAACGTGCCAGGCGTGTCGGCGACGAACGTATAGCGAAAGTGCCCGCCGCGCGGAACGAGCGGTTGCGATATTCCCGCGACCCCGTCCATCGAAACCGGGATGTCGTGAATGCCGTGCATGTGAATCGAGTCGGGAACCGCATCGTCGTTCGTGTAGTCGATGACGAGCCTTTCGCCCTGGCGCACGACCAGCGCCGGCCCGGGAACGACGCCGTTGTACGTATTGGCCATGACGGTGAGTCCGGGTTTCAGCGTCCATGGCGCGGCGCGCTCGACGAGGTGGAAGGTCGCGGTTCGGCCGCGAGTCTGCGGGACGGCTTGGTACGAACCGTCGGGCCGGCGGAAGAGGCGCGATTCGCCCGGCGCCGGCGTCGAGACCGGAAGAGGGCCGGTCAGCGGCTGGAGCCCCGCCGCCGCAGGCACGGCGAGAGCGGCATCGGCGTCAGCCAGGGCCTGGAGGGGCATCGCGGTCGCCGCGACGACGGCGAGAAGAATGAAGAGGGACCTCATTTAGGAACTCCTAACGATGCTTCGCGGCATGCCTTACTCCACCCTCCCCTGGGTCTTGCGGACGGAGAGCGAAGCACGAGTCTCATGCAAAACCTGCCAGCGCTCGTCTACGACGAGTGGAGAGAGAGCCTCGACACGCTGCACTTGTGGACCCAGATCGTCGGCAAGGTGCGCCTGAAGCGGGAACCGCTTGTCAACCACTGGTGGAACGTGACGCTGTACGTGACGCCGCGCGGCCTCACGACGTCGACGATGTCCGCTCCGAATGGCGGGCAGTTCGAAATCTCGTTCGATTTCGTTTCGCACGAGCTGCGGATCGACCACAGCAACGGAGCGCAACGAGCCTTCGCGTTGCGTCCCATGAGTGTTGCGGCGTTCTACGAGCGCCTGATGCAAGAGCTGCGCGCGATCGGCATCGACGTACGGATCAATACGAAGCCGAACGAGGTTCCCGATGCGATTCCCTTCGAGAACGATACCGTGCACGCGTCGTACGACCCGCGCTACGTCGAGCGCTTTGCGCACGCGTTGCTCTTCGCGGATCGCCTCTGTAAGACGTTTCGTGCGCGCTTCCTCGGGAAGGCGAGCCCGGTGCATTTCTTTTGGGGAAGTTTCGATCTCGCCACGGCGCGCTTCTCTGGCCGACCGGCTCCGCCGCATCCGGGCGGATTTCCGAACATGCCGGATTGGGCGACCCGCGAAGCCTACTCGCACGAGGATCACAGCGTCGGCTTCTGGCCCGGCGGCTTCGGATTGGAAGCGCTCTTCTACGCGTACGCCTATCCCCAGCCGACCGGCTTCGCGGAGGCGGCCGTCGCGCCCGCGACCGCCGCATGGAACGCAACGCTCAAGGAGTTCGTGCTACCGTATGAAGTGGTGCGCGCGTCGGCGAACCCCGACGGTGCGGTACTCGACTTCTTCCAGTCGACCTACGACGCCGAGGCGACGCTCGCGCATTGGGATCCGGCGCTCGAGCGGCCGCGCGAGATTCCGTAGCTTCTGCGAAGCGCTACGTACCGCGCCTGAGGCGCAGCTCCGCGACAACGTGATTCCCGTACCCGCGCACGTGCTCGATCGCAAGGCGATCGCTCAGCTGCTGGGCGATGAAGAGTCCGCGCCCGCCCTCGCTCAAGGGGTCGTTCGGCAGACCGGCGCCTCGCCCGAACGCCGCGCCGCGATCGATGACGTGCAGCATGGGACGCTCGCCATGCCACTCGAGATGAACGTCGATGCCGCCGCTTGCGTGCCGGACGACGTTGCCGATCAGTTCTCCGAAAACGAGCTCCGCCGATTCGATGGCGCTCTCGTCGCTCACGTGCATCCGAAGATAGCGCACGAAATCGCTTCGCGCGTCGTTCGCCGCCTGCGCATTTTCGGCCGTGAACGTCCAGCCTTCCTGATCGCTGAATCGCATGGTGAGAATCGCCACGTCGTCGCTGCGGTCCTCGCGCACGCAGGCGTCGCGGATGAACGACGCGGGCGAGCGCGCGTGGAGCACGGCGTCGCTACGCATCACGGCGCGCAGACGCTCTTCGCCGTCGAGCAGCGTCTTGCGATCCTCGACGAGGCCGTCGGTGTAGAGCACGAGCAGGTCGGCGCCGCCGAGGGACGCGCTCTTCGTCTCGGAGGAAGCCGCGTTGCGCACGCCGAGCGGAAGCCCCGTCGATTGCAGTTCGACGATCTCGCCGCGCCGTCGTAGAAACGGCGGACGATGACCCGCATTTGCGTACCGGATGAGCGTGCGCTCCGGATTCACGATTCCGCAGAATGCGGTGATGAGAAGATCGGGGAAGCCTTGGCGCACGATGTGATCGGCCGCGTCGAGAATCGCCGACGGGTCTCGTTCGTACAGCGCCGCCACGGCGATGATCTGGCGAACCCGCGACATGATCGCCGCGGCGCCGATGCCGCGTCCCATGACGTCGCCGATGTCGACGAGCAGCGAACCATCGCGCAACAGGACGGAATCGTACCAGTCGCCGCCGATCTCCGCCTCCTCCGCGCCGGGCTGAAAGATGGCGTCGAGGTGCAGACCGGGCAACCTCGCGAGCGCGAGCGGCAGCGCCGCGCGCTGCAGCGTCTCGGCAATCCTGCGTTCTCGCTCGAAGCTCTTCGCGTTCTCCATGGCGATCGACGCCCGTCTGCCGATATCCTCGAAGACCGGCACGTCGCGCTCGTCCAGCATGCGAGTACCGTCGCCGTAGAAAAGGTACAGCCCACCGAACGTGATGCCGCGCGCGTGCAGCGGAATCGTCAGGGACGAGCGCGGGTGGAGCGGAGCGACGGCGGTTGCCAGATACGGCCAAAGCTGACCGCGTCCCGCCTCCAGGTTGAGATCGCCGATCACGCGCGGTCTTCCCTCGCGCAACCTCTGCCACTCGTTGCGTTCGGCGTCCGGCGTGAGCACACGCTCTCCACGCAGGCTCGCCACCATGCGACCGCGCTCGGGATCGCGATGCGCGGTCGCAACGGGACGTAGACGCCCGTCGTCGTCGGCGAGAAGCACGAGCGCGATATCTGCAGCGCGCGACACGATCAACTCGCAGAGCCCCACGAACGCTTTCTCGACGTCGAAGGACGCGAAGAGAATCTCGCTGGCCTGTGCCGTCAGCGCGAGGCTATCGCGCGCGCGACGCTGATCGTCGACATCGGTGCAGGTGCCGATCCATCGCAAGATCGCGCCATTCTCGTCGCGGACCGGCGTCGCGCGTGCGATGAACCAGCGGTAGAGCCCGGTAGCCGCTTCGCGCAGGCGGTACTCGATTTCGTACGCCGTGCCGCCGGCAAGCGCATTCGTCCAGCGCTCCCACATCGGCGGCAGATCGTCGGGATGGACCGTACCCTTCGCGCTGCCGTATTCGTGATTCGTCTCTTCCGTCGTGAGACCGGTGTAGGCGACCCAGCGGCGATTGTAATACTCGACGCGTCCGTCCGGGAAGGCGACCCACACGAGCTGCGGCATCGCATCGGCAATAGCTGCAAAACGCTCCACGCTCTCTCGGAGCGCGGCGGAAAGGGGGCCGAGATCACTACTATCGGTCACAAGGCTCAACAGGATCCTATTCCCGCCGTTCGACGCAGACAAACGTGCGATCGCCAGGGCCGACGTCCCTCCCGCCGGAAGGCTCCGAAAGTGCTTCCGTTGCGGCGCCTTCCACGCTCGCGGCTTGGCCGCATCCTCCTACGTACATCCGTAGTGACGACTGCGTTCCTTTTGGTCGCCTTCGTCCTCGCGGTCGCGCTGATTCAGGCAAGCGTCCAACACATGATCGTGCGAGGGGAGGCGATGCGCGCGGCCGAGATCGATCGCGCGCTCGTCCTCCGCTTGCAGATCGACGAGGAAACGAGCCTGCGCGGCTTTATGCTCACCGGCGACCGCTCGTTTCTCCTTCCGTTCCGTCGGGCGCGCGCGCGACTTCCGAGCGCCTTTGCGACCCTCGAGCGTCGCTTGCAGCGTTTAGCGTCGCCGCTCGTCTCCGTGGTGCACGAGCAGCGA
The DNA here is from genome assembly GCA_035532035.1 of Candidatus Dormiibacterota bacterium. Lineage (NCBI taxonomy): Bacteria > Bacillati > Candidatus Dormiibacterota > Candidatus Dormiibacterota bacterium. Next base: position 25,139 of record DATKRS010000004.1, read on the forward strand.
GCGCTCAACGAGCGGTGGATTACCAGCGTTGCTCTGCCGATCGTCGCGCGCCGCAATCGCGCCGACCGGCATGCCTTGGAGTTGCAAGGAAAAAGGCAGATCGATCGTTTTCGTGAGCTCTCGACCCTCACCAGCGCGGCAGTGAACAGGCTCGCCGATGCGGCCGACCGCGAGGCTAGCCTCGATCTGCATCGCATCTTGATCGGAAGCGGAGTTCTTGGGGTTGTGCTTGCATTGGCGCTGGTCTTCTACGCGGGAGTGCAGATGCGGCTCAGCAGGGCTCTGTCGACGCAGGCGGATGAATACGAGCGGTTGCGCCGCATCGCTGCAGCGCTGCAAGAGTCCTTTCTCGTCGAACCGCTGCCTGACGTCCCGAATCTCTCGTTCGACGCGCTCTACGCGCCGGCAGTCGAGCAGGCGAGAGTCGGCGGCGACTGGTACGGCGTCTTCGCTCTCCCGGACGGTCGCGTTTTTTTCTCGATGGGCGACGTCGCCGGACACGGCGTGGCCGCAGCGGTCCTCATGACGCGCGTTCGCCAGACGATTCTTTCCATGGCGCTGCACGAGCGAGATCCATCGGTCATTCTCACGCGCGCAAACGAGGTCTTGCGGCTGCGCACCGAAACTCTGGTGACCGCGCTGTGCGGCTTCATCGTTCCGCAGACGCGGGAGATCTCGTACGCGAGCGCTGGACATCCGCCGCCGTTGCTCGTGACGCCGGAGGGAGGGTCCGTCTATCTCCCCAAAGGCGGGGCGCCGCTCGGCATAACGATCGACCCCGCTGCGCGGACGTTCACGCGTCGTGCGTCTGCCGGCTGCGTTCTGGTCCTCTACACCGACGGCATCACCGAGTTCGATCGCGATGTCGTGCGCGGCGAGCAGCGGTTGCGTGCCGTCGCGGAGACCGTGACGAAGGAGGGTGGCGACCGCCCCGCTGAGGCGATCGTGCGCCGTACGTTGAGCGGCGTCGAGCAGCGCGACGACATCGCGGTGCTCGTCGTGCGCTTTCTTCGCGACGCCTCTGCGTTGCTTGCGGAAGAAAGAACGAGCGAGACGGCGTAGAAGAACGCTAGCGTGAAGGCCCCCCGTATCGTCGCGCTACTCGTGCTTCTCGCGGTGGTCGCATACGTGTGCTGGTTCTTTCTGTTTCGTCCGCCACCGCCAACGGGACTGCTCACCGTCTATTATACGAAGCTCGACGGCTCGACGCTCGGAGCGTGGACGATCTCGCAGCGCCCGAGAGAACCGAACGAGAGCTCGCCGCAATATCTGCAGTATCGCGCGCTCTACGCTGCCATCCAGGCAGTCACGGGACCACCGAGCGACGTACGAGCGATCCGCTTTCCCAGCGGGACGCACGTGAACGCCGTAACGGTCGCGGGCCCCGACGCCGACGTCGATCTCTCGAGTGAGGTGACGCATCAAGCCGGTACGTTCGGTGAAAACGGCGAGTTCAAAGCGCTCGTCTACACGCTGACGGGCATCCGCGGCATCGATGCCGTCCAAGTGACCGTCGACGGACGCCGGTTGCAAACGCTCCCACACGGAAGTCTTGAGCTCGATACGCCGCTGCGCCGCTCGGATTGGTAGCGTCGCAGCCGCTCTCGCGTTCGTCGCCGGCACCTGCTGTGCGGCGCGCGCTGCGGGCAACGCGAGCGAGCTGCGGATCGTCAACGCTGCGTTCGTCTCGGTGAACGACGCATCGCTGCGCGGCGTTCTGCGCGCGATCGGTGCGACGCTTACGTGGCGCCGGGGCCGGCGCGACGTCATCGTTACGACGGCGAGTCACGAGCTCGTCACGTTCACGGTCGGCGACCGGCGATACGAAGCCGGAAGCGTGAGCGCTCAGGCCCCGTTCGCGCCGTACCTCAAAGCCGGGGTGCCGTTCCTCCCGACTGCTCCGCTCCTCTCCGCGCTGGCCTTAGGCTCGGCTCCGCAAGGCCGCACGCTGGTGCTCGAACCGGAAATCTCGTCGCTCGACGTCCGCAGCAGCGGCGCCGGCACGACGATCGTCGCCGTCGCCGCAATGCCCTTGCGTCCGCGCGTCGTGCGCCAAGCGCCGCGGCAGGTAACCTACGCGTTCGACGGCGTCGGCTCGACGGTTTCCGGTACGCGTCCCGTCGGCGGCGGCGGCGTGCGCGACGTCGCCGTGCGCTCGGTCGGGCGCGTGCCGTCGACGCGTACCTTCATTACTGTCGACCTGCTTGCCGGAGCGCGTCTTGGCGCGTCGCGCAGCGACGACGGGCGAGATTTCAGCGTCTCGGTTGCCGGCAACGCTCGTCCTAGCGTGCACGCAACGATCCCGGCACCGCGGCCGTCGGGCACGCAGGTGACGGCAGTCGACGTGATCCCCGCTACCGGCAGCTTTACCGTGGCGATCGCGATTGCCGGCGACGCGCGCTACGCGTGGCATCACTTGCCGCCGCCGGACAACCGCTTCTGGATAGACGTGGAAGGCGCGCGCTTGGACGCGCCACCGCGCGACGATCGCTGGATCGGGCGCGTCACCGGCGTTCGCGTACACCAAGACACGCCGGACACGGTGCGCGTCGCCCTTTCGCTGGCGGACCCTGCTGCGCTCACCGTCGTTCCGTCGGCAACCGGCGTGCGCATCGTCATCGGGAGTGCGGCCGCGCTCGACGCGCCGCGTGCGGGCAGCGGCAGCATCGGCAGTCTCGTTGCCGCCTCGGTGCAGGCCTTGCCACCAACGCCCGCGCCGGCCGCCACCGCTCTGCTGACGCCCGCTCCATACCATCCGCAGTACGTTGCGACGAATCCGCGGCTCATCGTCATCGATCCCGGCCATGGGGGCAACGATCCGGGCGTCGTGCGCGGCAGCGTCCAGGAGAAGACGCTCACCCTAGACATCGCGCAACGTCTGCGCGCGGTTCTCGTCGCCCGCGGGTGGCAGGTGCGCTTGACACGCACGACCGATATCGCTGTCGATGGTTCCGCCGCCTCGGATCGCGACGAACTCCAAGCACGCGACGACGTTGCCAACGACAACGGCGCTCGGATGTTCGTCTCGATTCACGTCAACGCGTATGCGCCCGATCCCGGGCCCAACGGTACGACGAGCTTCTATTCGAAGCCGGAGGACGTTCCGCTCGCTCGCGACGTCGAGAACGCCATCGCGGCCGGCGCGGGAATGCGTAACGACGGCATCGTCAAGAGCAAACTGTACGTGACGCTGCACGCGCGGATGCCGGCCGTTCTCGTCGAGACCGCGTTCATCACCAATGCGAGCGATTTTGCCAAGCTCGTATCGCCGGCGTGGCGCGAGCGCGTAGCGGAGTCCATCGCCGACGGCATCGAAACGTACGCGCGCGAAAATCCCGTGGCAACGCCGCCTCCCGGCCAGTGATCGGTCTTTTCGATTCCGGACTCGGCGGCCTGACGGTGTTGCGACGCCTGCGCGAACGGCTTCCCCAAGCCGACCTCGTCTACTTTGCGGATCAGGCGCACGTGCCGTACGGCGACAAGAACGTGAACGAACTCCGCGAGCTGCTCCGCACCAACGTCGCGTGGTTGAACGATTACGGCTGCGAACTCATCGCCATGGCCTGCAACACGAGCTGCTCGATCGCCAACGACTACGGGTGGCCGATCTCCCGCGCGCGGATTTTCGACCTGATCGATGCCGCGGCATGCGCTGTCGAAGCCGCAGGCTGCCGCCGCGTCGCCGTGCTCGCAACGACGGCGACGGTGCGCTCCGGAGCATACGCGCGCGCGATTCGCGCGCGCATCGCGAATGCGCGCGTCACGGAGATCGCCGCACCGCGCCTCGTTCCGCTCGTCGAGTCGGGCGCGGGCGCGACCGAGGTCGAGGCGGCCGTTTCCGCGTTGTGCGCGAGCGTGCCGCGTGAGATCGATGCGCTCGTGTACGGCTGCACGCACTACCCGCTGCTCGACGCGACGTTCGCGCGCTACGTCGGCACCGGTGTAGCGCGCATCGACCCCGCGATCGAACAAGCAAGCCGAGTTGCGCTCGCCGCCGAGCGTGCAGGCATTTCGGTTGAAAGCGGAGCAACGCACTATGTCACGACGGGTGACAGGGAGACATTCGATGCAAGCATCGCGGCACTCGCCGGCTAAGCCGGCATCGGCAGCAGGAACGCTTGTGCTGGGCGATCGCGTCGTCAATCGCGTCGGCTTCGGGGCGATGCGTCTGTGCGGCCCCGGCGTATGGGGACCGCCGGCGGATCCGCAGAACGCCGTTGCGGTCGTGCGCCGCGCGGTGCAGCTCGGCGTGACCTTCATCGATACCGCAGACTCGTATGGCCCCGACGTGAGCGAAGAGCTCATCGCGCAGGCGTTGCACCCCTACCCCGCAGATGTGGTCGTGGCGACGAAGGGAGGGCTCACGCGAGGCGGACCCGGCGAATGGGCGCGCGATTGCCGGCCGGAGCGGTTGAAGAGCTGTCTCGAAGGCAGTCTGCGCCGCCTGCGGCTGGATTGCATCGAGCTCTATCAATTGCATGCGGTGGACCCGAACGTCCCATGGGAGGACCAAGTCGGCGTGCTTGCGGAGATGCGAGCTGCGGGAAAGATCCGGCAGGTCGGGCTCTCGAACGTGGACGTCGAGCACCTCGAAGCAGCGCGGCGCATCGTGCCCGTCGTCTCCGTTCAAAACCGGTACAATGTCGGTGATCGCGCGAGCGAGCCGGTGCTGACGTACTGCGCGCAGCACGGCCTAGCGTTCATCCCGTGGTTTCCGCTGGACGCCGGCGACGTGCGTAAGCACGAAGGAATCGACGCGATTGCGCGCGCACATGGTGCGAGCGCATACGACGTGGCGCTTGCGTGGCTTCTGCACCACGCACCCGTGACGTTGCCGATTCCCGGAACGCAATCGCTGCAGCATCTCGAAGAGAACGTTGCCGTCGCGGCGCTGCGCTTGACCGACGAGGAGTACGCCGCGCTCGATCGTTCGGCGGCATAACGACGGCGGCAGGCGCATCCTGCCGTCGAACGGAAAGCTCCCTCCTCGCTTTGGGAACGAACTCTTGAGTACGCCTTTAGCATCGACACCGGTCGACGCGCTGCCGTCGATCCTTACGACCTATCCGCCGCGCGTCGCCGAAGCGATGCGCGAAGAAACGCTTGCGCCGAAGTCGATGACGGGTCGCATGTCGGGATATCATATCGGGTGGCTCGACGACGTGGGCCGCGAGCGCCGGGCCGTCACGGGGAAGCTCGTGCGCCCGAGTCTGTGCCTGTGGGCGTGTGAAGCGTGCGGCGGCGAGGCCGGCGACGCGATCCCCGCGGCGACGGCAGTCGAGTGGGTGCACAACTTCACGCTCGTGCACGATGACATTCAAGACGGCGATCGCGACCGGCACGGACGTCCGACGGTGTGGGCGGTATGGGGCGTCGCGCAGGCGATCAACGCGGGCGACGCACTGCACGCGCTCGCGTTTCGCGTTCTGACGGAGAGCGGCGTCGATCCGGAGCGCACGCTGCGCGCCGTTCGCGCGCTCTCCACGGCAACGCTGGAGGTGGTCGAGGGTCAGTGTCTCGATTTGGCGCTCGAGGGTCGCGTGCAGATCCCGGTACGCGCATACCTACGCATGGTGCGTGCGAAGACCGGGGCGTTGCTCGGTGCGGCCCTCGAAATGGGCGCGTTGACGGCCGGAGCACCGCTCGCGACGGTGCGCCGTTTTCGGCGAGCCGGATATCTGCTCGGCCTGTCCTTCCAAATGCGCGACGATTGGCTCGGCACGTGGGGCGACTCTGCGGTCACGGGAAAATCGAGTGCCGGTGACGTCGGACGGCGCAAGGCCTCGCTTCCGCTCGTCGCTGCCTATCACGCGCTCCCCCCGGCCGCGCAACGCCGCCTCTTGCGCGCATTTGCAGAACGCAGCGATGAGGCGACGTGCGAGATTCGTGCACTCCTGGACGACGCGGGCGGAGCGTGCTTGACGCGCGACGCGCCGCTACAGTTCGCGCAGAAATCGGTCTCCGTGGTCGCCTCGTGCGACGTGCCGGCGCGATTCCTTTCCGCATTCCGCGAGATGGCGCTTTATGTTGCAAACCGATCTCGCTAACGCGACGGCCGCGCGCAAAGCCGATCACCTTCGCATCAACGTCGAGGAGGACGTTGCCGCCAAGGGCGTGACGAGCGGCTTCGAACGCTGGCGCTTCGATCACTGCGCGTTGCCGGAAATCGATCTCGAGGACGTCGATTGCAGTACGTCGCTTTTCGGCCGGGCGATGCGCGCGCCGCTGCTCATATCGTGCATGACGGGCGGAACCGGCGAGGCGCGCGAGATCAACCGGCGGTTAGCGCGCGTGGCACAGCGGTGCGGGCTCGGCATGGGCGTCGGATCGGGGCGCGTGTTGCTCGAGCATCCGGAGCTGCTCGACACGTTCGACGTTCGCGACGAAGCGAAAGACGTGCCGTTGCTTGCGAACATCGGAGCGGTGCAGTTGAATCGCGGCTACGGTGTCGAGGACTGCAGGCGTCTCACCGAGATGCTGCGCGCAGATGCCCTCGTGCTCCACCTCAATGCGGTCCAGGAGGCGGTGCAACTCGAAGGAGACACGTGCTTCTCCGGCTTGCTCGAAAAGATCGCGCGACTCTGCGAGGCGCTCGAAACGCCCGTCGTGGTGAAAGAGGTAGGGTGGGGCATTGCGCCCGACGAGGTGGTGCGGCTCCTGGATGCCGGCGTACGCGGGGTCGATCTCGCCGGCGCCGGCGGAACCTCGTGGAGTGAGGTCGAGCGCAAGCGGCTGGACGAGCCCCGCCGCAGAAACGTAGCAGCCGCGTTTGCCGGCTGGGGCATCCCCACGGCAGAGGCGTTGGCACGCGCGCGGAAGGCGGCTCCCGGCGCATTGCTCGTTGCGAGCGGCGGGATCGTCGATGGCATCGACGTCGCAAAGGCAATCGCGCTCGGCGCTGACGCGGTCGGAATCGCCGGCGCCTTCTTACGTACGGCCGCACGCGGCGAAGAAGAGGCGGAGAGCTTCGCATGGGAGCTCACGTCGACGCTGCGCATCGCAATGTTCGCAACCGGATCCGCGACGCTGCGGGCGCTGCGCACGACGTCGCGGTTGCGTCGGGCGGAGCCGTCCACGTGAGCGAATACGCCGAGCTGCAGGCCGCCGATGCGTATTGCCGGCTGCTCACGCGAAAGCACTACGAGAACTTTCTCATCGTCTCGGGGCTGCCGAAGGGCCGGCTCCGCATCGACCTCATGCGAATCTACGCGTACTGCCGCACGACCGACGACTACGGCGACGAAAGCGGCGGCGCCGCAATCGCGCGGTTGGAGCTGTGGAGAGATCAGGTGCAAGCGCTCTTCGCCGGTGAGGCACCCGTGCACCCCGTGCTCGTCGCGTTGCGCGAAACCGTCGAGCACTACGGACTCTCCAGGGAGCCGTTTGCGAACCTCATCGAAGCGAATCTGCGCGATCAGACGACGACGCGATACGAGACGTGGGAGTCGCTGCGCGAGTACTGCACGTTCTCGGCTGCGCCCGTCGGCCGCATGGTGCTGGCGGCCTTCGGCATCGCGAACGCGCACATGGAACGGCTCTCCGACGACGTTTGCATCGGTTTGCAGCTCGCGAACTTTGCCCAAGACGTCACGTGGGATTTGGCCAAGGGCCGCAGTTACTTGGTTCAAGCGGAGGTGCGTGCGACGGGCGTTGCCGGCGCCGTTCGCGCGCACTGCGAGCGCGCGCGAAGCCTGCTCGCGTCGGGCTGCGAGCTCGAGCGTCTCGCTCCGCGCGCGCTGCGGCGGCAGCTCTCGTTGTACCGGCTCGGTGGCCTCGCGATCGTACGCGCGGTCGAGCGATCCGGCTACCGGAGCGATGCCGCCCGCCCTCGCGTGCCGACGCTTGCCAAGGTCGCGCTGCTCCTAGGAACCCTCGCGCATGTTTGAGGAGCGCAGCTACTCCTTGACGGGGAACGAGAACGCGCTCGACATCGCGCTCTCCGAGAGCTACTGTTCGGCGATCACGCGCTCCGAAGCGAAGAATTTCTATTGGGGGTTCATCTCGTTGCCGCGCGAGCAGCGGATCGCGATCTACGCGCTTTACGCGTTCGCGCGCGAGATCGACGACGAGGTCGACGACCAGCGGCGCTCGCGAGAGAATCTCGCGGCGCGTCTGCGCGCACAGCGCGATCGCGTGCACCGGTGCGTGCACGGCGATTATGCCGATCCCGTGATGCACGTGCTCTCGCGGGCCGTCGACCGTTTCGGCATCCCGGAGAACGAGCTGCAGGGGCTGATCGACGGGGTCGAGATGGATATCGAGCCGCGTGAGTACGCGACGTGGGGCGAGCTGCGCGGATACTGCCGGCTCGTGGCGGCCGTCGTCGGCCGGATGTGCGTCCGCATCTTCGGCTTTAGCGATCCGAAAGCGCTCGACCGGGCGGAAGAGCTCGGGGTGTCGCTCCAGCTCATCAACATGCTGCGCGACGTGCGTGAAGATGCAGCGATGGGGCGCGTCTATCTTCCGCGTGAGGACCGCGAGCGTTTCGGGATCGAGAGAAGCGTCTTTCGCGACGGCAACAGCGTCGCCGGGTGGAACGAGCTCGTTGCGTTCGAGGCGGAACGCGCGCTCGCGCTGTACTCGACGGGACTGGCCGTCGTGCAGTACATTCCGCACCGAGCGGGCGTCTGCGTCCGTTCGATGGCCGGCATCTATCGCGGCATCCTCGATCGCATCGTCGCCGACCCGGCGCGCCCACTGCGCGAGCGCGTCTCGCTGTCGGCGACGGCGAAGCTGCGCGTGGTCGTGCGGTCGTGGCTCGCCGTTCGGTAGCGGTCGTCGGCGGTGGTCTCGCGGGCCTCGCCGCGGGTCTGGAACTCTCCGACGCAGGATACGAGGTCGAGCTGTTCGAGCGCAGCCGATTGCTTGGCGGGCGCGCGACGTCGTTCGAGATCGACGGTGTTGAAGTCGACAACGGCCAGCACGTCTTCCTCGGATGCTGCAGCGACTTTCAGTCCTTCGTGGGGCGCGCGGGCATGGGCGATCGGCTTGCCCTGCAGGAGCGCTTCGATGCGCTCGTCGTCACGCGCGACGGCACCTCGCGCCTGCGTGCTGCGCGGCTTCCGGCACCCTGGCATCTCCTCGCATCCTTCGCGCGGTTCGGCGCTCTCGGCATCCGATCGAAGATCGACGTCGCGCGGGCTCTCGCCGCAGCGGCGCGAAACGGCGACGCGCGGAACGAGACGTTCGCGCAGTGGCTGCGGCGCCGCAAGCAGAGCGACGAAGCGATTCGCGTATTCTGGACGCCGTTCTTCGTGCCGGCGTTGAACGTAGCGCTCGATGAGATGGACGCGAGCGAGGCGCTCTTCACGCTGCGCACGGCATTCTTGGGCGATGCCGGCGCCGCGCGTTTCGGCTTCTCGACGGTTCCGCTCGCGCACATCGCTGACGCTGCCGCCGCGCGCGTTGCACGCGTGCATCGTTCGACGTCGGTTGCATCGCTGGAAACGAACGCGGACGCAACGCGCCTCGAAGGCCTCGTCACGACGTCCGGCGAGCGGCGAGAATTCGATGCGTTCGTTCTCGCGCTGACGCCTCCGCAGCTGCACCGGCTGCTCCGCGAACCCGCGCGCTACGGAGTGCCTCCGCTCGAGGTCTTCACGCCGCACCCAATCGTCGACGTTCATCTTCGCTACGCGTCGCCTCACCCCGAGCGCGTCGAAGGATTCGATTTTGCGGCGCTCGTCGATTCACCGGTGCAATGGGTCTTTCGCAAAGGCGAAGGATATCTGTGCTGCAGCATGAGCGCCGCTGACGCGCATTACCGCCGCTCGAGCGAGGACGTCATCCGCCTCGCCTGGGACGAAGTGCAGGCGATTCCCGCAATGCGCGGCGCTCGGCTGGAGCGCGGCGCGGTCACCCGCAATCCCGAGGCGACGTTCTCCGCGCCGCCGGATGCCGTGCGGCCCGGCCCCGAGACCTCCCTCGCGAATCTCGCCCTCGCCGGCTCGTGGACGAGGACCGGTTGGCCCGATACCATGGAGTCGGCGGTACGCAGCGGATTCGCAGCTGCGCGTCGCATCATGACGGGATGACCCCAGGCGTTCGCGTCCCCGACGCGATCTCGTGGCTCCTCGAGCGGCAGTCCCCGGAGGGCTGGTGGTTCGGCGAGCTGGAGACGAACGTCACGATGACCGCGGAGCACGTTTTGCTCCTGCGGTTTCTCGGCGTTAGCCTGGATCCGATTCGCGAAGGTGCGATCGCGCACGTTCTGCGCAACCAGCGAGAAGACGGCTCGTGGGGGCTCTACTACGAGGCGCCGGCCGACGTCAGCACGACGATCGAGGCGTATGCGGCGCTCAAGGTTCTCGGCGTCGATCCTAACTCGACGCCCATGCGCAAGGCCTTGCGCGTCATTCTCGATCTCGGCGGCGCGGCGCGAGCACGCGTCTTCACGAAGATCTGGCTTGCGCTCTTCGGCAAGTATCCTTGGGACGGCATTCCGACGATGCCGCCGGAGATGGTCTTCCTCCCGCCGCAGATTCCCTTCAATCTGTACGACTACGCATGCTGGGCGCGCGGCACCGTTGCGCCGCTCGCGGTGGTGATTTCGCACCGGCCGACGCGCGATCTCGGCGTTCCGCTCGGCGAAGTGATCGTCGAGGGAACCGAGGGCGAGCTGCACCGCGTGCAAGGCACGGGATTCTTCTGGTGGCTCGACAAGCTCGTGCTCAAGTCGTACGAACGATCGCCGGTGAAACCCGGTCGCCGGGTCGCGCGCAACCGGCTCACGCAGTGGATCGTCGAGCGTCAGGAAGCCGACGGCGGATGGGGCGGCATTCAGCCGCCGTGGGTCTACTCGCTGATCGCGCTCAACCTCGAAGGCATGACGCTCGATCATCCGGTCATGCGCAAAGGGCTCGATGGGCTGAGCGGCTTCTCGCTGCAGGACGAGCGCAACGGTTGGCGCCTGCAAGCGTGCATGTCACCGGTTTGGGATACGGCGTGGGCCGTCCTCGCGTTGCGTGCTGCGGGCGTGCCACGTTCGCATCCATCGATTCGCAGCGCGGTGCGTTGGCTACTCGACGAGCAGATCACCGGAAGCGGCGACTGGCAGATTCGCTGTAAAGACGCGCCGGAGTGCGGCGGCTGGGCGTTCGAGTTTCACAACGACATCTATCCCGACATCGACGACACCGCCATCGTCGTTCTCGCGTTGCTGCGCGGCGGCGAGGAGGACGAGGTGCGCGGCGCGCTCGAGCGGGCGCGGAAATGGGTCGTTGCGATGCGCTCTTCAAACGGCGCGTGGGCGGCATTCGATCGCGACAACTATCGCGAGCTGCTCTACCGGCTCCCCTTTGCCGATTTCGGTGCCTTCATCGACCCGCCGACCGAAGACGTCACGGCGCACGTGCTCGAGATGCTCGCCGGTCTGGGCAGTGACGGGCACGATCCCGCGGTCGCGAGCGGTCTCTCGTATCTGCGTGCGACGCAAAAACCGGGCGGCAACTGGTTCGGGCGCTGGGGCGTCAATCACGTGTACGGTACGTGGTGCACCATCGCCGCGCTCACCGCGCTGCGCGTGGGCGACGACATGGTGCAGCGCGCCGTCGCGTGGCTCGTCGAGCGGCAGAACGCCGACGGCGGCTGGGGCGAGACCTGTCATTCGTACGTCGACGAGTCGTTCGCTGGCGTCGGCAACAGCACGCCTTCGCAAACCGCATGGGCGGTGCTCTCGTTCCAACTCGCGGGCCTGCGCACGCACGACGCATGTCGGCGTGGCGTGTCGTATCTTCGGGAGCGGCTGAAGAACGGAACTTGGGAAGAGCCGTTTTACACGGGCACGGGCTTCCCGCGGGACTTCTACATCAACTATCATTTGTATCGCCACGTGTTTCCCTTGATGGCGCTTGCGAACGACGCGGCGCTGCACGAACGCGGTGTCATCTCGAATGCAGTCGAGGGAGCGCCGCGCGTCTCATCCCTCGCGTAGAAATGATCGCCTCTGGACGCGCGAATACCGGCGCTTCTGGGAATCGCGCTTCGATCGCCTCGACGATTGCTTGAAAACGCTTCAAACGGAGGTTGGACGCAGAGCCTGCAGCGCCTCGCAGACCACCTCACAAACCTGTGAATGCGTGAGAACGCGTCTCGCAAACGGAAGGATGACGGAAACGACGATTAGTCCAACGATCCAAAGGAGCCGCCGACATAACGACCGTTCTGTTTCGCTAGGACTGGCCGGCTGATCTTCAACGAACGCGAAGCTCGTGCAGCTCATCGACGGCCTCGACCGGAAAATCGAAGCCTTTCGAGAGAGCGTCGCATCGGACTTCCGCGATCTGCGTCTTGATATGGGGACCAGCGGTTCATGTGGCTGACGGGAATGATCGTTACGTCCTGGATCACGACGATCCTCACCGTCCTCTTTCACCGCTAGCCCCCGCAGCCGAGGGAACGCCAACTAGCCCAATCCGGGCCTTTTCGCAGGGGCCTCGGCCTCCGGGGGCAACTACAGAAGCATGAGCATGCCGTTAGCGCAGAAGATCGCAATCGGGAAGTACATCTTCGGCAAGCGCCTTCGCGGCGAAAAGAAATATCCGGTCGTCCTGGAGCTCGAGCCGCTCTTGCAGTGCAACCTCGCCTGCGCCGGCTGCGGGAAGATCCAGCATCCCGACGATATCCTGCGCAGGCGGCTCTCGGTCGACGAATGCATTGCCGCCGTCGAAGAGTGCGGCGCGCCGATCGTCTCGATCGCCGGCGGCGAGCCGCTCGTGCACGAGCAGATGCCGGAGATCGTAGAGGCGCTCGTGAAGCGCGGCAAGTTCGTGATCCTGTGCACCAACGCGCTGTTGCTGAAGAAGAAGATCGATCGGTTCAAGCCGAGCATCCGATTCGTGTGGATGATCCACATGGACGGTCTGCGCGACCGGCACGACGAGTCGGTCTGTCGCGACGGCGTCTTCGACAAGGCCGTCGAGGCGATCAAGATCGCCAAGGAGCGCGGCTTCCGAGTCTTCACGAACACGACGTTCTTCAACCAGGACGATCCGGCGTCGATTCGCGCGGTGCTGGACTACTTGAACGACGAGCTCAAGGTCGACATGATGCAGATCTCGCCGGCATACGCCTACGAGAAGGCTCCGGATCAGGAGCACTTTCTCGGCGTGGAGCAGACGCGCAAGATCTTCCGCGAGGCATTCGGCGAAGGCAAGCGCAAGAAGTGGCGCCTCAACCACAGCCCCGTCTACCTCGACTTCCTCGAGGGGAAGGTCGACTTCGAATGTACCCCGTGGGGCATTCCTTGCTATACGGTCTTCGGCTGGCAGCGGCCGTGCTATCTCATGAGCGACGCTCCATACGCGAAGACGTACAAAGAGCTGCTCGAGGAGACGGACTGGTCGCAGTTCGGCCGCGGCCGCAACGACAAGTGCGAAAATTGCATGGCGCACTGCGGGTACGAGCCCACGGCCGTCACGCGAACCGTGGGATCGCTCAAGGAGAGTATCCGCGCAGCCTTCGCGCACTGACTCATGCCGCCGACGGTTTTCCTCACCGGCGCCACGGGCTTCGTCGGGAGCCACGTTTTGCGCGTCCTCCGCGACGCGGACTACGACGTTCGCGCGCTCGTGCGATCCGCGGAGACGAAGCTCGACGCGCAAACCGTCGTCGGCGATCTCGCGCAGCCGGGGGCGCTGGCGCGTGCTCTCGACGGCTGCCGGTACGTCGTGCACTGCGCGGCGCTGTACTCCTTTGCGCCACACGCACGCGCGATGATGCATCGCGTGAACGTGCTCGGAACCGCCGGGCTGCTGGAGGCGGCGCGCATCGCAGGCGTTGAGCGCGCGGTCGTGACGTCGAGCTCCGCGACGCTGCACGCCCACGCAACGAACGGATCCGCGTACCATCGCTCGAAGGTCGAGCAAGAACGCGCGGCGCTCGCAGCGCGCGTGCCTGTCGTTCTCGTGCTGCCGACGGCGCCGATCGGTCCCGGCGACGCCAAGCCGACTCCCACGGGGAAGCTGGTCCTCGATTTTGCATGCGGGAAGATCGGCGTTGCACCGCCGCGCGGCGGCATGAACGTGGTCGCGGTCGAGGACGTCGCGCGCGCACACGTCGCGGCGCTCGAGCGCGGACGCGATCGCGAGCGCTACGTGATCGGGGGCGAGAATCTCACCTTCGAAGATATCTGGGCGCTTCTCGCGCGCGCGACCGGGCGTCGCAATCCGCGCGTGCGCATTCCGTACGGCGTACTGCTCGCCGCCGGCTGGTGCGACGAACTGCGCTGCCGCTATCTGCAGCCTGGGGCCGAGCCGGTGGTGCCGCTGGAGGGCGTACGCATGTCGCGGGAGCGCATGTTCGTCGACGCGCAGGCGTCGCGCAACGCGCTCGGCTTGGGCCAACCGGAGCCTGCGGGGCAGACGTTTGCGCGCGCGGTCGCATGGTATCGCGCGAACGCCCGGTAGTCGTTGCGGCGACGAGCCTCGAGGCGCGTGCCGTCCGTCACGCGGCACCGCACGTGCGCGTCGTCGAGTGCGGCGTCGCCTTCTCGCGCTGCGATCCCGAAGGACTCGGCACGATCGTCATTTCCTGCGGTCTCGCCGGTGGGCTGCGCGTCGATTTGCCGACCGGTACCGTGATCGTTGCCGACCGCGTGCGACGGCCGAACGGCGAGGAGCTCGTCTGCGACCGCGCGCTCGTGCTGCAGCTCACCGTTGCGGCGCGCAAACTCGGCTGCGAGCCCGTCGTTGCGTCGTTACTCACGAGCGCGTCGGTCGTGCACGGCGCCCAGCGAGAGCGATGGGCACGAGAAGGGTACGCGGCGGTCGACATGGAGAGCGGGCTCATCATCGCGCCGCGCGTCGGCGTGATCCGCGTCGTTCTCGACACGCCGGCTCGCGAGCTGTCCCCGGCCTGGCTGCATCCCGTGCGCGCCTTCGCGAATCCGCTCTTGTGGAAAGAGGGGCTTTGGCTGGCGCGCGAGGGCCCGCGCTGCGCCGCCCTCGGTGCCGCGGTGATCGCAGGAGTCGTGTGAAGAAACTCGTCGTGACCGCAGACGATTTCGGCGCCTCGCTCGAGATCAACGAAGCGGTCGAGCGCGCGCATCGCGAGGGCGTCTTGACGGCTGCGAGCCTCATGGTCGGCGAACCCGCCGCGGCGGATGCCGTCGAGCGCGCGCGCCGTATGCCGAGGCTGGGAATCGGTCTGCATGTCGCGCTCACGAACGCACGCCCGGTGCTGCCCGCTGCGCGCGTCCCCGATCTCGTCGACGGCCGGGGCCTCTTCGATTCCCGTCTGGTACGCGCGGGCGTGCGCTATTTCGCATCTTCGCGCGCGCGCGCGCAGCTTCGCGACGAGATCGCGGCGCAGTTCGACGCTTTCGCAGCGACGGGCTTGCCGCTCGATCACGTCGACGCGCACAACCACATGCACGTTCACCCGACGCTCTTTTCGATGATTCTCGAGAGCGGCAAAGCGCACGGTATGAAGGCGATGCGCGTGCCGTTCGAACCGTTCCACCTCTCCGCGGCGGGGATAGGAAACGCAATCGCGATCGGGCCGTGGGCGTCGCTCATGCGCGCACGTCTGCGCGGCGCCGGAGTCCTTGCCAACGATGCGGTATTCGGCCTGAACGACACGGGGCGTCTCGACGAGGAGCGCGTTCTCGAGATCGTCGCGCGGCTGCCGGAGGGCGTAAGCGAGCTCTACCTCCACCCAGCGACGTCACATGCCGGTTACGCGCGCGCTGAGGAGTTCGACGCGCTGCTCAGCTCTCGCGTGCGGGATGCGATCGCGCGCCGCGGCATCGCGCTCGTGACCTTCGGCGCTCTCGCCGCATGACGCACGTGCCGCTCGCGATCTCTGCCCTGTTCTTCGTTCTCGCGATCGCGAGCGTTCTGTATACCGATTTTGCGCTGATCCGGCTCGTGACGAAGCGCGCTGCGGCGCCGGCCGAGGGCAGCGAGCTGCCTACGCTGACGATCCTGAAGCCGCTCGCGGGGTTGGAGCCCGAGCTGGAAGAGAACCTTCGCACGTTCTGCGACCAGGAGTATCCACGCTTTCAGGTGATCTTCTGCGCGCAGAACGCCGACGATCCGGCGCTGGACGTCGCGCGCCGGATTCGCGCGTCGATGCCGCACTGCGAGATCGCGGTGGTCGCCGGCGGCGGAGCGCACGTACTCAACCCGAAGATCGAGAATCTGCTCGCCGCGCTCCCGTCGGCAACGGGGGAGATCCTCGTCGTCGCCGACAGCGACATGCGGGTCGAACGCGATTACCTGCGGCGCATCGCGAGCGCCTTCGCGGACCCCGCGGTCGGCGCTGCGACGACGCTCTACGGTGCGCGCGCGACGCAGGCTCTTGTCGCGCGCCTCGGCGCGATGTTCGTCAACGATCAGTTCATGCCGTCGGTCCTCGTTGCAACGGCGCTGCAGCCGTTGCGCTACTGCTTTGGGGCGACGATGGCGGTGCGCGCCCGGGTGCTCGACGAGGTCGGCGGCCTCGCGGCGATCGGGGCCACGATCGCGGACGATTATGCGCTCGGGGAACTGGTGACGCGCCGCGGTTATCGCGTCGCCCTCGCGAGCGCGATCCCGTTGACGCTCGTCTCGGAGAGGACGTTACGCGCGTTGCTGGCGCGCGAGATTCGATGGGCGCGCACGATTCGAGCCGTGCGTCCCTTGGGGTACGCCGGCTCGGTCGTCGCCTTCCCGATGACGTGGGGGCTGCTGAACCTCATCTTCGCGCCGGCCGCTCTCTCTGCCGGTGCACTCTTCGTGGCGGCCATCGCGTTTCGTGTTGCGGTGCACGTGTGGGCGCATCGCGTGTTACGCATTCCAGGCCGTTCTGCACCGTGGCTCGTGCCGCTGCGGGAAGCGTTGAGCGTTCTCGTATGGGCCGCCGGCCTGCTCGGAACGAGCGCTCGCTGGCGGCAAACCCGCGTCAGTACCCGCGCGGACGGCTGGTGAACCGGCCTTCTCGTCTCACCTAGTGCGCTGGAGCCACCTGCGTGATGTGGAAGAGGTGGAAGAAGAGAATCGTGGTTCCGGCACCCAGCGCGGCGCCGCCGACGACCTGTAAGAGCGTGTGCGCCCGTAAGTAGACGCGCGCCCAGCAAACCATCGGAATCAGCACGAGAAACGGAAGCGGCTGCCGGCCGTAGAGCAGCATAAGGGCGACGAGAGGTGCCGTGATGCCGAGGGCGTGCGTGCTGATCTTCCAATACCGCGTGATGAACTGCACGAGAATGGTCGAGAGCGTGTACCCCAGCATTGCAGCGATCATGACGCGCGGTGCGTGAACGAGATACAGCGCGATCGTGCCGAGAGAGTAGAAGACGACGAACGCGCTGAATATGGCTTCACGCTCGTGGCGCACGGACATGTCGAGGTCGGAGATGCGGTCGACCGCGTAGAGCCGAAAAACGTAGAGCATCGGGCCGATCGACGTAAAGCACGTCGAGAGGAACAGCAAGCGCCAGAAGCCCAGAACGTCGCGGCTTCCGACGTGTGCCAAGATCACGAACAGCGCCAATGCCGTGAGGAACGGGTTGAAAATCGTCGAGAGAATGCGCGCGAGGTCGCGCCAAATGCGCCGATTCTTGATCGGAACCACGGCCGGGCCGCTCTGCTCGGGCCTCACTTGCCTTCCTTCCGGGCGGATGGGTAAGGGTTCCTTGGGGGCCCACCGCGCAATCGGCGCAAGCGTACCGCTGCGCAAGGTCCAGCGCCGTTGGAGGGGAAGCAGGGCGGATGGTTATCGAGGGCATTGAACGACCCGCCGACGTCAAGGCGCTCACGCGGCCGCAACTCGACGTTCTCGCGCGCGAGATACGCGATATGCTCGTCGTCACGTGCTCGCGAAACGGTGGTCACTTGGCACCGAATCTCGGCGTCGTCGAGCTGACGATCGCGTTGCATCGCGTCCTCGATCTTCCACCCGACAAGATCATCTGGGACGTCAGCCATCAATCCTACGTGCACAAGCTGCTCACCGGCCGCCGCGAACGCTTCCACTCGTTACGCCAGGGAGGCGGAATCTCCGGTTTCTCGATGCGCAGCGAGTCCGAATACGACGTCTTCGGCGCGGGCCACGCGTCGACCAGCGTCTCTTCCGCACTCGGGATGGCGGTTGCGCGCGACCTCGCAGGCCGCGACGAGACGATCGTCGCGGTGCTCGGCGACGGAGCGCTGACCGGGGGGCTCGCCTACGAGGCGATCAACAATGCGGGGCAGCTCGGATCGAACTTCATCGTCATCCTCAACGACAACGAGATGTCGATCGCGCCGAACGTCGGGTCGATCGCGTCGTATCTTTCGATCCTGCGCAGCAAGCGATTTGCGAACGCTGCGCGCGAGAAGGCAAGGAACGTGCTGCACCGTCTTCCCTTCGGACGCATGGCGCGCAAGGCGTTCACCGCGGCGGAGATGGGTGCGATGCACTTCGTCTCACCGTCGGAGAAAACGACGGTGATCTTCGAGGAGCTCGGCTTCCGCTACATGGGGCCCGTGGACGGCCATAACATCGACGCACTCCTCGAAGCGATCGCTACCGCCAAAGGCATCGAGGGCCCGGTACTGCTCCACGTGCGCACGGTCAAGGGAAAAGGATACGAGCCCGCGGAGAAGGACTCGCGTACGTTCCATGGATGCGGCGCATTCGACGTCGAGAACGGGAAGCTCGAGGTCAAGCCGAACGCTCGCGCGACGTTCTCCGACGCGTTCGCCGACGCGATGAACGTCGTCGCTGCGAAAGATGCGCGCGTCATCGGCATCACCGCGGCGATGCCGGACGGCACGAAGCTGGCGAAGTTCGGCAAGAAGTTCCCCGAGCGATTCTTCGACGTCGGGATTGCCGAAGCGCATGCGGTCTGTTTTGCCGCCGGAGCCGCGTCGGCAGGGCTGAGGCCGGTCTGCGCCATCTATTCGACGTTCTTGCAACGCGCGTACGATCAGGTCGTTCACGACGTCTGCGTGCAGGAGCTTCCCGTCGTTTTCTGCATGGACCGTGCGGGGCTCGTCGGTGACGACGGTCCGACGCACATGGGCTTGTACGACATCGCGTACTTGCGGGCACTTCCCGGCATGACGATCATGGCACCGCGCTGCGAGGAGGAGCTGCTCCCGATGCTGGAGCACGCGCTCACGCTCGACCGTCCCGCGGCGATTCGCTATCCGCGCGGCTCGAGTACCGGGCGGCACGAAGATGCGGTCGCTCCGATAGAGCACGGAAAGGCAGAGGTGCTGCGGCGCGGTGAGGGCGTTGCGGTCCTTGCGCTCGGCAACACCGTGGACGTCGCCCTCGATGCGTACGACCTGCTCGAGACCTTGCGCGGCCACAACGGCCGTAAGCCGACCGTCGTGAACGCTCGCTTCGCACGACCGCTCGACGAGGGTCTGCTCGAAGAGCTTGCCCGTACCCACGACTGCGTCATGACGCTCGAAGAGCACTCGCTCGCAGGCGGCTACGGCTCGGCGGTCGTAGAGTGGTACTCGGATCGCGGCATCGCGATTCGCGTCGAGCGCGTCGGCATACCGAGCGTGCTGGTTCAGCACGATTCGCAGCCGCGCCAGCGGGTGGCGTTCGGCCTCTCTGCCGAGTTGGTGGCGGAGCGGATCGCGCAAGCATCGCGAGAAGGCGCGGCGCGAACGTCGGGTGCCGCGCAATCGTTGCGGGAATAGGGGAAGAGTTTGAGATCAGCCTTCACGATCGCCGCGGCTCCGCCCGCGGCGCCGCCGTCAATCGCGCCGGGGCCGCTGCAGAGCCCGCCTCCGCAAGTCACGCAGATCCCGACGTGGTGGCAGATGCACGCGTCGTGGTTCACGCACACGATCGCGGGAATCTTCGTGGTCTGCGCGATCTTGCTGATCGTCCTGCTCGCGGTCCAGACGACGAAGCAGGAGGGCTTGTCGGGGACGATCGGAGGACGCGTCGAGTCCGCATACCGCGGACGCATCGGCGCCGAGGAGCAGCTCAAGCGCGTGACAGGCTGGATCGCGGTCGGGTTCGTCGCCGCAGCTTTCATCCTGTCGCTGACGGGAATATAGGAGCTACCTTTCTGGCGACGCTGCTCGACGTTCGAAACCTCAGGACGACGTTCAGAACCGAGGACGGCCTAGCGACGGCCGTCAACGGCCTTTCGTTCTCTCTGCGGGCCGGTGAAACGTTGGGCATCGTCGGCGAATCCGGCTCGGGCAAATCCGTCACGGCGCTCTCGATCATGCGCCTCCTCCCGCGCAACGCAGCGGCCACGGCCGATGCCATCCTCTTCGCGGGCGACGACCTCTTGCGCAAGAGCGAATCGGAGATGCGGCGTATTCGCGGCCGCCGCATCGCGATGATCTTCCAAGATCCCATGACGTCGCTCAATCCCGTTCTCACGGTCGGCGAGCAGATCGCCGAGGCGGTGCGCCTCCACTTCGGCGCAAGCCGTAGTGAGGCGCGCAATCGTGCGGTCGAAATGCTGGAGAAGGTTCGCGTTCCCGAGGCGAGGCAGCGTCTCGACGAGTATCCGCACCAGTTCTCGGGCGGCATGCGCCAGCGCGTCATGATCGCGATGGCGCTGTCCTGCGGACCGGAGCTGCTCATTGCCGACGAGCCGACGACCGCGCTCGACGTCACGATTCAGGCGCAGATCCTCGAACTCATGAACGAAATTCAGCGTGAGACCGGCACGGCGATCATTCTCATCACGCACGATCTCGGGGTCGTGGCGGAGGTTTGCGCCAACGTGCTCGTCATGTACGGCGGCAACCTAGTCGAGTACGGTACGGCCACGCAGATCTTCGAGGCGCCGCGGATGCCGTACACGCAAGGTCTTTTGGCCTCGCTGCCGCGTCTGGACAAGCGCGATCGTACGCGGCTGGTTCCGATCAAGGGCCAGCCGCCGAACCTCCTGAACTTGCCGGCGGGGTGCGCGTTCGCACCCCGTTGCGCGTATCGTATGCCGATCTGTGACGAACCGGTCGCGCTCTACGATTTCGGCGGTGGGCACGTCGCCCGCTGCGTGCTCTATGACGACGCAGCGGCGACGCAGCGGCCCATCGAGGTCGAGACCGTGCCGCTCGCAAAAAAGTCGTGACGCCGTCGACGGCGGGCGCGCAGACGCCGCTCGTCGAGGTCCAGGATCTGTATAAGTATTTCCCCGTTCGCGCGGGGCTCTTCTCCCGTCACATTGCCGACGTGCACGCCGTCGACGGCGTCAATCTGAGGATCAAAGCCGGCGAGACCCTCGGCTTGGTCGGCGAATCCGGGTCGGGAAAGACGACGATCGGGCGTCTGATCCTGAACCTCGTGCGGCCGACGAAGGGCGCGATATTCTTCCGCGGCCGCAACATCACGAACCTACGCCGGCGGGAGGTCCGTGCTCTGCGCCGCGAGATGCAGATCATCTTCCAGGATCCCTATGCTTCCCTGAACCCCCGCATGACCGTCGGCGAGATCGTCGGCGAGCCGCTGCGCATCCACGGCATCGCACGTGGCGCAGCGGTCGCACGCCGCGTCGACGAGTTGATTCGCCTCGTGGGGCTGCGCTCGTATCACGTGAACCGCTACCCGCACGAGTTCTCCGGCGGCCAGCGTCAGCGCGTCGGCATAGCACGTGCGCTGGCGGT
Organism: Candidatus Dormiibacterota bacterium; assembly: GCA_035532035.1. Lineage (NCBI taxonomy): Bacteria > Bacillati > Candidatus Dormiibacterota > Candidatus Dormiibacterota bacterium. The sequence goes on from DATKRS010000004.1 coordinate 46,690, forward strand.
CAATCCGACGTTCATCGTGCTCGACGAGCCTGTCTCGGCGCTCGACGTGTCGATCCAGGCGCAGGTCATCAATCTGCTGGAAGACCTGCAGGAGCAACTCGGGTTGACCTATCTCTTCATCGCTCACGACCTCTCCGTGATTCGCCACATCTCGAATCGCGTGGCCGTCATGTACGTCGGCAAAATCGTGGAGGTTGCGCCGCGCGACGAGCTCTACGAAAATCCGCTGCATCCCTACACGCAGTCGCTCCTCTCCGCGATTCCGATCCCGGAGCCCGCCGTCGAAGCTCGTCGCAAGCGTATCGTGCTGACGGGCGACATTCCCTCACCGGTGCACCCGCCTTCGGGCTGCCGCTTTCACACGCGCTGCCCCGTCGCATACGACCGCTGCATCAAGGAAGAGCCGGCCTTGCTGCACTATGGAAACGGTCACTTTGCCGCGTGTCATCTCGTGGAAGAGCAGAGCGGCCGCGCTCCGTCGCTGATCGAAGGGCCGATCGTCGTTCCCGCGTCCTAAGAAGCCCTAAAGAGAAAAGAGACGACCGCATCGCGGCCGCCTCTCGTTCAATCTCTCGATCGGGTTGGTGCCTAGGCCTTTTTCTTCCGGCCACCCTTGCGCCGTCCGCCTTTGCGCGTTGCCTTCTTACGGCCGGCAGTCGCTTTCTTGCGTCCGCCCTTGCGTCCGGCTTTTTTGCGTCCGGCTTTCTTGCGTCCGCCCTTGCGTGCGGCCGTTTTACGGCCGGCCTTCTTGCGACCTTTGCGCGCTCCGCCTTTACGCGTAGCTGCTTTGCGCCCGGCCTTTTTCTTGCGTCCCGCGGTCTTGCGAACTGCGCCCTTGCGCGCAGCCTTCTTGCGAGACGTCTTCCGGCGTTTCGGCGGCTTGGGCTCTTCGCCCATCATTCCGCCGTTGCCCATGATGTCTTCCATCAAATCCTCCTCGTCCCAGGTGGGACGATCAGCGTTGGTTGACAGCGCATACATAGCGCTTTATTGCGCATGATAATGGATTTACGTCAACAATGCAAATCAACGCATTTGCAAATAACCAAGGCATTTTCGCGGGCGAGTCTCCCGCGTCACACGGATCGGTGCGGCAGATTCGCAGCGCGCGTTCGCGTAGGCGAGGTGAGGAGTGAGGTTCGCCCCACCGAGGAGGCTCTGAACGAGCCCCGGAGGCACGACGCCGAGAGGGCGACCCTCGCCCCGAGCCGCGTAAGCACCCCGGGAATTTGCCCTCTCCTTGACCCCGGGTGATATACTCGCCCCGTGAAAAAGCCCCTCATCATCGTCGAATCGCCGACCAAGGCACGAACGATTAAGAAGTTCTTGCCGTCGCGATATGTGGTGAAGGCGTCCGTGGGACACGTTCGGGACCTTCCGAAGTCTACGCTCGGGGTCGACGTCGACAACGGATTCACGCCGAAGTACCTGACGATCAAGGGTAAAGGCGACGTCATCAAAGAGCTGAAGAGCGCCGTCAAGGCCGCAGACGAGGTCTATCTCGCGACCGACCCGGACCGGGAGGGCGAAGCGATCGCCTGGCACTTGGCGGAGTTGCTGAAGCTTCCCGATCCGCACCGGATCGAGTTGCACGAGATCACGAAAGAGGCCGCGCTCGAGGCCATCAAGCACCCGCACCGCATCGACATGGATCGCGTGAACGCGCAGCAGGCGCGGCGCATTCTCGATCGGCTCGTCGGGTACAAGATCTCACCGCTGCTTTGGGCGAAGGTCCGCGGTGGGCTCTCCGCCGGGCGCGTGCAGTCGGTCGCCGTACGTCTCATCGTCGATCGTGAGCGCGAGATCCGAGCCTTCGTTCCGAAGGAGTATTGGACGATCGCGGCGCGCTTTGCGACGCCACGGGACCGAGAGACGGAGTTCGCGGCCGATCTCGTCACCTACCGCGGCGAGAAGCTCGAGATCGCGAATCAGGCGCAGGCCGACGCGGTCCTCGCGGGGCTCGAAGGCACGTCGTCGAGCCTCACCGGCATACGCAAGCGCGAGGTGCGACGTAACGCCTCCGCTCCATTTACGACCTCGACGCTTCAGCAGGAGGCTTCACGCCGGCTGCGTCTGCGCGTGCGCCGCACGATGCAGATCGCGCAGGCCCTCTACGAAGGCGTCGATCTCGGCGGGAAAGAGGGCACCGTCGGTCTCATCACCTACATGCGCACGGACTCGACGCGTATCTCCGATCAGGCGCGCGATGCCGCTCGCAGCTACATCACGCAGCAGTATGGCAAGGAGTTTCACGGCGGACGCGTGCACCGCGTCCGCGAAGGAGCCCAGGACGCTCACGAAGCGATCCGTCCCACGTCCGTGCTGCGCGCGCCGGCGCAGCTCGCAGGAATTCTCAAGCGCGATGAGCTGCGCCTCTACACGCTGATTTGGGAGCGTTTCGTCGCCTCGCAGATGTCGCCGGCGGTCTTCGACCAGACGACGGTGGAGATTACGGCGGGCGAGTACGGTTTCCGCGTGACGGGAAGCATTCTCAAGTTTGCAGGGTTCACCCGCGTCTACGAAGAGGGCAAGGACGAGCCCGCCAAAGAGCGCGTGCGCTTGCCCGAACTCTTCGAAGGCGATGCGCTCGAGCGGCGCGCGCTCGAGTCGAAACAGCACTTTACCGAGCCGCCGCCGCGGTACACGGAGGCTTCGCTCGTGCGCGTGCTCGAGGAGAACGGCATCGGCCGCCCATCGACGTACTCGACGATCGTTGAGACGATCCAGGCGCGCGGATACGTCACGCAGCAAGACCGGCGTTTCATGCCGACGGAGATCGGGGAAGCGGTCAACGATCTCTTGGTCGAGCATTTTCCGAAGATCGTCAACCCGGCGTTCACGGCGGAGATGGAGGGCGATCTCGATAAGGTCGCGGAGGGACACGAAGATTGGGTCGGCGTGCTGCGCGCGTTTTACGGTCCGTTCGCGGGCGAGCTCGAGGAGGCCGAGCGCAAGTTGCCGCGCCTCGAGGTGCGCGAGGAGCCGACCGACGAGATCTGCCCGAACTGCGGCCGTCCCATGGTCATCAAGATGGGACGCTTCGGGAAGTTCATCTCGTGCTCGGGATACCCCGAGTGCAAGACGACCCGCCCGATCGTGAAAGACACCGGCGCGAAATGCCCGAAGGACGGCGGCGCAGTCGTCGAGCGCCGCTCGCGCAAGGGCCGCACGTTCTACGGCTGCATCAACTATCCGAACTGCGACTTCATCTCGTGGGATCGCGTGATTCCGGAGCGCTGCCCCGTCTGCGGTTCGCATGTCGTCATCAAGACGCGACGCGGCTCGTCGCATCTCGAATGCGCCGCCGACAAAGAGCACGACGTGTCATCTCTGGTCAATGCCGAGCAGCAGGAGCAAGCAGAAGAAGCCGTCGCGTTGCCGTGAGACTGCTCGTTATCGGTGGTGGCCTCGCCGGATGTGAAGCGGCGTGGCAGGCTGCGCGCCAAGGCGTCGATGTCGATCTCTACGAGATGCGCCCGCACGCCAGCGGGCCGGCGCACAAGACCGCAAACCTCGCGGAGCTGGTCTGCAGCAACTCGCTGCGCGGTGCCGCGCTCGAAAACGCGGTGGGGCTGCTCAAAGAAGAACTCGCGCGCCTCGGTTCGCTGATCGTCAACGCCGCGCGTGAAACTGCGGTGCCCGCCGGCGGCGCGCTCGCCGTCGATCGCGAACGCTTTGCCGCGGCCGTCGAAGCGCGCGTCGTCTCCGAGCCCCGCATCACGCTGCATCGTGAGGAGGCGAAGGATATCCCGCTCGACCGGCCGGCGATCCTCGCCTGCGGCCCCCTCCCGAGCGACGCCCTGCTGGCAAGTATCGATCGCGTCATCTCCGCTTGTTGCCCGCATCCTGTCGAAGGGCGCCTCCACTATTACGATGCGGCCTCCCCCATCGTCGCGAGCGACTCGATCGACGAATCGAAGATGTATCGCAAGTCGCGGTACGAGAAGGGCGACGGTGACGATTACCTCAACATCCCGCTCGACCGCGAGCAGTACGCGCAATTGCTGTGCGACTTGCGAACGCTGCCGCGGCACGAAGCCAAGGAGTTTGACGGAACGCGATACTTCGAAGGCTGCCTGCCGATCGAGGAGATGGCCGATCGCGGCGACGACGTCCTGCGATTCGGGCCGATGAAACCTGTCGGTCTGCGCGATCCGCGCACCGGAAAGACGCCGTATGCCGTCGTCCAGCTTCGTAAAGAGAACCGCGAGGGGACCGCTTTCAATCTGGTCGGCTTTCAAACGCGCTTGACATGGCCCTCTCAGCGCGAGGCCTTCGGCCGTCTTCCCGGCTTGGAGCATGCGGAGTGGCTGCGCTTGGGCGTGATGCACCGCAACACGTTCATCGATGCGCCTCGGCTGCTCGAACCGACGCTGCGCCTGCGCGGAACCGATGCGCTCTACTTCGCCGGACAGATCACCGGCGCCGAGGGATACGTGGAAGCGGCAGCCTGCGGCGCGATGGCCGGCATCCATGCCGCGCGTGCGATGCTCGGACTGAAACCCGTCGAGGCCCCACGCGAGAGCGCGCTCGGCGCCGTCGTCGCCCATCTGCAAAATCGGGAATCGCCGGATTTTCAGCCCTCGAACGTCACCTGGGCGGCCTTCCCCGTTCTCATCACGCACGAGAGACTCGGTAAGCGGGAGAGGCATGCGCGGATGGCCGAGCGCGCGCTCGCCGCGCTCGACGCCTTCCGCGAGCGGTTGCAACCCGAACTTGTCGGTGCCGGTACTAAAGCGGGATGAAGATTCGCTCGACCACGATCGTTGCGGTCCGCCGCGACGGCAAGCTCGCGATGGCCGGCGACGGTCAAGTCACGATCGACAAGACCGTCGTCAAGCATCACGCGCGCAAAGTACGTCGCATCGCGGGCGGGACGGTGCTCGCAGGCTTTGCCGGGTCGGCCGCGGACGGGATCGCGCTGCTCGAGAAGTTCGAGGGTAAATACGCGGAGTTCAAGGATCTCACGCGTGCATCGGTCGAGCTTGCAAAGGATTGGCGCCAGGATCGCGTGCTGCGGCGGCTCGAGGCACTGCTCGTCGTCGGCACGCCCGAGCATCTCTTCATCCTTTCGGGTAACGGGGACGTGATCGAACCGGACGAAGGGATAGCGGCGATTGGCAGCGGCGGACCGTACGCGCAGGCCGCGGCTGCGGCGCTGCTGCGCACAACCTCGCTTGCGGCAGAGGAGATCGCGCGCGTCGCCATCGGCATCGCGGGCGAGATCTGCATTTACACCAACGCCGACATCACGGTCGAGGTTCTGCCATGAACGGACAGACGGCGCTCGACGGCGACGTGCAGGCGCTCACCCCGGCGCAGATCGCCAAGGCCCTCGACGCGTACATCGTCGGGCAGCAGAAGGCGAAACGCGCCGTGGCGATCGCGTTGCGAAATCGCTATCGGCGAGGGCGCGTGGCCGACGAGCTTCGCGCGGAGATCACGCCGAAGAACATCCTCATGATCGGTCCGACGGGCGTCGGCAAGACCGAGATCGCGCGCCGCTTGGCGAGCCTAGTCGGCGCGCCGTTCGTGAAGGTCGAAGCGACGAAGTACACCGAGATCGGTTACGTCGGACGCGACGTCGAGTCGATGGTGCGAGACTTGGTCGAGGTCGCCGTGCGCATGGTCATGGAGGCCCGCCGCACGGAGGTGCGCGACGTTGCCGAGCGTCAGGCGGTCGAGCGCGTCATCGACGTTCTGCATCCCGAAACGCGTCCGCCCCAGCCGCAAGGCCAGGGCGGGTTCGCGGCGACGCTCGGCTCGATCTTCGGGAACACGGCCGCGACGCAACCGGAGCCGCGCGTTCAAACGGTTCCCGGGCCGGACGCGCAGCGCGTGCGCGATCAGACCCGCGAAGAGGTCGAACGCGGCTTCTACGACGTGCGTTTGGTCGAGATCGAAGTGGAGGAGGCACCCGCGCTCCCGATCGGCGTCATCGCAGGCATGGGCGATCAGGGAGCGGACATCGGCGAGATGCTCGGCGGCATGCTGCCCAAGCGCAGGACGCGCAGACGCGTCACGGTCGCCGAAGCGCGCCGAATCTTCGTGCAAGAAGAAGCGGCAAAGCTCATCGACACCGAGGCAGTCAAACGCGAAGCGCTGCGCCGGGCGGGCGAAGACGGGATCATCTTCATCGACGAGATCGATAAGGTCGCAGGGCACGAGGGTTCTCGCGGCGGCCCGGACGTATCGCGTGAAGGCGTCCAGCGGGACATCCTTCCGATCGTGGAAGGCTCGACCGTCAACACGAAGCACGGCCAGATCAAGACGGATCACATTCTTTTCATCGCCGCCGGAGCGTTTCACATGAGCAAGCCCTCCGATCTCATCCCCGAGCTGCAGGGCCGCTTACCGATTCGCGTCGAGCTCGACTCCCTGACCGCCGAGGATTTCAAGACGATCCTCACCCAGCCGCGCAACGCGCTCGTCGAGCAGTACAAGGCGCTGCTCGGCACGGAGGGCGTGCAGCTCGAGTTTACCGACGACGGCATCGAAGAGCTCGCTCGATTTGCCATGCAGGTGAACGAGCAGAGCGAGAACATCGGAGCGCGACGGCTGCACACCGTGCTCGAGCATCTGCTCGAAGACGTCAGCTTCGCAGCCCCCGAGCGTGCCGGAGCCGTCCGCGTCGACGCGGAGTACGTGCGAAGCCGCCTCAGCGACGTGGCGCGCAACGCCGATCTCTCCAATTACATCCTTTAGAAACTCTAATCGCGCTTGTCGAGGAAGCACCTCGGAGATTTCCGAACGTATTATCTGCAATCGTCAATATATTTTGGGAGGATGCGCACGATGAACAAAGCTGGTCTCGCCTTGGTCCTTCTCGCCGGCTTGCTCGCCGGATGTTACGGAGGGCCTTCGTATTCGAACCCACCGGGGTACGGTACGAACTGCATTCCCCCGACGAACACCGTGCTCGTCTATCCGTCGAACAACGCAACCGGCGTTCCCGACAACACGATGACGGTGTACATCGCCGTTCCTACGCCGTTGCCGGCGCCGGGTACGAAAGACACGAATATCATCGGCCCGCCGTCGTACGGATCGCAACTCACGCAGGGCTTCACGGCGGTATCGTACGGCTCGATCCCGACGCCGAACACGGTACCGGGGTACCCGAACCCTCAATACTACGCAACGACGCTGCGGCAAACGCTGACCGCCGCCACGGCATTTGCGGTCCACTGGAACGATCTGGGCAGCGCGTGCAGCTCGTCGACGAGCGCCTCACTTCTGGGATCCTTCACGACGCAGTAAGCGCGGCAAAGGATTACGCCCGCGCGACTTCGTAGCCGGGCGCGGTGCCCTACAAGCGAACGATCGTCACCGAAGGTCACGCCGCCCTGCGGCGCGCGGCGAAGCGCGTCACGCCGCAGGAGCTCGCCGAACCACTCTTCCAGCAGCTGATCGACGATATGTTCCTCACGATGTACGAGGCGCCGGGCGTAGGTCTGGCGGCTCCGCAAGTCGGCATTTCGAAGCAGCTCTTCGTCGCCGACGTCAAAGACGAAGAGCACCAGCCCGTGGCCGTCATCAATCCGAAGATCGTCGCGGCTGAAGACGAGATCGAGCTCACCGAGGGTTGCCTCTCCGTACCGGGCTACGTCGGAGAGATCACGCGCTTTTCGCGCGTGGCCGTGAGCGGACTCGATCGTCACGGTCACAAGATCCGCTTGGAGGGCGACGGCCTCTTCGCGCAATGCGTGCAGCACGAAATCGATCATCTCCACGGCAAGCTGTACAAAGACAGCGCGCGCAACGTTCGTCTCTCTACGCCCGCCGACGAGCGCGAGGATCCGGAATCGGCGCAAGAAGCATGACGTCATGCTGAAGACGCTCTTCTTCGGAACGAGCGCGTTCGCGTTGCCGAGCCTCGACGTCATCGCCGATCGCACCGAGCTGCACGGCGTCGTCACGCAAGCCGATCGGCCGGCAGGCAGAGGCCTGCATCTGCAGTCGAGTCCGGTGAAACGCGCTGCCACAGAGCGCGCGCTGCCGGTCTACGAACCCGCGAGCTTGCGCGCGTTTGCCAGCGAGATATCCTCACTTGCGTTCGATGCCTTCGTCGTCGCGTCGTACGGGAAGATTCTCCCGCGGGACCTTCTCGAAATGCCCGCGCTCGGATCGCTGAACGTGCACCCGTCGCTCCTGCCGAGATATCGCGGGGCGACGCCGATCCAAGCCGCGCTCCTCGCCGGCGACGCCGAAGCGGGCGTGACGATCATGCTCATGGACGAAGGCATGGACACCGGCGACGTCGTCGCGCAAGAACGCCTGACGATCGCGGCAGACGAAGACTTCTCGACGTTGCACGACCGTCTCGCCGAGCTCGGCGCGAAAACGTTGGGGCGTGCGCTGGAGCGCGGGGAGCGCGAGGGTTTCTTCTCCCACCGTCCGCAGACGGGAGAGGCGAGCGTCACGCGCCCGATCTCCAAAGCCGATCTCGCCCTCGACTGGCGCTGGCCCGTCGCGCGCATCGTCAACCACGTGCGGGCATATGCGCCCACGCCGGCCGCGCGCGCCGTTCTCGGCGGCACGCTCGTGAAGGTGCTCGACGTCCGCGGGCTCGGGCGCGAAACGGCGAGCCCCGGAACGCCGCTCGGCATTCGAGACGAGAGCGTCGCCGTCGCGTGCGGCGACGGTGCCGTCGCCGTGCGGGCGCTGATTGCGCCGAATCACGGCCGCGAGAGCGGCGCGGCGTTCGCGCGGCGAACCGGCTTAGACTCCTTAGGGCCTCCCTAACATGAATGCGCGGGAGGTCGCGCTCTACGTCGTCCGCGACGTCTTCCCAACCGCGGGTCGCGCGCGCGGCGCGCAGGAGGCTCTCGATTACCGCGTGCGTGCAGCGGAACTCAGCGCTCGCGACCGCGCCTTCGCAACCGAGCTCGCCTACGGTGCGATCAAGATGCGCCGCCTTCTCGACTGGTATCTGCAGCCGTTCCTGGGCGAACGGGCGGCGACGCTTGCTGCCACCGCACACGAGGCGTTACGCCTTGCAATCTACGAGCTGCGATTCACGCGCGCGGACGAGCATGCGACGGTCTACGAGTTCGTCGAAATCGCAAAGCGTCGCGGGCATCGCGGGCTTGCCGGTCTCGTCAACGCCGTCTTGCGCTCCTACCTTCGCGAGCCGCCGCTCGAGCCCGCGCGCGACCTCTTCGACACCGAGGACGAGTACGTGGGAACGCGCTACTCTCTGCCGACGTGGCTCGTTCGGCAGTGGCGCGGCGTTTTCGGAACGAGCCTGCTGGAAGCAATATGCAGCGGCGTGAACGCTCCCACGCAGGCGGCGATAACCGTCAACCGCCGCCGTATCCAACCCGCCGCTTTGGCAGACCGCTTGCGAAACGAGGGGGTGGAGACGCGCCCTTCGCAGATCGTCGCGGACTGCCTGCTCGTCGAACGTTCCCCAGAGCCGCTCCACGAAGCGCGCGCAAATGCGGCGTGGTGGATGCAGTCGGAATCGTCGGCGGTTCCCGTCGAGGTCCTCGGGCCGCAATCGGGTGAACGGATCGTCGATCTCTGCAGCGGTCGCGGCAACAAGGCGCTGCAGATCGCAAGTCGCCTCGGCGACGACGGCGAGCTCGTGTGCGTCGATCGCGACGAGCGGCGAACGCAGGTTCTGCAGCGCCGTCTGGCCGAGTATGGTCTGGTCGCGTCGACGATCGTATCGGACGTGCGGGAGGTCGACTTCGGGCGGCGATTCGATCGCGTTCTGCTCGACGCACCGTGTTCCGGTACCGGCGTCGTCGGCCGTCATGCCGAGGCTCGCTGGAAGAAGGAAAGCACCGACGGCGAACGCCTTGCGGCGGTGCAGCACGCGCTTCTGGAAGCCGCGTCGGACGTCGTCCACGACGGCGGAGCGCTGGTTTACGCCGTCTGCTCGAACGATCCGCGTGAGAGTACGGAGGTGGTCGAACGATTTCTTTCGCAGCATCGCTTCGCTCGCGGTCTCATCCCCGCAGCCATGGAGCCGTTTCTGACCGATGCCGGCGACGTATCGATACCGCCGGGGATCGAGGGTCGCGACGGTTTTTACGTTGCTCGGCTGGAGCGTGCGCTGTGAGCCTGCTTTCCCGTTTCGAGCAAGCCTGTGCAGCGTTCATCGAGCGCGCATTCGCACGGAGCTTTCCGAGCGATCTTGCGCCCGCGCACGTTGCGCGCAAGCTCGTCGCCGTCATGGAGGCGCACGTGCGGCAGGATGGTGCAAGGCTCGTTGCTCCCGCATCGTACGAGGTCTCGGTGCATCCGACGGATTTCGAGCGGCTCGGCTCTGAGCGTGCCTATTTGGAGCGTGAATGGGCCGAACTGCTGCGCGATCTCGCGACGCGCGTCGGCGCCGTATTTTCGGGCGGCGAGCCCAACGTGCGGATGACCCCGCTCGAGGGAGTACCGCTCGGCGCGGCCCAAGTCGCGGTCGTGAGCCGGCCTTTCTACCGCCTTCGCATGGTCAAGGGACTGCCCGCCGACGGCGTCTATCGGCTCGACGCCGGCGTCAGCGTCGGCCGCGGCGAGGACGCGAACGTCGCGCTTACCGATCCGAGCGTCTCTCGCCGGCACGCGACCATTGCGATCGTCGACGGCGCTCCGGTCGTGCGCGATCTTGGATCGCGAAACGGGACGTTCGTCAACGGCGAGCGCGTGACGACGCGCGCGTTGCGAGCGGGGGACGTGCTGACCTTCGGGAACACCGAAATGCGGATCGAATCGGGCTGATGACCCCCGCACTCGCGGCGCAGTTGCGCATCGATTCCCTGGGCGTAACCATGCTGTTGTTCGCCGCCGGCGTGATCGCGGCGAACCCGCGCTTTCGCGCCTCGCGCGACGTCGGGCGTCTCGCGCCGATGCGTGTGGAGCTCGACGTCGTCGATCGGGACGGCGAGCATTTCCAGGACGTCCTGACACCGGCGACCATCGGGCGCGGAGCGGACGCGGACGTCGTCGTCGACGATCCCGACGCGAGCCGGCATCACGCTCGACTGGAGGCCGAAAATGGCATCGTCTACGTAACGGACCTGGAGAGCGCCAACGGCACGTTTCTCAACGGCCGGCGGCTGCGCCAGGCAATCGAAGTTCGTCCCGGCGACCGGATCGACGTAGGGACGACGCGATTGGTCGTGAAGGAGATCGTGCCATGGACGTAGCGATTCGGGGCGATCTCGCGAGTTGCTTGACGCTTCGTCTTGCCCCGTCGACGTGGCTGTTCGCGGTTGCGCGAGGCTTTGGCAGGGTCGATGGCCTGCCGATCGCGCGCGCCGCGCTCGTGCGCTTCGAAAACGAGTGCCGAAGGCGGGCGCGAGGCGAGGCGCGTCGCAACCGGTTTGGGCGTGCCCACGTCGCAGCCGGCTCGCTTTGCGGTGCGCTCGCACGCGTCAACGGCGCACTCTACCTGCGCAGCGCCGGACACGACGATTACGTCCCGGCCGCCTGCTCACTCTCTGCCGCGCTGGTCGTGCGCGATAGGGCCTACGTCGCGCATGCCGGCTCCACCGCAGTCTACCTCGTTCACGGAGACGATGTCGTGCCGCTCACGAGCGGGGACACGTTCGAAGACGCGGGCCTGCCAGTGCTGGCTCGCGCACTGGGCATCGCTCCGGCGCTGACGTTCACCGTTTCGTCGATCGCGCTCGAATGCGGTGACGTCTTGGTGCTGTGCGGCCACGCGCTTCACGAGACGCTCGATTCGCGCCGATTCGTCGAGGCGCTCGAAAGCGGAACCGAAGAACAGGTCATGCGCGTGCGGTACGAGCCCTCCGACGAGCTGCCGCTGGCGCGCGACGCGGGGTTGTGGCGCGGCGTCGTCGCGCGCTTGCGCGCGATCTTCCGCTGCTGAAGCTCGCCCGGCGCATAGCGCCGATGACGGGGGCGCTCGCCGCCGGCGCTTTTATTCTTTCGCTCGTTCAGCCCGGCATGCTCGGACCGTGGTGGATCGACGCGTCGCTCGTCGTGCTCGCGTATGCGTGGGTGCTGCTGCAGCCGAGCGGTACGGAACGCGACGACGCGCTACCGGCGCTTGCCATACTACTCTCCTGTCTCGGCCTCGCGCTGGTCGCGCGGCTCGAGCCGGCGCTTGCGCGCAAGCAGCAGGATTGGCTGCTCGTCTCGCTCGCGCTCGTCATCGTGCTCGGACCGGCGTTCACGCACTTTCGGCGCATGGCCGCGTACAAGTACGTCTGGGTCTTCGCATCGCTCGTGCTCTTCGTCATGCTGCTCGCGTTCGGCGAATCGATCAACGGCGCGCGGCTCTGGATTCGCTTCGGCTCCATCCACTACGAACCGGTCGAGTTGATCAAGCTCTTCATCGTGCTCTTCCTGGCAGCGTATCTTGCCGAGACAGCAGACGTGATCTCAACGGCGCGGCGCGTCTGGACGGCGAACGTGCGCTATCTCGGGCCGCTCTTTCTGGGATGGGGAGCGTCGACGGCGATCCTCGTCGTTCAGCACGACTTGGGAATGGCCACGCTGCTGCTCGTCACGTTTGCAACGATCCTCTACGTGGCGACGAGACGGATCGATATCGTACTCGCAGGATTCGCGCTCTTCGCCCTGACGGCGCTTTGGGCAGCCCACCACTTTGCGTACGTCGGATCGCGCATCGCGGTGTGGCTGCACCCATTTGCTTATCCGTACGCGCGCGGCTACCAAAGCTCGCAAGGCTACTTCGCATTGGCCGCAGGAGGATTCTTTGGAACGGGCTACCGTCTCGGCCACGCGCAGTTCATCCCCGACGTCGCAACGGATTACGTCTTCGCGGCGATCGCCGAAGAGTTGGGATGGATCGGCGCCGCTGCGGTGCTCACCCTGTTCTTTGCGATCGTTCGCCGCATTCTCGTCATCGGCGTCGAGCAGCCGGATCTCTACGCGAAGCTCCTTGCCGTCGGTTTGGCGGCGACGTTCGGCTTCCAGGTCCTCATCATCGTCGGCGGGGTGATCGGGCTCTTCCCCCTCACCGGCATCACGCTGCCGTTCATCTCCTACGGAGGAAGTTCGCTCGTTGCGAACTTCTTGCTCGTCTCGCTTGCCTGGGCGATGAGCGCAAAGCAGGCCGGACGCATGCCAAGCGCGTAGCACGAGAGAGCCGACTACAGCAGTAAGACGGAGAGGAAACGATGCGATTTCACAAGAGCCTGGCGGGTGTTATCGTCGCAGGAGCGCTGCTCGCGGCGTGCTCTCACGGGAATCAGAGTAGCAACTCGACCACGACAACCCAAGGCTCGCCTGCTGCGGCGAGCCCCGCAGCGGTCACGACCGCGTCACCCATGGCAAACGGCGCAGCTGCGAGTGACGGCGCGACCGTCTACCAAACCAACTGTTCGAGTTGCCATCAAGCCTCCGGTCAAGGGCTACCGGGAACGTTTCCTCCGCTGGCGGGCAATCCCGTGGTCGTTGGAGCCGCCGCTCGCGTCATTCACATCGTGAAGGACGGCTTCACGGGACAGACCAGCGTCAAAGGCGTGACGTACAACGGGCAGATGCCCGCCTGGGGACAGACGCTCTCGAACGGCGACATCGCCGCGGTCATTACGTACGTGCGCAGCGCATGGGGCAACTCGGCGAGCGCGGTGACGCCGTCGCAAGTCGCGGCCACGCACTAGCGGCCTTCCCTAGGCGGCGTTCGTGCGTTTGAAGCCGAACGCGAAAAGCTCTTCGACGTAGGCGTGCAGCGCCGGGTCGAGGCTGCGTAGACGCTCTCGCGTCGCGGGCGGCCACGCCGACGCCGCGTCATTTGCCTCGACGTAGGCGCGCAACGCTTCTGCGAAATACTCGTCGAGGCCCGTGGCCGCGTACGGCGTCACGAACGCTCGTGCCGCCGCGAAGCATCCTCGAATCACGGGATCGATGCCGGAGCGATAGACGCCGCCGCCGAGAACGCAGTCCAGCGCGTGACCGAACTCGTGCGTTACCGTCATCGGACTGCGCGAGCGCAGGTACACCGTGCGCTCTTCGACGACGAAGAGTCCGGCAGGCGGAGCCGGCCACGCATCGACGTCGATGCCGAGTCGTGCAAGCGCTCGTGAGAGCTCGCGATATCGCGCACCGCGCGGAAGCGGAACGACGTTGACGCCGCCGTTTTCGGCGAAGTGCAGCGCATCGCAGCCGAAGAGCGAGAGCGCGTCGACGATGGAGCGTTCCGGCGCGCGGGCGCAGATGCCGCCTACGAGGCGGGCTGCGAGGCGTCGAGCGTCGAGGTCCATCCCCCTCATCCTCGCGGATCGGCGTTACGGTGGTATCGACGTCACATGTCCACCGGATGAACGGCCGCGGGCGTTGAACTCCGTGCGAATGCTTGGTAAAGCGGGACAGCATTACGAGCGGCACCCGGGCGGGATCGCGATCGTACGCGACATCGTCTTGGGAATGTCCGACGGTTTGACCGTGCCATTCGCTCTAGCCGCGGGAATCTCGGGGGCTATCGCGGCGTCGCACATCGTGATTACGGCAGGCGTTGCGGAGCTTGCCGCCGGCGGTATCTCTATGGGCTTGGGCGGCTATCTCGCCGCGCGCACCCAACACGATTTCTACACGAGCGAGGAGCGGCGCGAACGCGAAGAGGTCACGAACGTTCCCGACGTCGAGAGAGCCGAGATCGCGGAGATCTTCCAGCGCTACGGCCTCGAAGGCGACGCGCTCGAGCGCGCGGTGGAGGCGATCACGTCGGATCACGATCGATGGGTCGATTTCATGATGCGCTTCGAGTTGGGTCTCGAGAAGCCGATCGCGGGCCGCGATCTGCGTTCCGCGCTTACGATCGGCGGAGCGTACGTCGTCGGCGGCGTCGTACCGTTGATTCCCTACGTCCTCATTCCGAGGACAGACGGCGCCTTTCCGGTCTCGGCCATCGTGACCGCCGTCGCGCTTCTGGTCTTCGGCATCTTCAAGGGGCGCTTTACGGGGGTGCGGCCGCTGCAGGCCGCCCTCCAGACGGTCGTCGTGGGCGGCATTGCCGCGGCGGTAGCCTTCGCGCTGGCTCGCCTGGTTTCGTAGCGGGGCGGGGGTCGCCAAAGGCCGCAACCGAATAGGGATGCCGACCTATTAAAAATAATAATGTCGCCCGCCGCCCCGGGAGAGAGAAGCCGATGAGCACGTATCGAGCCCCCTTGCGAGACATGCAGTTCGTCTTGCGCGACCTCGCCGGCATCGACGAGATCGCCAAGCTCCCCGGATACGAGGAGAGCGCAGGCGTCGCGGACTCGATTCTCGAGGAGGCGGCATCGTTCGCAAGCGGCGTGCTCGACCCGCTCAATCGCGTCGGCGACACGGTCGGCTGCACGTGGAAGGACGGCAACGTCACCGTCCCCCCCGGCTTCAGCGAGGCGTACAAGAAGTTTGCCGACGCGGGGTGGATCGGACTGCCGGTGCCCGAGGAGTACGGCGGTCAGGGACTGCCGCAGCTTCTGCTCGGCCCCGTGCTCGAGATGTGGAACGCGGCGAACATCGGCTTCGCGAACGGCCCGCTGCTCAACCAGGGCGCCATCGAGGCGATCGAGCTGACCGGGTCGGACGAGCAGAAGAAGCGCTTCATTCCCAATCTCGTCTCGGGAAAGTGGACTGGCACCATGTGCCTGACCGAGCCGCAAGCGGGATCCGATCTCGCGCAGGTTCGTACGAAGGCCGTTCCCGACGGCGACCACTACCGGATCAGCGGACAAAAAATCTTCATCACCTTCGGCGAGCACGACATGGCGGAGAACATCATCCACTTGGTCCTCGCTCGTCTTCCGGATGCGCCGGAAGGTACGAAGGGCATCTCGCTATTCGTCGTCCCGAAGGTTCTGGTAAATGCGGATGGAACGCTCGGCGAGCGCAACGACGTGTACTGCAGCGGCATCGAGCACAAGCTCGGGATCAACGCCAATCCCACATGCACGCTCATCTACGGCGAGAAGGGCCAAGGCGCCGTCGGGGATCTCGTTGGCGAGCGCAACAAAGGCCTGGAAAACATGTTCATCATGATGAACGCGGCGCGCTTCTCGGTCGGCGTCCAAGGCATCGGCCTTGCGGATCGCGCCTATCAATCCGCGCTCGAGTACGCGAAAGAACGCATCCAAGGCCGCGACGTCAATCCCATGGCAAAGGACAAGGCGCCGAAGGCGATCGCCCACCATCCCGACGTTCGCCGCATGCTCATGTGGATGAAAGCCAACATCGAAGCGATGCGCGCTCTCGCGCTCGTGACGGCCACGTCGCTCGATATCGCCGCGCGGCATCCGGACGAGAAGATGCGCAAGGAGCACCGCGCCTTCGTCGAGCTGATGATTCCGATCGTCAAAGGCTGGTCGACGGAGACTGCGACGGAGATATGCTCGACGGCGCTGCAGGTGTACGGCGGCATGGGGTACGTGGAAGAGACCGGCATCGCCCAGCAGTATCGTGACGTGCGGATCACGCCGATCTACGAAGGCACGACGGGCATCCAAGCCATGGACCTCGTCGGGCGCAAACTCATTCGCGACATGGGATCGACCGCGACGGCGACGATCGTACGTATGAAGACGTTCGCGGGAGAGCTCAAGACCTCTAAAGACAGCAGCTGCACGGCCATCGCAGCCGTCCTCGATCAGGGCATCGATGCGCTCGTCGACGTGTCGCAGTGGATCGGAATGAACGCGATGAGCGACCTGGGCACGGCCTTTGCGTGTTCGGTTCCCTATCTCAAGCTGTGGGGCGTCGTCGCGGGCGGCTGGCAGATGGCGCGCGCGGCGAAGATTGCTGCCGAACGCGTTGCTGCCAGAGATGGCGAAGCCGAGTTCTACAAGGCGAAGCTCGCGACGGCGCGCTTCTACGCGGACCACGTGCTCTCGCAGGCGTTCTGGTACAAGCACCAGATCAAGGGAGGAGCCGGCGACGTGATGGCGCTCACCCCAGAGCAGTTCGACCTCGATCGCAAGAGCGCGGTCACGGCATGACCGTCTGCACGAGCGATCGCGCGGGCGTCCGCGTTCTCACGCTCGATAATCCGCCGGTCAACGCGCTCTCCTTCGCGTTCTGCGCGGAGCTGCTGCCGGTCATCGAAGCGGCGAACGCCGACGAGAGAGTCAAGGCCGTCGTCTTCGCGGGCGCGGGTGGGATTTTCTCGGGCGGGGCCGATGTCAACGATTTCTCGACCGAGCCGACGCCCGAGACGAAAACGATTCGCGACGTGATTGATGCGATCGAACGGAGCGAGAAGATCTTCGCCGCCGCAATCGACGGAAACGCGCTCGGCGGTGCGTTCGAACTCGCACTCGCGTGCGATTATCGCGTCGGAACGCCGCGGGCGCGGCTCTCGTTTCCGGAGATTCAGCTCGGCCTGCTGCCGGGAGCGGGCGGAACGCAACGTCTTCCGCGCTTGGTCGACGTTCAAGAGGCTCTGCAGATCATGCTCAAGGCGACGCGTCTGAGCGCGGAGGAGGCGCTGGCCAAGGGCATTCTCGATCGCGTAGGAGACGACGCCGTCGAGAGCGCGATCGCAGCCGTGGGTGAAGGCCGCAAGCGCCGTCTCTCGGAGCGAAGAGCGATCCTACCAAAGGGCGTCGTACCGCAGGCCGTACCGTTCATCGTTTCACAGGCGCACAAGATGCTGCCTCCGGAAGAGAACGGAGGGTTTGCGGCGCACAAGCTCGTGGACGCAGTTGAAGCGGCCGTCACGCTTGCGTTCAAACTCGGGCTGGCGCGCGAGTTTCGCCTCTTCGACGAGCTGGTTCGCTCGAAGCCATCGATGGCGCTGCGCCACGTCTTTTTCGCCGAGCGCGCGCTCAACAAGATTCCGGGGCTCGCGCAGGCGCACGCAGCAAACGTCGCCCAGGCCGGCGTCATCGGCGGTGGCACGATGGGAACGGGCATCGCCATCTGTTTCGCCGATGCGGGCATCCCGGTCACCGTCGTAGAGCCGGTCGAGGAGCAGGTCGAGCGCGCGAAGCAGACGGTTTTCGGCATGTACGCGCATCAAGTGCAGCGCGGGCGGCTGACGCAGGAAGAGGCGTGGAAACGCGGACAGTCCATACGCTTCACCGACGAGTACGGCGAGCTGAAGGAGTGCGACCTCGTCGTCGAGGCCGTTTTTGAATCGATGGACGTAAAGAAAGACGTGTTTGCCAAGCTCGACGGCATCGTGAAGCCGGGCGGATTGCTCGCATCGAATACGTCGACGCTCGACATCGACGAGATTGCCGCGGCAACGCGGCGACCGGCGCACGTGCTCGGAATGCACTTCTTCGCACCGGCGAACATCATGAAGCTGCTGGAGATCGTGCGCGGGAAGGCCACGTCGGCCGACGCCGTCGCCACGGCGTTCGCCGTCGGAAAGAAGATGCGCAAAATCGCCGTGCTTTCCGGCAACGCGTTCGGCTTCATCGGCAATCGCATGCTCTTCGACTATGCTCGAGAAGCCGTATTCCTCGCCGAAGAGGGCGTGCCGCCGTACCGCGTCGACGCTGCCATGAAGACGTTCGGCTTTCCCATGGGCCCCTTCGCGATGTTCGATCTCTCCGGCATCGACGTTTCGTGGCATATCGCGCATGCTCGGCCCGACGTGATGACCGGGCGGACGAAGATCGTCGACCGGTTGTACGACATGAAGCGGCTCGGGCAGAAGAGCGGGGCCGGTTACTATCGCTACGACAAGAGCAAGGGCAGCGGACGGGAGCCCATTCGCGACGAGTCCGTCGAGGCACTCTTCGCGCAAGAGGCGGAGCGTACGGGCATCGCGCAGCGTTCCAATGTGAGCGATGAGGAGATCGTGCAGCGCTGCGTCTACGCGTTGATAAACGAGGGCGCCGCACTGCTCGAGCAGGGCATCGCCCTGCGTCCCGGCGACGAAGACATCGTCTACGTCTACGGCTACGGATTTCCGCCGCACCATGGCGGTCCGATGTGGTATGCGGACGAGGTCGGGGTGAAGAACGTGTACGAATCGATCCTGCGCTTTCGCGAAACCTTCGGCGCGCATTGGCAGCCCGCACGCCTGCTCGAAGCGATCGCTCGTGCCGGAGGCACGTTCGCTGCATACGAGGCAAAGGAGCCGGCGCATGCGTGAGGCGGCGATCGTGTCGGCGGCCCGCACGCCGATCGGGCGCGCGTTTCGCGGTGCTTTCAACCAGACGCCGGGCGCGACCATGGCGGGGCACGTCGTGCGCGCGGCGATCGAGCGCGCGGGCATCGATCCCGGTGAGGTCGAGGACGTCGTCATCGGCGTGGGCTTGCCCGAAGGCGCGACGGGAAACAACCTCGGGCGCACGGCGGCATTGCGCGCTGGAATGCCGGTCGAGGTCTGCGGCCAAGTTGTCAGCCGCTTCTGCGCATCCGGCTTGAACGCAATTGCTTCGGCAGCACAGCGCATCGTCGTCGACGGCGCCGGCACGATGGTTGCGGGCGGCTGCGAGTCGATCTCGATGGTGCAGAACGCGATGAACATGGTCGGCTTCGACGAGGAGTGGCTGCTGCGCCACACGCCCGACATCTACATGCCGATGCTCTACACCGCCGATACCGTCGCCAAGAAGTACGGCGTCTCGCGCGAAGCGCAGGACGCGTACGCGCTGCAGAGCCAACAGCGAACGGCGGCCGCGCAGCAAGCCGGGCGATTCGACGACGAGATCGTGCCGCTGGCGACGTGGAAGGTCGTCGAGGAGAAGGAGAGCGGCGCCGTTCGCGAGGAGCGCGTGACGCTGCAAAAAGACGAAGGAAATCGTCCGGAGACGACGCTCGAAGCCCTTGCCGCCCTCAAGGGCGCCGTGCCGGGGATCGCCGACACGACGATCACTGCCGGGAACTCGTCGCAGCTTTCGGATGGTGCTGCGGCGGTCGTGCTGATGGACGCGAAGCTCGCGGAGAAGCGCAACCTTGCGCCGCTGGGTTTCTACCGAGGCATGGCCGTCGCCGGCGTCGCGCCCGACGAGATGGGAATCGCGCCCGTCTTCGCCGTGCCGAAGCTGCTCGAGCGTTTCAATCTGAAGATCGACGACGTCGACCTTTGGGAGCTGAACGAAGCCTTCGCGGTGCAGACCGTCTACTGCCGCGACCGCCTTGCGATTTCCAACGAGATATTCAACGTCGACGGCGGCTCGATTTCGATCGGTCATCCCTACGGAATGACCGGCGCGCGCATGACGGTGCACGCGCTCATCGAGGGCAAGCGCCGCGGCGCCAAGTACGTCGTCGTGACGATGTGCATCGGTGGCGGAATGGGGGCGGCCGGCCTCTTCGAGGTCGCCTAAGGCTCCCTAAGCGCGTCGCGCGTTGCTACGCTATGATCTCGCCGGCGCTCGCGGTGACGTCTCGAGAAAGCGATCGGGGAGAGTACTTCATCGGGACGTGCGTTGACAAGGGGCGTCGCCGCGCGCAGAGAAGGCGCGGCCCGATGAAGGTTCGCTTATCGCTCTTTGCAGTGACGCTGCTGGCAGCGTGCGCCCGTCCGGCGGTCGCGCCGCCGCCGCTCGCGCATCAAACGCCCGGCCCGGCGCAAGGGAGCGCGGGAACGCCGGTGTACGCCGGCGAGCCTGCAGCGTCGGTGCGCATCGAGACGCGGATACTCGGCGTGAGCCCCGACGGCTACGCGCGCTGGCTCGCGGTCGCGCGATTCTTCGACGTGCACGGCAAACCAACGCGCATCCTCGCGAATAGTAATCTCGATTGGATACCGTCCATCGGCGTCGCACAGTGGCAGAATCGCATGCGCTACGGGCAGCCGTCGGCGATCGTCTCGACCGATCGCGACGGCCCTCTCTCGCTCACCGTCCGCGCGACGCTGCCGAAGCTGCCCAGCGTAATGGTGCGTATCGACACGACAGCCTGGCGCGGCGCGCGCGTCGTCGCCGGCGCGATCGGACCGCATCTCGTGCAGGTAGGATGGTTTCCGTATTCCGCGCGGCCCGTCACCGTCGCGCGCGTCGGTACGCACGGCGCGCGCACGGTCTTGGCGCGGCTACCCGGCGGATCCACGTACTACGACGCGAGCGCCGTACCGGGCACCGTCTATCGCTATGCCGTCACGCGCGGCAGCCGAACCCTGCTGACGAACGTCGTGCACGTGCCGCCGCGTTTGCCGCGCACGCCGATCGCAAATGCGTCGGGAAGCGCGATGTGGCTCTACTTCACCCTCGATCCGCTCGACGATCTCTATTACGCCAAGCTCGATCCGGCCGCGATCGTGCGGCAAGCCGTTGCGGCGCACCTGCACTACGTCGAGCTGCGCGCGGCGTACGGCGCGTACTTCGAGATCACGCCGCAAGCCAAACCGGTCGTCGACGCGATCATCGACGGATTGGAGTCGCACGGCATCGGCGTCGTCGGTTGGAGCGTGCCGCGCGAGGTGCGGTACGACGACCTGCGAGCGACGCTCGATGTCGCACGCTACCGTACGGCGAGCGGACGACGGTTCACCGGTCTCGCCGTCGATCTGGAGCGTGGGAGCGAGTTCATGGGAGACGGCCCTGCTGCGCGACGAGCATTAGGTGAGTATCTTACGCTCGTACGCGAAGCTGCCGGTCCGCGGTACCTGATCGTCGCAACGGTGGAGGATCCGTACTTCGAGCATTTGGACGCGGCGCAGTACCCTTATCGCGCGATCGCCCGCGCGGCGAGCGTATTGCAGCCGATGGCGTACTGGCGCATGATGCGCAAGACCGCGCCCACTACCCCGGCGAAGGTCGCCGCGCAGATGCGCGCGTCGTACGCGACGCTCTTGCGCATGGCGGGGCGCCGCATGCCGGTCTCGATGGGAGGCCAGACGAGCGCGCTTACGGCGACCGGCTACCCGCCGGCGGGCGAGATCACGGCCAGCCTCGACGCCAGCAAGCACGCCGGAGCGATCGGGGAGGCGTTCTTCGCGTGGAACGACACGCTGGCGCAACAATGGGAGGCCATCGGGCGGTTCAATTGGCGTGCGGCCGTCGTTCTTCGGCGATCTCGAGCGCCGGCTCGTCGATGACGAGAGCGGCCGCATTACCTAGTACTAGCCTGACCGCGCACTATCGCGCAACCGAGGCGATGCGCGCGGCATCGTCTTTTCGCGTCCGCCCCAAAGGAGTTCGATCGTGAGCGCAGCAGCACAGTTTCCGGCAGAACAGTCACGCGACGGGCACTTCGTGCGGCAGGACGACGCGTTTCGCGGCTGGGTACGCGCCGACGGAAGCGGCGCGTACCCAGCGGAAGCGGGCCGCTACCATCTCTACGTCTCGCTCGCGTGTCCGTGGGCCCACCGCACGATCGTCGCGCGCAGACTCAAAGGTCTCGAATCGGCGATCGGCATGACGGTCGTCGATCCGATTCGCGACGACGAGCACGGCTGGGCCTTTCGCGACGTTCGGGGTGCCTCGCACGATCCGGTCAACGGATTTTCGTATCTGAGCGAAGCGTACCGCGCGACCGATCCCGGATATCGCGGGCGCGTCACGGTTCCGGTGTTGTGGGATACGCGCACGCACCGGATCGTGAGCAACTCCGACGACGACATCATGCGCATGTTCGAAACGGAGCTGGACGCGCACGCGGAGCATCCTGGACTCGATCTCTACCCGATGGCGCTGCGTCCCGAGATCGACGCGCTTAACGAACGGATCTACGAGACTCTGAACAACGGCGTCTACCGTGCCGGCTTCGCCACGCGGCAAGAGGCGTACGAGCGGGCAGCACGCGAGGTCTTCGCGATGCTCGACGAGCTCGATGCGAGGCTGTCGAACCAACGGTATCTCTTCGGCGACGCTCCGGTCGAGACGGATTGGCGGCTGTTCGTGACGCTCGTGCGCTTCGACGCTGTCTACTACGGGCATTTCAAGTGCAACCTTCACCGGATCGCCGACTACGAGAACCTCTTCGGCTACCTGCGGGACCTGTATCAGATCGACGGCGTCGCGCAGACGGTCGATTTCGATCACATCAAGCGCCATTACTACATGACGCACGAGCAGATCAACCCTACGCGCATCGTTCCGATCGGCCCGGCGCAGGATCTCTCGGCGCTGCACGGCAGGGAGAGGCTCGTTCGGCGGTAAGGAGTGCTTCCTATGGAACCGATCGATCGCCGAACCTTTCTCGCAGCGACCGCTGGAGCTGCTACCCTGAGCGCAAGCGCGCGGGAGAGCGTCGCGGCCGCGGCTCCGCAGCGCGACGTCGTCTTTCTGTCGACGTGGCAATGGGGCGTCGAGGCGAACAAACGCGCTGCCGAGATTTTCGGCGGCGGCGGGTCGCTGGTGGAAGCGATCGAGAAAGGCATCAACGTCGTCGAGGACGACCCCAACGTCATGACCGTCGGATACGGCGGGCTGCCGAACGCCGACGGTGAGGTGGAGCTCGATGCCGGCATTATGGATGGTACGACCCACCGTGCCGGCGCGGTCTTCAACCTGCACGAGATCAAGAACCCGATCTCCGTCGCGCGCCTCGTGATGGAGAAGACGCGCCACACGCAGCTCGCGGGCGAAGGGGCGCTGCGCTTTGCGGTTGCCATGGGCTTCGCGCCGATGCAGCTGCTCACGCCGAAAGCGCTCGAAGCGTGGCTGAAATGGAAGAACACGCCCAACCACGAGACGTTCTGGATCGACGGCGAGCACCACGATACCATCGGCATGCTCGCTGCGAGCGGCGGGCGCGTTGCGGCGGGCTGTTCGACGAGCGGCCTCGCATGGAAGATTCCCGGGCGCGTCGCGGACTCGCCGCTCGTGGGCTGCGGCTACTACGCAGACGACGCCGCGGGCGCAGCCTCAGCGACCGGCGACGGCGACGTGATGACGAACTATTGCACCTCGAAACACATCGTGCAGAAGATGGCGGAGGGCATGCACCCGCAGGAAGCCTGCCACGACCTCATGCGGTACATGGCGACCAGCGCCGGCCAGCTGCACACCGACATGTACTGCGTCATCGCGATCGACCCGCACGGCGAGATCGGCGCGCTTTCGATGAACGCGAAGCAGCCACTGCACTATGCGCTGTGGCGCAACGGTACGGCGACCTTCCACACGGCCCCGCACTACCTCGCGTAAGCGTCAGGACTCAGCTCCACCGACTTTGCGAGCAGCCGCGCAGAGCTGTGCACGTGGAGTTCCTGACCCGCGGCGATTCGCTACGTTGGCGCGTCTTGGATGTGCGCGGCGTAGTCGCGCGGGTCGAAGTACCAACCGGGTAACGAACGCGGGAACGCGATGTTCTCGAACGAGTACTCCACGACTCTGTCATCGCTGTTGTAGCCGCCTTCGACGACGCCGTGAATGTGGGTGACGACGGGCATCCCGTCGAGTCTTCCGAGCGTTATCGTGAAGAGCGTCGGATAGGTCTCGCAGCGGTGGCCGACGCAGTACTCGAAGCGATCGGTGGCGAGAACTTTTTCGAGCTCGAACGTTCTGGGATCGACCCACAGCTCGCGCAGCCGGTTACGCTCCGGATCGCGGCGCGGCGTCAACACGACGTGAAGCAAACCTTGATCTGCGTTGACGGCGACGACGTAGTAGTCGGCGTTGACGCTGACGTTGACGCGGCCGATCACCGGCGGCATCGTTCCGGTCGGCTCGGGCGTGGGAACCCACGAGATCGGATGCGGGTGTGCGGGCGCGGGCTCGAAGAGGTCCGCGGTCGGCGGCCCGGGGTCTGCAAGCTCCGGATGATCCTCAGGAGCGTCGACCGAGTTGAACTGCGGGCGCATGAACTCCATCTGCCCGATCGCCCCGAGCCGCGAGAACTCCCGTCCGAGGGCAGCTTTGTCCGACGTGCGCATCCAGATGTGGAAGGTGTAGCTATCCGCGTAATCCGGGTAGCCTTCAGCGTCGTCGTTCTGCCGCACGAGCGTGTACGTTTCGTAGGGCGGCGGAGGACGATGCGAGCGAAAGACCTCGCGGATTTTGTAGAAGACGTCGTCAGGTGACATGCTCGGCAAGGGAACCGCCGCGGCGTAGGAGGCGCCCGATGCTCGCGCGGGCGTGCTCGCGACGCCCGGCGCCGCCACGAGCACCGCGGCCGCTCCCATGAGGAGCAACGCGCACAAGCGATGATGCATGGGGCTGCGACTTCCCGTGCCCGCCGGACGCAACCTTCGGTACGGACGCACGGTTGTTTAGGGGGTGGCCCCGGTCAGCTTGCACCGGAAGGTCTACCATGCTAGAATGGCCCGGCCAAGGTATCGAGTCTCGGTCCTATACTCTCGAGTGCTGAACGAGTCGATTCCGAGCAAAAAAGTCAATACACAGTCAATAGGAGTCCCTCGTTCATAATGTATCAAGATGAGTACCTTCGCTGCGTGGATTGCGGACGCGATTTCGCGTTCACGTCCGGCGAGCAAGAGTTTTTCGCATCCAAAGGCTTTCAAAACAAGCCCAACCGTTGCCCCGACTGCCGCGCGGCGCGTAAAGCGTCGGGTGGTGGCCGCAGCGGCGGCGGCGGCGGCGGTGGCGGCGGCGGTGGACGCGCACCACGTGAGATGTTCACGGCGACGTGCAGCCAATGCGGCGGCGTCGCGCAGGTCCCGTTCCAGCCGCGCAGCGACAAACCAGTCTACTGCCGCGACTGCTTCGCGACCCGCTCTTCCTCGTATAGGTAGAGCTTCTAGGAGCCTGTCGGGTTACGGCACATTTCCGTCTTCCAGCCGTCTTTCTTCCAGCCGTCTTTTGCCCGAATACTTCGTTGCTCTTCGGTCACGAAGCTACGGCTTCGATCCCTCATCGCGCCTCGTCTTCGAACAAAATTCGGCTGAAATCCGAAAACGGCCATAGCCCGACAGGCTCCTAGCGAACGTTCACGATAGCGAATGCGCTACGCCCGAACTCTTCGGGCTGATCGCGTAAGAACGCACGAGCGCCCGGCCAGCGATAGCTGCCGGGCGTTACTGCACGTGCGAGGTAGTGCATTTCGTAGATGCCCGGCTCGAGATGTTCGGCATACGCCGTTATGCGGTCGGCGTAGATTTGTTGGTTCTCGAGCTGCCAGCTGTCGGGCGCCGCTGTCGTAAACGTGCTCGACGTCTGCACCGAGGCGTCGATAGCTTCGAACCCCGCGGGTAGCGGGTCATCGATCAGGAGCCTGTCGACCGGGTGATCGACGATGACGCGAACGCCGACGTCGACGACCGTCCCCGCCTCGAACGACTCCGGTGCCGAAATCGGTGCCAGATCCATCGACGCGAGCAGATCGCCGCCTCCGATCGGCCGCACCTCGCGGATGACGCGTATGCCGGCGAGTACGCCCGGCGCGTCGTCACGGACCGGATAGGTATAGAGAAGCGCGTAGTGCAGCGTTCCTCCGCTCGACGAAAACGCGAGAGCGCCCGCGCGCACGGACGAGGCGGGAACGCGTACCGTTTGCACTCCGGCCGTCGATCCGAATCGTGCCTGCGCGAGCGTCTTTCCATCGGCGGTGACGGTTGCGGTGAACGGGACGAGGCGCTCGTGGGTGGCGTAGTCGGCGAGCGCTTCGACGGCCGATGCCGTCCCGACGAGGCTGCCCCATCCGCAACGGCACTGCTGCGAGACGAGCGCAGTGAGCGCACCGTCGATCTCATCGGCGGTTGCAGCGCGAGCAACGAGCAGTTGCAGCATCGCCGCCTGTCCCTCCACCTGCGTGCCGAGCCACCCCCAGGCATCGTGCGTCGAGAGCGTTGCGGTCCGTCCCGTGCGGTAGACGCTCTGCTCGAGCGTGCCGGCGAGGGCGAGCCCCGTCGCGCGATATCCCGGGACCGAAAGCAGGTAGCGCGCGAGGCGGGCTTGCGTCGCAGCGTCGAAGTTCGCGTTCTGTGCGAGGATGTCGGAGAGAAAATCGTTTCGCCGGTCGCCGAGCGCGTTCAGCGCGAGCAGCACCGCTAAGCGCATCCGCGCGCGGCATTGCGCGTCGCGGCACCAGGCGTAGCGAGACGGATTCGCCAGGGCTCGCGCGAGATAGGCTTTGGCGTTCTCCAAAGCGTGCGGATCGACCGCGACGCCCCGGTCGGAGGCAAACGCGAGTGCTTCGACGGCGTACGCTGACTCGAACGGATCGCTCGCCGTCCCTTTGAATGGCGCGAATCCACCGTCGCTCTGCTGCAGCGAGAGAATCGCGCTTCGCGCGTCGCGCTCCGCAGCGATCGGATCGAATGCGGGGTGCAGGTGATACCGCGCTTCGAGCGCGTGCGTCGCTGCCGCGATCGCGAGGCGGCTCGCCGCGTCGTCGAGGAACGGCTGCGGATCGGCCGCCATCGCGGCGGACGCCGGTAGGGCGAACTGCGGTACGACGGAGTTGGCGAGCGCGATCGCGAGCGTACCGCCGCTCGAGAGATCGACGGGGACCGAGACGCGTGACGTCGTCGCCCCCGCGTCGACCACCGACTCGGTTACGGCGCGATCGCGAACGGTGAAGGGGACGCGAAACGCGTCCGTCGCCGAGCCGAGCCTCGAGGAGAAGAGCATCGTCGTCGGCTCCGGCGCGCCGACGAGCATGGGAAAGCGTATCGCCTGAATCCCCGCGCCGAGAGTCGTCGTCTCATCAAGGCTGCGCGGCGAACCGCTCGTGAAGGTGAGGGCGCCGGTGACCGTGCCGTGGAGATGGAGCGTTCCGCCGCCGGCGACGTCGAGCGCCGAAAGGCCGGCGTCGATCGTGTCACCCGGCCGCGCGAACTGCGGCAGGAGCGGATCGGTCAGCAGCGTCTTCGTCGCGACGAAGGTTGCGTCCGCATTGCCGAAATGGCGATCGTCATTTGCAATTGCGACGGCCATCGTGCGCCACGTCGTCAACTCGTCGGGCAGCGTGAAGCTGATCGTCGCGTTCCCGTTGCGATCGATGGGCACGATCGCGTAGTACGCGAGCGGATTGAAGTATTCGCGCACCCGCGTCGATCCGGCGCCGGCGAGAAAGCCGCCACCGTATCCCCAGCCCTTCTCGACCGTGGGGCGCAGTGGTTGGAGCTGCACGTTCTGACGGTTGTCGGCGTAACGC
Source organism: Candidatus Dormiibacterota bacterium (assembly GCA_035532035.1). Taxonomy (NCBI): domain Bacteria; kingdom Bacillati; phylum Candidatus Dormiibacterota; species Candidatus Dormiibacterota bacterium. The sequence goes on from DATKRS010000004.1 coordinate 74,563, forward strand.
GTCGCGATCGGCTGATCGGCGAAGATCGTTTGCACGAGGTCCGGCGGGCGATAGCCCGTGAGCTGCAAGATCGCTTCGTCGACGACCATGACGATGGCCTCGCCGGCCGCCGGTCGCCCCGCGGCGTCGCGAACGTGCAACGCGATGCGTTGGCGGCCGCCGGGTTCGACGCGCGCCTGTTGCGGCGAGACGGCAATCTTGAGATAGCGATCGGCGAGGTCGACGTGCAGCGCGGCGAAGCCGACGCGCGCGAGACTGTCGAGCGTTCCCGCACGCACGCTTCGAATCGAAGCGCCGCGTCGCACGACGATCGCCTCGACGGCTGCGTTCGGCAGCATCGCCGGCGTGACGCGGAACGAGATGGTCGGGCCGTTGCCCGTGACGTGGACGAGCCGGCTGAAGAGCACGTCTTGACGCACGACGGCAAAGTAGACGTCGCTCTGCGCGAACGGTGATGCGACGAGCGCGGTCGCGACGTCGCCGATCCGATAGATCTTCTTGTCGAGTTTGACGTCGGCGACCGACGTGTCTTGGCCTCCCCAGTCGACGCTCCCGGCGCCGGCCACGAAGGCTTGGAGGTCGGTCTCGCTTCCCGCAGCGCCGCCGGTAAAGTTGGCGAGGATGCGATAGGGTCCGGGATCGCGCGGGTGGAGTTGCACGGAGACCGGCGCGCTGCCGGAGGTCGCGTCGGCCGAGTCCACGGTCGCGTACTCCACGCCGTTTTGCGCGGTCTCACCGCCGGCTACCAGTTGCGTTGCCGACGTATAGCTCATCGACTGCAGCTCGACGTGCACGCTTCGGCCCGCAATCGGCGCTCCGGCGAGGTTCGTGACGACGAGCTGCACGCGTAGCGGCGATCCCGCCCTGCCCACGAGATCGGTCTTGAGGCCGATGGTGCCGTCGCTCGCCAAGGCGGTGAATGTTTGCGTCGTGTCGACGGAGAGGTTCGACACGTCCGTGGCCTGGACGTCGACGCTGTACGTCATCGGAAGCGGCAGGTCGTTCGCGACGGGAACGCTTGCCGAGAGGCTGCCGTTGCGATCGAACGTGCCCGTCGTTTGCAGAACGTCCGTATCGAACTCGGGCTCCTGATCAGGCCAGAACCATTGGCGGCCGAAGGAGAAGTCGTCCCATCCCGGAGGAGCGAGCGCCGCTGCATCGCGCGTGACGTCGATCTTCGCCGCCGCATTCGCGAGCGGAGCGCCGAAGAGGTAGCTTCCCCGAGCCGTTACGGCGACGTGCGAGCCCGCGAGCGCGGTCGGATGGTCGACGGTGACGTCGAGCGAGAAGTTCGGTGGCTTGAACTCCGCGACGCGCAGCCCACCATCGAGCTCGTTTCCATCCGGTCCCTTGGCGACGATGCCGTAATATCCGAGCGGTTGATTCGCTTCGAAGTGCAGCGGCAGCGAAAAGACGCCGAAGGCATCCGTGTGCACCGTTCCGAGCGAGCGCGCGTTGCCGCTCGGGTCGCTCAGGGTCACGACGTAGGCGGTATTCCGGTCGGCGTCGAGCGAACCGTTGCGCACTGCGTACGCGACGCCGGTGATGCGCGCGCTCTCGCCGGGTTGGTACATTTGCCGATCCGTGAAGAGAACTCCGCGCGAGAGCGGCGCGCCGCTCGTCCACGTCGTGTCCCCCGGCATGTTCTGCGTTCCGCTCCAAGCGTTGATCCGCGCGTACGCCCAATCGCCGCCGAGGCTCGCGACCGCCATGATCGGCGGCGCCTCGTCCGCGTACTCCTGGCCTCCGGCGTAACACGCTTGGAGCGGGTCGCCGCTCAGGTCGAACGTGCCGTCGGCGCCCGTTGCCCCGCGCGCGCACGGCGTCGTGGACGCGCTTCGCCCCGTGCGGTAGATAGCGATCTGCGCACCGCCGACGGGCGAGCCGTCCGAGAGCCGCTGCACGCGCACGATCGCGCGCGACGGAAAGGTCTGCGCGAAGACGCCGAGATTGGTGAGCGAGACCAGGCCCGTCTGCGTCGGCGTGAATCCGCGGGCGAGCGTGGCGCTCACGCCGTAGGCGAGGACGCCGCTATCGCGCCCGAGCGCGGCGCGTAAGGGAATCCGCACGACGCTCTGCACGTTGGGCCTGGCGCCGGGGATCGCGTGCTCTCCCCAATGCGACGCGTCGGGAAGGAGCGAGGATGGGTCGTCGCCGTTGACGAGCATCGCTGGGGAGATGCGCAGCATCGCTTCGCGATACGCGTTGCCTGGAAGGTTCGTCGCAAAGACGGTGAGCGCAAGATCGTCGACGCTCGGGAAGACGCTCGTGCCGCTCGGCGCCCAAATGCCCGGCGTGAAGTCACCCGTATGGATCGTGACGCTCTGCGGCGCGCCGAGCCGTTGACCGAAGACGTCCGCGAGCCCGGCTCCGACCGTGATCGTATACGTGGTGCGCGGCGCGAGCAGATAAGGATCGATGGAGATGACGTTCGGCGTGTCGCTGCTAATCGACGCGGGACTCTGCGCCGGTTGCGGCGCCGGAGAGATGGTGACGTTGCCTGCGAGGCTCTTGGGATCGAGCGGATTGTCGAACGCGATCTGCGGATCGCCGCCGGAGAATCGCTGGCCGAAGGTTCCCGGCTGCGGCGACGGCGTGGCGACGACGCCGAGCGCGGAGTACGTGCGGATCGCGCCGGCGTACGCCTTTGCGGTCGGCACATTGCCGTACGTCGGCGTTACGCCCGCGGCGATCGTGAGCCGATACGTCGTACCCTCGCGCAGCGTGCCGCGCGGTACCAAATCGTAGGTCCAGACGTCGAGCGCCGGATCGAAGGCTTCTTGCGCGCCGGTTCCGGGCAGCGGCGTCGGCTGCACTTCGAGCGTCGCGTCGAGCCCGACGGTTTGACCGCCGCCGACGAGCGTCGCGCGCGCGGAGAGCGAGACGGCGTCGACGCGCGCGTTCGCGGTGACGCGCAGCGTCGGGTGAAGGCTCGAAGGCGGCGGCGTCGCCCCGTCCACGTCGGCGGCGAGCGACGGGAGATCGCGTACGCGCAGCGGCGCGGTTTCGAACGTCCAGGCGAGGTCGTTCCGCAGTATGTCGCCGCTCAGATCACGCAGCCCGGCAACGAGCGTGACGCGCACGCGCGTGCCGACGGGCAGCGCCTGCTCTGGGACGAAACCGATCATGCGCGGGGTCAAAACGACGAAGCTTCCGCGTAACGCGGGCGCGACGCGCAGGTGCGAGAGCACGTCGGCGGGGCCGCTTCCCTCGAGAGCGCCCACGGTCGTGACCGGGCGCGCGAAGATCACGCGAATCTGTGAAAGCGTCGTGGCGCGGCTCGTCGGAGATATCGAGGCGATCCACGCGGGAAGCGACGGAACGGGCACGGCCTGGACCGGAGCGAGCGCGGCGCTGTTTCCCCCGCCCTGGCATGCGACGGCGGAGACGAGAACGAGCATCCCCGCACAGCCCAAGAGACGTCGCACGAAGATCTCCTTTCCGCGAGGCAGCGCCCAACAAGAAAGCGCTCCCTTCTGCGTGAATACGCCTGGAGATGGGCCGTCCCTCCGTGGCTCTCGTGTCGCTGGCAGCTTTCTCGCTGCTGTGGTTTCTCGCTCGAGCCGGATTGGGATTCGACGTCCGCGCGCTCCCTCACGGGCGCGGTACGGTCCACTTTACGGATCGTACGGGATTGCCGCTCGGATCGATTGCGGCATCGGATGCGCGCAACAGCGCGTGGGTAGCGCTCGATCGCGTCTCGCCGCTCTTTCTGCGCGCCATCCTCGCCGCAGAAGACGCGCGCTTCTACTACCACGGCGCGGTCGATGCGGGAGCGCTGCTGCGCGCAACCTACGAGTACGCGATCGACGGCGAGGCGCGCAGCGGGGGATCGACCATCGCGATGCAGCTCGCACGTTCGATCTGGCACGTTCCCGGCGGCGTGCGCGGAAAGATCGTGCAGATCGCGGACGCGGAACGCATCGTGCTGCGCTCGCCGCCGAACGCGATCTTAGAAGCCTACGTCAATCGCGTACCGATGGGAGGCGACGTGTACGGCGTCGAGGCGGCCTCGCGTTCGTATTTCGGCATCTCGGCGGGGGACCTCGACCTCGCGCAAGCTGCGCTCCTCGCGGCGATCCCCAACGATCCGTCGCGGCTTTCGCCGTACGCAAACTGGCGCGGATTGCGGGCCCGTCAGCGATACGTACTCGACCGCATGGAGGAAGACGGCACGATATCGCGCGCACAAGCGGCTGCGGCTGCGGGCGAACGCCTCGAGATCTTGCCGCCGGCGGGCGGTCCGCGCGCGGCGCAGCATTTTCTTTTTGCGCTGTATCCGCACGTGCCCCCGCAGAAGACGCTCGTGCGCACGACGCTGGACGCTTCGCTTCAGCGATACGTGCAAGCGCAGGTCCTCGCCGTCACCGCGTCGCTCGGTAGCCGGCACGTGACCGACGCCGCGGCGCTCGTCGTCGACAACGCAACGGGCGACGTTCTCGCCTACGTCGGCTCCCCCGACTATTTCTCCGACGCGCTGCTCGGGCGCAACGACGGCGTCACAGCGCTGCGACAACCCGGCTCGTCGCTCAAGCCGTTCACGTACGAGCTGGCACTCGAGCGCGGCGCGATCGCCTCGACGACGATTCTACAGGATGCCCCGGCGACGTACGCGATACCGGGGGGCGAGCTCTATCAGCCGGCCGATTATTCTACGCGCTTTGCCGGCCCAGTGCGCGTCAGATACGCGCTCGCGAACTCGCTGAACGTTCCCGCGGTGCGCGTGCTCTCGCGCGTCGGCGTCGGAGCGCTGCTCGAGCGCTTGCATCGGCTCGGCTTCTCGCACTTGGAGAAGCCGGCATCGTACTACGGGCTCGGGCTGACGCTCGGGTCTGGCGAGGTGACGCTCGAGGAGCTCGTTCGCGCGTACGCGACGATGGCGCGCGGCGGTGCGGCGATTCCTTTGCGCACGACGCTCGACGCACCGGTGCCCCGGCCCGTGCAGATCGGCGACGCAGCGACGTGGGCACTCGTTACGCGCATGCTCGCGGATGCGCACGCGCGAGCGCTCTCCTTCGGCGTGGACTCGATTCTGCGGCTGCCGTTTCCGGCTGCGGTGAAGACGGGCACGTCGTCGGATTATCGCGATACGTGGACGGTCGGGTTCACGCGGGACTACACGGTCGGCGTCTGGGCGGGTAACTTCGACGGGTCGGCGATGCAAGGCGTCTCCGGCGTGACGGGGGCGGCGCCGCTGTGGAACCATATCATGCTGCATCTCTACGAGCGCCGCAACGAACCGCCGGCTTTTGCGGCGCCTGCGGGATTCGTGCGCGTTCCGATCTGCGCGACGACGGGGAGGCGCCCGACCGCGGCCTGCGCCGCCGTCGTCACGGAGTGGATCCGCCCCGCCCAGGCTGCGGCGTGGCGCCGCCCGGCGGCGCGCTACGACGGCGTGCGGATCGTCTTTCCGGCCGACGACGACGTCTTTGCGCTGAACCGCCCTGCCGATTCCCGTAGCCGCTCGATGCAGCGATTGGAACTCCAGGCTGCCGGAAGCACGACGGTGCGGTGGAGCGTTTCGGGAAGCGCGCTTGGCGTCGACGCACAGGGGCACGCGTTCTGGCCGCTGCGCCTTGGACGTTGGACTATCGAAGCCAGGTCGGGACGCGAGCTCGATAGCGTCACCGTTCGCGTCGTGCCGGCGCCGGTCACGCGGCGCGCGGGCTTTACGGCCATCCAACAGGCACTCCCCCAGCGGCGGCGAAGCCAAATGCTGCTACCGCCTCGGCACAGTAAGGGCTCAGGCTTTAGCCCGCACTAAATCGGAATGCTAACGATGCGCCCGTTCGTATCGTTGGTGATTCTAGGTACCGCATACTTGCCTCATATCGGAAAAAAGAAAGGACCCGGACCTAGGAAATGAAGAGCCTTCTCACAGCGCTTACGGCCGCAGCGCTCTTCCTTGCGACCGCGCCGATGATCGCGCTTGCCGCTCATCCGCTGACGATCTACAACAACGCGGATCAGGCCATCGAGTACATCTACATCTCGCCGGTCGACAGCAACCAGTGGGGCGACGATTGGCTCGGATCCGATCAAGTTCTCGAGCCGAGCAACCACATCACGTTCACGGTGGAAAGCGGCTGCGCGCAAGACATCAAAGTCGTTTTCATGGACCATCATACGGTCGAAAAGCGAAACTTCGACACCTGCAACTACGATCTCAGGGTAAACTACTAGGAGCCTTAACCGGTAGGAACCGGACTCCGCTTGCCGTCGGCGGGCGGAGTCCACCCGCTCGCGCGTGAACCCTAGGCTTCTTGCGCATAGGAGTTGACGTCGGCGGAACGTTCACCGACGTCGTGCTCGTCGATGACGAGCACGACGTATTCTCTGCGCTGAAAGTGCCGACGACGCCGCGGGAGCCCGAGCGGGCGGTCCGCGAGGCGTTGGAGCGAACCGCGATCGGCGCGACGGTGACCTGGATCGCGCACGCAACCACGATCGCGACGAACGCGCTGCTCGGCCAAATCGGCCTTGAACTGCCACGCGTCGCGCTGATCGCAACCGAGGGTTTTCGCGATCTCGTCGAGATCGGCCGGCAGAATCGCTCCCGCGTGTACGATCTCTTCGTCGAGCGGCCGAAGCCGCTCGTCGCTCGCGAGGACCGGTTCACCGTTCGCGAGCGCATCGACGCGTACGGCGAGGTCGTCGAGCCGCTCGACGAGCCGTCACTGGAGCGAGCCGTCACGGCGATTGCCGCGCGCGGGATACGCAGCGTCGCCATCTGCCTGCTCAACGCGTACGCCAATCCCGCCCACGAGCGGCGCGTGCAGCGACGGTTGCGGGAGATCGCGGATCTGCCGTTCGTCCTCTGCTCGAGCGACGTCGATCCGCAGTATCGAGAGTACGAGCGCCTCTCGACGACCGTCGTGAGCGCGGCGCTGGCGCCGATCGTCAGTACGTATCTCAGCGCGCTCGCCCGCGACATTCGTGCGCTCGGCATCACCGCGCCGCTGTACGTCATGCGCAGCGACGGCGGTCTCTGCGAGGATCGTGTCGCCGCGCTGCGTCCCGCGTCCCTCATCGAGAGCGGTCCAGCGAGCGGCGTCATCGCCGCGGCGCAGGTCGCGCGCTCGCTCGAAATCGCTCGCGCGCTCTCGTTCGACATGGGCGGTACGACGGCCAAAGCGGGAAGCATCCTCGACGGGCGGCCGGAGATCGCAACGGAGTACGAAGCAGCGGGCGCGACCCACAGCGGGCGCGCGGTCAAAGGCAGCGGATATCCCGTTCGGTACCCGTTCGTCGATCTCTCGGAGGTGAGCGCGGGAGGCGGTACGATCGCATGGATCGACGACGCGGGCTCGCTGTGCGTGGGTCCGCGCTCCGCGGGAGCCGATCCGGGACCGGCGTGTTACGGACACTCCGATCGGGCAACCGTTACCGACGCCAACGTCGTGCTCGGACGTCTGCATCAGACCCATCTGCTGGGCGGAGCCTTTCCGATCGATGGACGGCGCTCGCGGCAGGCGATTGCCGCGCTCGCCGAGCCGCTCGGGCTCGGGGTCGAAGAAGCGGCAGCCGGCATCGTGACGATCGTCGACGCGCAGATGGCAAAGGTTCTGCGCATCGTGACGGTCGAGCGCGGCCTCGATCCGAGGGAGTTCACGATGATTGCGTTCGGCGGCAACGGGCCACTTCACGCGTGCGCGCTCGCCGACGAGCTGGGCGTCGCTCGCGTGCTCGTGCCGCGCCATCCCGGGCTCTTCTCGGCGCAGGGCCTACTGGCGGCGGATCTCTCTGAGACCCATCTCCAGCCCGTGCTCCGATCCACCGCCGAGGTCGAGCATGCGGAGCTGGAGCGGATCTTCGCCGACCTCGAACGCTGCGGACGGGATGCGTTGCGCGCGCAAGGCGCTCGCGACGAAAGGATGCGCGTTCGCCGTACGTACGACGCGCGATATCGCGGGCAGAGCTTCGAGCTGCACGTCGAGCACGACCGCTCGACGACGGCGATCGCGCAGCGGTTTCACACGCTGCACCGCGCTCGCTACGGCTACGCCGTCGAAGCGGAGTGCGTCGAACTGGTGAACGCCCGCGCGACGGTCTACGCCGAGCGCGTCGCGCCGCGCGCGCGCACCACGCCCGGCGCGCCGGCACCGCGCGTCGCGGGCAGGCGGCGCACGTGGCTGCGCGGTGGGTTCGCGGAGGTTGCGGTCCACGAGCGCTCTGGGTTGAATGCCGGGGCGGCGTTCGACGGACCCGCGATCGTGGAACAGTACGACTGCACGACATTCGTCGCGCCGGGATGGCATGCGCAGGTCATGGCTGACGGGTTGCTCTCCCTGGGGCGAGCGCAAGCGCGATGAGCGATCCGATCGTACGCGAGGTCATCAAGAACGCGCTGCTCTACGCGAGCGAAGAGATGGGCGTCGCCGTACGCAACAGCGCATACTCGCCGAACATCAAGGAGCGGCTGGACCACTCGTGCGCGCTCTTCGACCCCGATGCGAACCTCATCGCGCAGGCGGAGCACATCCCCGTCCACCTCGGGTCGCTGCCGTGGGGATTGCGCCGGATCGTGCGCGTGGTGAGCGAGCGCGGCGCGGCCATGCGCCCTGGAGAGATGTGGGTCGCGAACGATCCGTACGTCACGGGGACGCACCTGAACGACGTGACGGTCGTACGGCCGGTCTTTCGCGGCGCATCGCTCGTCGGGTTCGCAGCGAGCAAGGCGCACCACACCGACGTCGGTGGTGCGGCACCAGGCTCGATGTCGCCGGAGGCTGGAGATCTGTTCGCAGAGGGGCTCGTCGTCCCGCCGATGCGATTGGTCGAGGCAGACGAGCCGATCGCCGAGGCGATCGCGCTCTTTCGCAGCAACTCGCGCACTCCCGAGGCGCGCAGCGGCGACCTGCTCGCGCAGATCGCGGGCAGCTACACGGGCGAACGGCGCATGCTCGAGCTCTTCGAGCGTTACGGCGACGAGGTCGTGCTCGACGCGTTTGCGCGAAGCCTTACCGACTCCGAGCGGCGAATGCGTTCGGCTCTGCGCGAGCTGGGCGACGGCGTCTTCGAAGCCTCGGACGTTTTGGAAGATCTCGACGGGAGGCCGACCCTACGCATCGCGTTGCGTTTGGAGCTGCGCGACGGTGAAGCGCGGTTCGATTACGCGGGTACGTGCCCGCAGGTCGGCTTTCCGTTGAACGCGGTGTTCGGGGTGACGCTCTCGGGCGTGCACTATGCGCTGCGCGCCGTCACGGACGCGAGTATTATGATGAACGAGGGATGCTTTCGTCCGGTGCGCGTGCGCGTGCCGGAAGGCACGCTGCTCAACCCGCGCCGCCCCGCACCCGTCGCTGGCGGCAACGTGGAGACGAGCACGCGCAATGCCGAGGTCGTGCTGCAAGCACTCGCGCAGGCCGCACCCGAGCGCGTCCCCGCATGCAGTGGCGGAACGATGAGCAACGTCCTGCTCGGCGGCGCGCGCAGCGACGGGCGAAGCTGGGCGTTCTACGAGACGAACGGCTGCGGCATGGGAGCGCGTCCGACGAGCGACGGTCTCTCCGGCGTGCAGTGCCATATGACCAATACGCTCAACACGCCGATCGAAGCGATCGAGCGCGAGTTTCCGCTGCGCGTCACGCGCTACGAGCTGGCGTACGGAACGGGCGGCGCGGGGCGCCGGCGGGGTGGCGACGGTTTGATCCGGTCGATCGAGCTTCTCGACGGTTCGGCACGGGCGTCGCTGCTTGCGGATCGTCATACGGTCGCGCCCCCGGGGGCGCACGGCGGCGCGCCCGGATCGTGCGGCGAGCATGCGATCGTACGCGCGGGAAAGACGACTCGGCTTCCAGCGAAGACCAGCGTGTCGCTCGAGCCCGGCGATACGATCGTCGTGCAAACGCCCGGCGGCGGCGGATACGGCGCGATGGAAGAAGAGGCCTGCGCGCAGGTCGCCTCGCCGGAAAGCTAAAAGGTTCGTTCTCACCGTGTGGTCGTCAGTTCATCGGCCTAAAAGCCTCGCCTCGGCATTGCGCGCATGGCATGACGCTGCAGATGGGACGCGTCTCGTCGCGGGCGGCACCGATCTCGTCGTCGAGCAGCAGCGCGGCGTACACCCCGCGCGCGAGCTGATCGATCTCACGTCGCTCGAATCGGAGCTGAAGTACGTGCGCCGCGATGGCGATACGATCGTTCTCGGTGCTCTCGCCACGCACAACGACGTTCTTGCGTCGGCCGACCTGCGGCGCCATGCGGTGCCGCTCGTTCAGGCGTGCGCCGAGGTCGGCGCGCCGCAGATCCGAACGCGGGCGACCATTGCCGGGAATCTCGTCACCGCATCGCCGGCGAACGACACGATCGCCCCGCTCCTCGCGCTCGACGCACGGCTCGTCGTGGCAAGCATGGATGGCGAGCGCACGATCCCGCTCGCCGATTTCTATCCCGGCTTCCGGCAAACGGCGCTTCGTCCGGGCGAGATCGTGCGCGAGATACGCTTTCGCGCGCTTGACGCGACGCGCAGAGGCACGTTCCTGAAACTCGGTCTGCGCCGGGCCCAGGCCATCTCCGTGATCGACGTTGCGGTCGTCCTGCTCTTCGACGGTGCGCGCGTCGCCGACGCACGCATCGTTCTCGGCTGTGTCGCGCCGACGGTCGTGCGCGCGGCGGATGCGGAATCCGCGTTACGCGGAGCGACGCTCGACGCAGAGAGCATCGCGCGCGTCTGTGAACGGGCTGCGCGCGAGATCGCGCCGATCGACGACGTGCGTTCGTCGGCGGCATACCGGCATGACGCGGTCGCTGCGCTCGTTGCGCAGGCGCTCGAATCCCTGGCAGCCGGGCGCGAGGCGGAGAACGTTTCGGACGTACCGGTCCTGCTCGAGACGGGCGCAGCTGCACGTTCGCCGAGCGGGATCGACGGCGGTAGCGTCGTCGCCCGCGTCAACGGCGAGCGTCGCGAGCTTCCTACCGCGATGCGAACGACGTTGCTCGACGCGTTGCGCGACGTGGGCTGCACCGGCGTGAAGGAGGGGTGCGCGGAAGGCGAGTGCGGCGCGTGCACGGTCTGGCTCGACGGTCGAGCGGTGATGGCGTGTCTCGTGCCCGCCGCGCAGGCGCACGGCGCAGAGATCGTGACCATCGAGGGGCTCGCCGAAGGCGATGAGTTGCACGCGCTGCAGGAGGCGTACGTCGCGCGTGGTGCGGTGCAGTGCGGCTTCTGCATCCCGGGGATGCTGATGGCCGGAGCGAAGCTGCTCGACGAGCGGCAGGAGCCGACGCGCGACGAATGCAGGGTGGCGATCAGCGGCAATCTGTGCCGGTGCACCGGCTATCGAAAGATCCTCGATGCGATGGAAGAGGCAGCGCACGCGCGGGCGCGACCGCACGAGGTTCCCGCGTGAGCAAGATCGGCGCCTCCGCACCGCGGCCCGACGCGCTCGACAAGGTCACGGGCGCGGCGCAGTATCCGGCCGATCTCTTCGCACCGGGGATGCTGCACGCGAAAGCGATCTTCGCGCACCGTGCGAGCGCGCGCATCGTCGGGATCGACTCCGCCGCGGCGCAGCGCGTGGCGGGCGTGCGTGCAATTCTAACCGCAAAAGACGTTCCGTACAACCGCTTCGGCTTGATCGAAGCCGATCAGCCGCTGCTGTGCGAGGATCGGGTGCGCTTTGCCGGCGATCGCGTTGCGCTCGTCGTGGCGGATACGCCGGAGATCGCTGCCGCGGCGGCCGGCGCGGTGACGATCGAGTACGAGGATCTCCCCGTGGTCGCCGACGCGCTCGAGGCGATGCGACCGGGCGCACCGCGGGTGCACGAAGATCGTTCAAACGTTCTCCTGCATCAGAAGGTTCGCAAAGGCGATGTCGATGCGGCATTTCGCAGCGCGGACGTCGTGCTCGACGCGGAGTTTTCGACCGGCTGGCAAGAGCACGCGTACCTCCAACCGGACGCCGGCATCGCGTACTGGGACGCTGACGGTCGCCTCGTCTTGGAGACGGCGGGACAGTGGTTACATGAGGACCGCCGGCAGATCGCCGCGATGCTGCGCATGCCGGAGGAGCGGGTGGTCGTGCGGTACGCAAAGATCGGTGGTGCGTTCGGCGGTCGAGAGGATCTCTCGCTGCCGCCGCTCGTCGCACTTGCGGCGTGGCTGCTCGAGACGCCCGTCGCCATGCGCTGGAGCCGGGAAGAGTCCATCATCGGTCACCACAAGCGTCATCCGTTCCGCGTCACGAGCACGTGGGCTGCTATGCGCGACGGCACGATCGTCGCCGCGCGTACGCGCCTGGTTGCGGACGGCGGCGCGTACGCGTCGACCTCCGCCGAGGTGCTGAAGTGCGCGACGATCTTCGCCGTGGGTCCGTACGCGATCGCTAACGTGGCAACCGACGGCATCGTGTGCTACACGAACAACGTGCCGAGCGGGGCGTTCCGTGGATTCGGCTCCCCGCAGGCGCATTTTGCTGCGGAATCGATGGTTACGCGCCTCGCGCACGCGCTCGGACTCGATCCCGACGACGTTCGGAGGAAGAATCTGTACCGCGAGGGAGACGTCGAGTCGACGGGACGGCCGCTGCCATCAGGCGTCAGCGTACGTGAGGTCTTCGCACGCTGCGTGGAGGAGTCGCACGCGCTCTTGCCCGTGCCGCTGCGCAACGGCAGCCTCTCGCCCTTGCGCCGCGGCATTGGGGTCGCCTGCGGCATCAAGAACGTCGGATACTCGTTCGGATTTCCCGAACAGGCCACCGCGACCGTCGAGCTCGACGTCGCGTCGGTGGCAATTCGGGGCGCGCGCGTGCGTATCGGAACGGCCGACGTCGGCCAGGGCGCGCATCTCGTGTTGCGCCAGATCGCTGCGGAAGCGCTCGACCTCGATCTCGAGCGCGTGCAGATGATCACCGACGCCTCGGACGAAGCGCCCAACGCAGGGTCGGCATCCGCGTCGCGGATGACGTTCATGGGCGGGCGCGCGGTAAAGGACGCTTGCGACGAAGCGCGGCGCCGCTGGTTATCCGGCGAAACGCCGGAGGCGACCGTGCAGTACCGCGCTCCGCGAACGACGGCGCTCGATCTCGAGACCGGCGACGGTACCCCCAACTACTGCTACGGTTACGTCGCGCAGGCGGTCGAGGTTGAGGTCGACGTTCGTACCGGCCTCGTGCGGGTCGTTCGCGCGATCAGCGTCCACGACGTCGGGCGCGCGATCAACAAGCAGCAGGTCGAAGGACAGATAGAAGGCTGCATCGCGCAAGCCGTCGGCTTCGCCCTCACCGAGAACTTCATCTGTAAAGACGGCAAGATCCTCACGCCGTACTTTTCGACGTACCTTTTGCCGACGGCGCTCGACATGCCCGAAATCCATCCGGTCATCGTCGAGAACCCGGATCCGAACGGACCGTACGGCGCACGCGGAATGGCCGAGATGGCGCTCGTTCCGTTCGCAGCGGCAGTCGCGATTGCGGTACACGACGCGACCGGTGCGTGGGTGAGCGATCTGCCGATGACCCCGGAACGCGTGCTTCGCGCAATCCAGGCGCAACGCGTCACGGTGGGATGAGGCGGCGCGCGACGGCGTTGTGCTTCGCGACGAGCGCCGCCACGTCGATGCCGACGAGCGCACCGTCGCGAACCTTGATTCTTCCCGCGACGACGGTGAGTTCGGCACCTGGGATGCGGCAGAAGAGGAGCGCTGCGAGCGGGTCGTGGACGGCGCCGCCTGCGGTCTCGAGCCCGTCGACGCGGATACCGGTGAAGTCGGCAGCCATGTTCGGTGCGAGCGCACCGATGTCGTCGCGCCCGAGCACCGCGGCGCCTCCGCGCGTGGCGAGCCGAAGTGCTTCGCGGGCCGTCAGCATCGGGCCTCGATCGGGAATCGTCCCGCGTGCTGCGCGTTGTAAGAGCAACGCGTGGCGTGCCTCGTCGAGCATGTGGCTGCCGTCATTCGACGCGGAGCCGTCGACGCCGAGGCCGACGCGCATACCGGCTTCCATTTGATGACGCAGCGGAGCGATTCCGGACCCGAGGCGCATGTTCGACGTGGCGCAGTGCGCGACGCCGGTACGGCTCGCTCCGAGCCGCTCGATCTCTTCGCGCCGCAGATGCACCGCGTGCGCAAACCACACGTCTTCGCCGCTCCATCCGAGCGATTCGGCGAACTCTGCAGGGCGCTTGCCGAAGGTCTCCAGGCAGTACCGCTCCTCGTCGAGCGTTTCGCACAGATGCGTGTGTAACGTGAGCCCGTGCCTGCGCGCAAGGACGGCGCTCTCCCGCATGAGCCCGGGCGAGACCGAGAACGGAGAGCAGGGCGCGACGACGACGCGCGTCATGGAAAAGCGCGCGGCGTCGTGGAACGCGCCCGCGGCCCGTTCGCAGTCGGCGAGAATGTCGTCTTCGGGCTCGACGAGGTCGTCCGGCGGCAAGCCGCCGCGGGAACGGCCGATCGACATCGAACCCCGCGATGCGTGAAGGCGAAAGCCCATCGATCGCGCGATCTCGATTTCGTCGTCGATGCGCGCGCCGTTGGGCCACAGGTAACAGTGATCGGCAGCGGTCGTGCAACCGGAGAGCAGCAGCTCGGCGATGGCGACCGCCGTGCTCGTGCGAATCGCATCGGCGTCGAGTCGCGCCCAGATCGGATAGAGCGCTCGCAGCCAGGCGAAGAGCTCCTCGTTCTGCGCCGCCGGAACGTTGCGCGTCAGAGTTTGATAGAAGTGGTGATGCGTGCAGACGAGCCCGGGAAGAACGACCAGACCGTGCGCGTCGATCACCTCGTCGGCGCCGTCGGGAAGCGACGCGCTCGAGCCGACGCGCTCGATGACGCCGTCGCGGGCGAAGAGCCCGCCGTCTTCGAAGACGCGGTCCCGGTCGTCGAAAGTCGCAAGAAGCGTGGCGTGGCGGAGAAGGAGCGTGGCCATCGTAGAGAAGACTCTCCTATAGCACTATGGCAGTCACGATCGCGCAGCTCAATGCTGCCGACCGCGCCGCTTTCGTCGCGGCGGTCGGATTCACTTTCGAAGGCTCTCCATGGATCGCGCAAGAGGCGTGGAGCCGCCGTCCGTTCGCAAACGCAGAAGCGCTGCTCGCCGCAATGCTCGCGGCCGTCGCCGCGGCCCCCGAGGAACGGCGCGTCGAACTCATTTGCGCGCATCCGGATCTCGGCGGGCACATGTCGCGGCGCGGGCGATTGACGGTGCAATCGGTGCAGGAGCAGGCCGCCGCGGGTCTCGCCGCGTCGACGCCGGCGGAGATGGCGCGATTCGACGAGTTGAACGGCGCATATCGCGAGCGCTTCGGCTTTCCGTTCGTCATCTGCGCGCGCGAACACACGAAGGGCGCGATCTTCGCGGCGCTGGAGCGCCGTCTCGGTAACGACCGCGCGACCGAGATCGCGTCTGCGCTGGAGGAGATCGGCAAGATCGCCCGTTTGCGCCTTTTGGATGCCGTCGCATGAGTGCGTACGCGCTGGAGTGGCTCGACCTCATCGCTCGGTGGATCCATTTTACGGCCGGTATCGCATGGATCGGAACGTCGTTCTACTTCGTCTGGCTCGACGACAACCTGACCCGTCCGCGGCACGCGCAGGACGAGCAGGCCGGGGTTCTCGGCGAGCTGTGGTCCGTGCACGGCGGCGGCTTCTATCACAATCGCAAGTACTTGACGGGACCGAAGGGCGAGCCGCTGCCGGAGACGCTCCACTGGTTCAAATGGGAGGCGTATACGACGTGGTTCTCGGGAATCGCGCTCATGGCCGTCGTCTATTGGGTCGGCGCTTCCACGTTTCTCATCGATCCCAGCGTCATGTCGCTGACGCGCCCGGAGGCCATCGCGATCAGCATCGCGTCGCTCGTGCTCGGATGGGTGGTGTACGACGGCCTCTGCAGGCTGCTCCAGCGGCAGCCCCTCCTCCTCGGCGTCGCCGTATTCGTCTTCTTAGCAGCGCTCGCGTGGGCGCTGCTGCACCTCTTCAACCCGCAAGCCGCCTATCTCCACATCGGTGCGATCATGGGAACGATCATGGTCGCGAACGTCGCGCACGTCATCATTCCCGGTCAGCGCGCGATGTTGGCGCAGATTCGGGCGGGCAAGGCGGTCGATCCCCTGCCGGGAATACGCGGGAAGACCCGCTCGGTGCACAATACGTATCTCACGCTGCCGGTGCTCTTCACGATGATCAGCGGGCACTATCCGATGACATACCAAAGCCGGTTCGGGTGGCTCGTGCTCCTCGCGCTCGGCCTCGCCGGCGTGCTCGTGCGGTATTTCTTCATTCTCAGCCACGAGAAATACGGCCGCCGTCTCGTGTGGGGGCTTCCGATCGCAGCCGTAGTGCTGATCGCCGTCGCGGCACTGGCGATCGCGCCGCATGGCTCCGCGATGGCTGGACCGGTCAGCTTCGCGCAGATCGCGCCGATCGTGCGGGAGCGATGCGCGGTCTGCCACTCGGCACACCCGACGCAGCCGGGATTTGCGAGCGCTCCGAACGGCGTCCTGCTCGACACGCCCGAAGAGGTTCGCTCGAATGCCCAGCGCATAGAGGCGCAGGCGGTGGAGACGCACGCGATGCCTCTGGGTAACGTTACGGGCATGACACAGCGCGAGCGCGACGAAATCGGCGCTTGGATCGCACGCGGAGCGGAGGTTCCCTGAAATGCCGTTATCGACGCACGTCCTCGACATCGCGCGCGGCGTGCCCGCCACCGAGCTGAAGGTTTCGCTCTACCGAATCGCATCCGGCTCGGCGGCGTTCGTCGCGGCCTCTGTGACCGATGCCGACGGCCGCATCGCAGCACCCTTCGGCGGCGAGCTCGATGCGGGCATCTACGAGCTGCTCTTTGCCGCCGGAGCGTATTTCACGCACCACGGCATCTCCAGTTTTCTCACCGACGTCCCGGTGCGCTTCAGAATCGGCGAGGTCTCGGAGCGCTGTCACGTGCCGCTGCTCCTGTCGCCGTTCGGTTACAGCACGTACCGGGGAACCTAGGCTCCTAAGGTGTGCTATTCGGGCTGCGCTTTGTATGTGGCCCAGCTCCCGAGGTGCGAAATGTCGGGTTCGTCGTCGCGCTCGATGAGATCGCGCGGATAGAGCATTGCCGAGGCAAACGAACCGTCGTCGAGTTCGATCTGCGCCTCGTACATGTCGGGGGGCTCTCCCGCGAGCAGGTCGTTATATTGATCGTCGCTCAGTTCGTAGAGTTCGCCGAGGATCGAGACACCGCCGTCGCGGACCTGATAGATGCCGGGGTGCCAGCCGTTCTTGACGGAGTGAAGCCGGTACTTCGGCGCCGTTCTCGCTTCGCCCACGAAGCGCGCCGAGCCGAGGTTCTTGTGATCCGGCTGGCCGCGCAGCGCGGAGCCGCAGATGAAGAATCGCAACCGTCAGCCTTTCATCAGATGACGAGCCTATCGACTTCGACGATCGAGGCCGCGAGAGCCGCAACGCCGACTTCGAGGTCGTGCGGCGAGGTTTCTTCTTCGGCTACGTGACTCCGTCCGCCAACCGACGGTACGAAGAGCATGGCAGTCGGCGCGATGAGGGCAAGACACATCGCGTCGTGACCCGCGCCGCTCGGAACGTCGATGGCGCGCTCTCCCATCGGTGCGACCGCTCGCGCGATGGCAGCCCGCAGCTTCGGATCCATCGGCGTCGGAGCGCGCGCTTCGAGGCGTTCGATTGCAGCGGCGACGCGGCGCTGTGCGTTCACCTTGCCCGCGCTCTCGCGCAGTGCGGTTTCGACCGCGTCGATGCGCGCGTCGTCCGGAGAGCGAATGTCGACGGAGAACGTGACGCGTCCCGGAATGACGTTGGTCGCGTTCGGGTCGAGCGTCAGGCTTCCGACCGTTGCGACGCTCTCGCCGGCGACGAGCGCCGCCCGCTCGATTGCAAGGATCATCTCGGCTGCGGCGCAGAGCGCATCTCCGCGGCGCGACATGGGCACCGTCCCCGCGTGGCCGCTCGTCCCTTCGACGACGACGCGATACCGTCGCTGCCCCGCGATGGCCGTAACAATGCCGAGCGAAACGCCTTCGCGCTCGAGCACGGGACCCTGCTCGACGTGCAGCTCTACGTACGCCGCAACGCGCGTTTCGCTGCGCTTCGGAACGCCGTCGAGCAGTCCGCCGTCGGAGGCCGCAAGCGCCTGTGCTAGCGTCGTGCCGGCAGCGTCTGCGAGCGTGAGTGCGCGCGCGACATCGTACGCCCCCGTGAAGACGGAGCTGCCAAGACAACCCAGGGGAAACCGGCTGCCCTCCTCGCCGGCCCACGCAACGGCTTCGACCGGATGCTCCGTCGCCGCGTTGCGCTCGTCGAGCGCCTCGAGCGCGCAAAGCGCGGCGACCACGCCGTACGCGCCGTCGTACGCGCCGCCGGTCGGCACCGTGTCGAGATGCGATCCGACGAGAATCGGCCGAGCTCCGTCGCGCACGCCGTCTCTGCGCGCGAAGAGATTGCCGACGCTGTCTTGCGTGAGCGCGTAGCCGCGCGCCCGGGCCCAAGCGGCGAACGCCTCGCGAGCGCGGCGCTCCTGCGGCGTGGCGAGAGCGCGATCGATTCCCGTCTCGTGGCGTCCGAGTTGCGCCAGCTCGGCGAGTCGCTCGACGACCGCGCTCACCGCGCAGGATGCTCCGCGATCCAGTGCCGGGCGATTTCGACGCGGCGACACGTCCAGACGCGCTCGTGTGACAGGACGTGATCGAGAAAACGCTCGAGCGCCGCGGCGCGGCCGGGACGGCCGGCGAGACGGCAGTGCAAGCCGATCGACATCATCTTCGGCTGGGTTGCGCCTTCGCGATAGAGGACGTCGAACGTATCGCGGAGGTACTCGAAGTATCCCGACGGCGACGTAAACCCGGGGGCTACGGAGAACTTCATGTCGTTGGCGTCCAGGGTGTAGGGAATCACGAGATGATCCTTGTCGCGCACGCGCACCCAATACGGAAGATCGTCGTTGTAGGCATCGGAGTCGTAGAGGAATCCGCCCTCTTCGACGATGAGGCGGCGCGTATTGAGGCTCGGCGCGTAACGGCAATACCACCCGTACGGGCGTTCGCCGATCGTGCGCGTCAGCGACTCGACGGCGAGCCGCATCTCCTCGCGTTCTCGTTCCTCGCTCATCCCGGAGAAGTCGACCCACCGCCGGCCGTGCGAGCAGACTTCATGCCCTGCCTCGCGAATCGCTCGTGCCGCTTCGGGATTGCGCTCGAGCGCGAGCGCCGCACCGAAGATGGTCACGCTCAGCCGGCGCTCGGCGAAGATTCTCATCAAGCGCCAGAATCCGGCGCGGCTGCCGTATTCATAAATGGACTCGACGATGAGGTCGCGCTTGCCCGGGCCGAGCGTTGCCCCCGGCACCTCGGTGAGATAGGTCTCCGCGTGCTCGTCACCGTCGGGTATCGAATACTCGGAACCTTCCTCGTAGTTCAGGACGATTTGCACCGCGATGCGCGCATCGCCGGGCCAGTGCGGGTGAGGCGGGCGCGAACCATAGCCGACGAGATCGCGCGGATACGACTCCATCCCGCGAAGATAAAGGCTCGCGGCGAGAGTTTCCTGCCCCGGCAACGCGGCGGAAACATCCGCGAGCTATGCTGTGCTCTATGGAGATAACGTGGAGGCCGCTGCGCGCGCACGAGCCGCGCGCGAAGATGCCCGCAAGCGCGTTCGCGTTTCCAAAGGAGCGTAAAGAGCCCCTCGTCGACGCCGCGCACGTACGCAGCGCGATCGCACGGTTCTCACAGGTCGCGGGCGCAAGCGATCGCGAGCGCGCGCTGGCATTCGAGAACATTCGCGCCGCGGCGCAGTACTACGGCGTGAGCCTGCATGCCGGGAGCTGGCACGACCTGGTCGGGTAAGGGTCGCTAGGACGCCAGAGCGATCGCGATCTCGGCTGCCAGTGCAGCGTTCGATAGCACGAGCGCGACGTTCGCGTCGAGACTCTTGTGCGCAGTCGACGTCAGCAAACGGTCGAGGAGCCACGGCGAGAGCTCTTTTCCACCGATCCGTGCGGCTGCTGCGGCGGCGACGGCATCCGCGATGTACCGTTCCATTTCGGCTGCGGGGATCTCATGCTCCGCAGCGATCGGGTTTGCGACGACGATGCCCGAGCGCAATCCCAGTGCCGTCTGCGCGCGCACGAGGGCGGCGACCGCTGCCGGCGTGTCGAGCCGCTGCGCGAGGCGCAGCCCGCTCGAGCGACTCCAAAATGCGGGGAACTCGCTCGTGCGGTAGCCGACGACCGGCACGCCGCGGGTCTCGAGCGCCTCCAACGTCTTGGGAAGATCGAGGATTGCCTTCGCGCCCGCGCAGACGACGGCGACCGGCGAGCTCGCGATCGCGTCGAGATCGCCCGAGACGTCCATCGTTTGTGCGACGCCGCGATGGACGCCGCCGATGCCGCCGGTCGCGAAGACCGCGATTCCAGCGAGCGCGGCGCAATGCACGGTGGCCGCGACCGTCGTCGCCGCGTCGGCGTTCGTCGCCAGCGCATATGCGAGATCCGAACGGCCGGCCTTGAGCATCGGCGCCTGCGCTATGTGCGCGAGTTGCGCATCGTCGAGCCCGACGTGGATCCGGCCGCCGAGAACGGCGATCGTTGCAGGAACGGCTCCGGCGCCGCGCACGGCGCGCTCGATGTCGCGTGCGGTCTCGAGATTGCGAGGAAACGGCATACCGTGCGAGAGGATCGTCGTCTCGAGCGCGACGATCGGCGTCCTCGTTGCTCGAGCGCGCTCGACTTCTTGCGAGTAGTGCAGGATGCGGGTCATCGCGGAACCGCCGCGGGCGATTCCACCGTGCGTGCTGCCAAACGCAGACCGGCGCGAGCGGCGTGGTCGAGAGTGCGGCCCTGGAGCAGCCCGTAGAGCGTGCCGGCGATCAGAGCGTCCCCGGCGCCCGTGACGTCCACCGCGCGCGCGGAGGGCGCGCAGAGCTCGGTGCGCTCGCTACCGGCGACGATCGAGATGCCCTGCGCGCCGCGTGAGATTACGGTATTCCGTGCGTTGCATCGTCCGAGCACCGCGGCTTCGTCCCGGTTCGCGAAGAGCAAGTCGACCGCCGATAGGTCTTCGGGTAAAGAGCGCACTTTTGCGACGCTCGTGCCGTCAACGGCGAGACGCCAGCGAGCGGCGCTCCGGCGATCCACGCAGGCTGCGAGGATCGCTCTCGGGAGATTGCAATCGAGAAACACCCATTGCGCATCGGCGGCCGCTGCGAGCCAGCGATCGAGATCCTCGATCGAGAGCGATTCCAGGACGTGCGCGTCGCACGCTCCGGTAAAAAGCTCGCCGTCTGGACCGATGATGGCTGCGTACTCCGCCGTCACGGCGCGCGGCAGAGTGCGAACGCCTGACACGTCGCAGCCGGCGTCGGCGAGCTGCTGCAGCATCGCGCGTCCGCCCTCGTCGTCACCGACCACGGAGAAGAGCGAGACGTCGGCGCCCAGGCGCGCAAGGTTTTCGGCGACGTTGCGAGCGACGCCACCGAATCCGCTGCGGACCCGCGCTGGATTCGACGTTCCCACCAGCGCGGGCTGCTCGGTGAAGAAGATGCGATCGAGCGCAGCCGCGCCGATGCAGACGATGGGTCCCGGCCGGGCGCGCGTACGCATGCCGCTAGAACCGTCCGATGCGAAAGGCCGTGAGATCGACCGGCGGCGCCTCGTGCTCGAGCAGATCCGCAACGCAGCGCGCGGTAATTGCAGATTGCATCAAGCCCCGGCGCTCGTGACCGAACGCTACGACGATACCGGGGTGTCGAGGCAGCTCGCCGATCGCGGGAAGCGAATCCGGTAGCGAAGGCCGATTCCCCATCCAGCGCGTCGCTGGATCCCGTCGCAGCTGTGGAAGATACTTGCGCGCGATCTCGTAGAGGAGGTCCGAACGATAGAAGTTCGGCGGCGCGTCGAGTCCTGCGAACTCGACCGTTCCGGCGAGTCGCAGCCCGTCTTCCATCGGCGTCGCGCAGAAATGATCCTCCTCGAAGAGCAGCGTCCGCGTCGGCGCAACGCCGGGCTGCGCGAGCATGAGGTGATAGCCCCGCGCGCTTTCGAGGGGAACCGAATACCCGAGTCCGCGTAACAACCGGCCGGACCACGCGCCCGCGGCGATGACGACGCGAGGGGCGCGAACGTCATCGGCTCCCGCGCGCACGATCCAGCCGTTCCCGAACGGCTCGACTGCATCGGCTCGTGCGTGCAGCACGACGCCTCCATTGGCGCGGAAATGCTGCGCTAAGGCGGCGCCGTAGGCGCCTGGATTCGTACAGCGGTGCGAGTCAGGAAAGACGACGGCACCGGCGACGTCGCGGGAGACGATCGGCTCGGCGGCGAGGAGTGCGTCACGATCGATCGCTTCCGCGCGAAACCCTTCGGAGGCGAGAACCGGGATGAGCTTCGCCGTCATTTCGAGCGTTTTCGCGCTCGCGCATACGTGAAAGACGCTCTCGCGAACGAGATAGCGCGATGCTCCCGCGCGCGCGGCGAGGTCGTCGTGCGCATGCGCTGCAAGCCGGTTGAGCGGCGCGAGCGCGGCGATCGCGCGTCGTACCGCCTCCGGCCGGGCCGCCAAGAGAAAACGCAGGCCCCAACCCGCGAGGTGCGGCAGGTACGTGGGTGCGACGACGAGTGGACCGCGCTTGTCGAAGAGCATGCGCGCAAGACCCGCCGCCACCGCGGGCGACGGAATGGGAAAGATGTCGTCGTAGGCGAGGTATCCTGCGCTGCCCGCGGCAGTGCCGGCTCCCATTTCGTCGCGCTCGACGACGGTGACCGCACGGCCTCGCCGCTGGAGTTCGATTGCGGTGCACGTACCGACGATGCCGCCGCCGACGACGACGACGTCAGCGTTGGGCAATGGAAAGAAAGGCTTCGAGCGCCGCGGCGATCGTCCGGCGGTCCGCGTCTTCTAAAGGAAGACGCGGCGGTCGCGGTGCTCCGGCGGGATTGCCGATGAGATCGAACGCGTATTTGATCGCCTGGACGAACGTCGGCTTGGAGTCGTAGCGAAAGAGTGGAAGGAGGCGCCGGTAGAGATTCGCGGCTCTCTCGATCTCGCCGGCGCGTACGAGATCGTAGAGCTCGACGCTCTCGCTCGCGAGCACGTTGCTCAAGCCGGCTATCCAGCCGGTCGCGCCCGCAAGCATGCCTTCGAGAGCGAGATCGTCGCAGCCGACGATGACCTCGAGACGCGTGCGATCGAGGATTTCGGGAATGCGGCGAACGTCGCCCGAGTACTCCTTGACGGCTACGAGATTCTCGATGGGCGCGAGTTCCGCGAGGAGTTCCGGCGTCAGATCGACCGTCGTATCGAAGGGGTTGTTGTACGCAACGATCGGAAGGCCGACCGCGGCGAGCGCCTCGTACCACGCACGAATTTCGCTCCGGCTGGGGCGGTACGCGCTTGGCGGCAACGCCATGATGCCGGCGGCACCGCACCGCCGGGCATGCTCGGCCCAGCGCACGGCGTTGCGCGTCGAGGACGCGCCGGTTCCGACGACGACCGGCACGCGATCCCGGCAAACGTCTGCCACCGTTTCGACGACGAGCGTGCGCTCTGCATCGGCAAGCGCAGCGTACTCCCCGCACGAGCCCGCGGAGACGATGCCGTGAACGCCGCGATCGAGAAGCCACCGGACGTGCGTGCGAAGTCTCGCCTCGTCGACGCGATCGTCGTGCGTAAACGGCGTGATAACGGCAACGTAGACTCCGGCGAAGCGCGGCACTCGGGGCTCTTACGCCATCGGTATGGAAAATCCGTGTGGAAACGGGTCTTCGGGATCGAGGACGTAGCGTGCGTCGCCGGTTATCCAGGCGCTGCCTTGAACGACCGGCACGACCGCCCTCACGCTCTGCGTGAGCGCCACCTCGTCGACGAGATGTCCGAGGAATGACGTTCCGAGAAGGCTCTCGTGCGCGAACGCTTCTTGCAGACGCTGCTCTCCGCGAAAGTATCGCTGTGCCATTCGAGCGCTCGTACCTGTGCCGCAGGGGGAGCGGTCGAGCGTACCTGGATACAAGACGACGGCGCCTTTGGCGTCGGCATCGCCGGCGGGCGGCGCGGTGAAGAGCACGTGACGCAGCTCCGCGATACGTCGCTCGACCGGATGCTCGAAGCGATGCTGCTCGCGAACGGCGCGCATGATACGCATTCCACGCTCGATCACCTCGGGAGCTTCGTGTAACGCGAGCGTCAGTCCGACGCTGCGCGCGGGAAGGATCGCGTAGAAGTTCCCGCCGTACGCGAGATCGAAGGCGAGCGCGCCGAAGCCTTCGACGTCGACGACCGCGTCGCGCAGAGCGAGGAATGATGGAACGTTCGTCAGCGTGACGCTCGTCGCTCGGCCGCCTTCGACGGCGACGCTCGCGCGGACGAGCCCCGCCGGCGTGTCGAGTACGATCGTCGTTTGCGGCTCGCGCACGTCGACGAGGCCGCGCTCCACGAGCACCGTGCAGACGCCGATGGTCCCGTGGCCGCACATCGGAAGGAAGCCCGTCACCTCGATGAAGAGCACGCCGATGTCGGCGCGCCGGTCGCACGGCGGCATGAGGATCGCTCCCGACATGGAGCCGTGACCGCGAGGCTCGCACATCAAATAGCGGCGAAGGCCATCGAGATGTTCGCGCGCGTACTCGCGGCGTTCGAACATCGACTCCCCGGGAATCAAGTCGACCCCGCCAACGACTACGCGGGTCGGCATTCCTTGCGTGTGCGACTCGACCGTTTCGATCGTCACGCCCTATCCGGCGAGACTACGGTAGCAGTCCTCCCACAGCGAGATCGCCTGCCCGATTCGCTCCTCTTCGGGATAGCGCTCTTGCAAGTGGCGCAGCGTCTGCCCGTGCAGTTGGAAGACGCCCATGATTCCCGGCAACGCCTTGACGTCCGCTGCCAGAATCGGGTGAACCGGCGTGATTCCCGCAAGGCCCTCTTTGAGCGCGTTTAGGTTCTTGATCTGGCGGTACTTGACGCGGCTGTCGTCGCGCGCGCGCAGAAATGCGATTTCGTCGTCCGGTTTCATCATCACGAAGTTACCCAAATGCCTTGCACCGAGAGATAACGAAGTCGCGGGCTCTTCTGAGCCCAGCGCCTTCACGAAGAGAGACGTACGGGGCGCCCGGTTGCACTCCTGCGGGAACGACTCCCATGCGGGTGACGGGCAAAACGCCGGCCCGCAGTGAACCTTTGGGGCCTCGCACGCGTTGACCGGAATAGATCATCTCCTTCATGGCCCCCAGGGCCGCAGAAAGGCAACCCCGATGGAAAGAGATCGCGTACCGGCCTACGTGACCAAGGCGCTCAGCGTCGCCTTTGTCGCCGGTTTGTTACTGACGGCCGTACCGGCTGCAGCGCAGCAGCATGGCGGAGGCCGCGGAGGCGGTCACTCGTATTCGGGCGGCGGCGGCGGCGGTAATCGCGGCGGCGGCGGCGGCGGTAATCGCGGCGGCGGCGGCGGCGGCGGTGGTGGCTATCGCGGCGGCGGCGGTAATCGCGGCGGCGGCGGCGGCTATCGCGGCAATCCGGGCGGCGGCTATCACCCGAATCCAGGTGGCGGCAATCCGGGCGGCGGCTATCACCCCAATCCAGGTGGCGGCTATCGCGGCAATCCGGGCGGCGGCTATCACCCCAATCCAGGTGGCGGCTATCGCGGCAATCCGGGCGGCGGCTATCACCCGAATCCAGGTGGCGGCTACCAGGGCAATCCGGGAGGCGGCTATCGCGGCAATCCGGGCGGCGGCTATCACCCGAATCCAGGTGGCGGCTACCAAGGCAATCCGGGAGGCGGCTATCGCGGCAATCCCGGCAGCTACAACCACGGCGGATACACGGGCGGCAATCCCGGCAGCTACAACCACGGCGGATACACGGGCGGTAGTCGCGGCAATCCCGGCAGCTACAACCACGGTGGATACACGGGCGGTTATCGCGGCAATCCCGGCAACTACAACCACGGTGGATACACGGGCGGCAATCGCGGCGGCAATCGCGTCGGGTACTTCGGACACCGCACCGTCAACAACTACTACGTGCGTAACCCCGGCGCGTACGGCGGGCGCTGGGAAGACAACGACGGCGGGCGTTGGTACGACGGCTATTGGCACAACTACTGGGGCAGCGCGTCGTGGCTCTGGTGGGGCGGCCGCTTCGGCTTCTGGTTCCCGTTCAACGGCATCAACGTCTTCGTGTACGAAGTCTCACCGGACATCTGCCAGTACTGGGATGGCTACGAGTGGGTGCCGTACTACGATCCGCAGACCGGCTACTACTGCCCATACTAACGCATCCCTACGAATCGAATCGGCCGAGAGGCTCGCGAACGCGAGCCTCTCTTCTTTGTCGCTTCGGAGCAAGTGACGGTCAGCAGTGTTAGCTGCGCGCCGGCTTCGGGAATCGAGACGGAAAATCAGCGCTCGATGCCTACCGTCCGCGACGCCCACCATTGCGTCATCGAGAAGCGCGCGAGGACGGTGGCGACTACCATGCCGGCGATGCAGACGAGGCTTCCCGCGATCTCGTACGGCGTGATGGCGGCGTGGAGGAGCGGAATCGAGAAGAGTCCGGCGAGGATCGGCACGACGTAGGAGAAGAGCGAGACGCGCGCCGGTCCGATCCGTCCGATCGCCCACGTCCAGACCGGGTAGGTGAGGAGAATGGGAAAGAAGACGGCGTAGGCGAAGATCGCCCAAACGTGCCAGGGCATGCGGGCGAAGTTCGCGTGCGCGATCGACCAGATGCCGCCAGGTATCACCATGACGGCGCCGATGCACATCGTAAGCGCGACGAGTGAGAGCGGCGAGTATCGGGCAAGCAGCCTGGCCGAGAGCACGTTATAGCCCGCGAAGATCGCAGCAGCCAGGAGCGTGAGTGCGTCGCCGAGCCGCACCGTGGCTTGCCCGGCGAACGCACCCTCGAAGATCGCGATGCCGAGGAGCGCGATGCCGGCGCCTATCCAACGAATGCCGCTTACTCGCTCGTATCGCAGCAGCGCGAGCAGCAGGAGCGTGAAGATCGGGGCGAGGCTGCCGAGAAGGGCCGAAGCAAAGGCGGTCGTGTGTGCGAGACCGAGCATCCAGAAGTATTGGTAGACGCCGTATCCGCACGCGCCGCATGCGATCAACAGAGGAAGGTCGCGCCGCTGGAATGCGATCCGTTCGCCGGCGAGTCGAACCATCGCGAGCGCGAGGGGCGGCATCACGATGAAGCGCATCGCCATGAACGCGAGAGGATCGACGTAGGCGAAGACGAGCTTCACTAATACGGTATTGAGCGCCCACGCGAAGACCACGTACAGGAGACCGAGGGTTACGCGCAGGCGCATCGGCCAGGAGTTCGCAAGACGCCTGCGTATCCCGGCCAGGCTCGCGGCGCAAGCGCCGCGAAGGGCGCGCGATGAGCAGCGTTCGGGTCCTCGTGGGAACGCGCAAAGGCGCGTTCGTTCTCTCTTCCGACGGCAAGCGCGAGCGATGGAGCGTCGCTGGTCCGCACTTTGCGGGGTGGGAGATCTACCACGTGAAAGGCTCACCCGTGGACCAGAGCCGCATCTACGCGTCGCAGACGAGCGCGTGGTTCGGGCAAGTGATGCAGCGCTCCAGCGACGGCGGCGTGTCGTGGGAGGCGGTCGGGAGCGCCTTTGCGTACGACGGCGATGCGGGCACGCACCAGTGGTACGACGGCACGCAACGTCCGTGGACGTTCACGCGGATTTGGCATGTGGAGCCCTCGCTCGACGATCCCGATACGCTCTATGCCGGCGCCGAGGACGCGGCGCTCTTCCGGTCCGCCGACGGCGGCGACACCTGGCACGAGCTTTCCGGCTTGCGCACGCACGAATCGGGGCCGTCGTGGCAGCCGGGCGCGGGCGGAATGTGCCTGCACACGATTCTCTTGGATCCGCGGGATCGCGGACGGATCTTCGTTGCGATTTCGGCGGCGGGAGCGTTTCGCTCCGACGACGCAGGCGTGACGTGGCAACCGATCAATCGTGGGCTGCGCTCCGCGCAGATTCCCGACGAGGACGCTGAGGTCGGCCACTGCGTCCACCGCATCGCGATGCATCCGAGCCGGCCCGAGACGCTCTTCATGCAGAAGCACTGGGACGTCATGCGCAGCGATGACGCCGGTGCCTCATGGCACGAGATCAGCGGAAACCTCCCGACGGACTTCGGCTTCCCCATCGACGTTCATGCACACGATCCGGAGACGATCTACGTCGTTCCGATCACGAGCGACTCGCAACACTTTCCCCCGGATGGCAGACTGCGCGTCTATCGCAGCCGCAGCGGCGGGAACGAATGGGAGCCCCTGACGCAGGGGCTGCCGCAACGCGATTGCTACGTCAACGTCCTGCGCGATGCGATGGCCGTGGACGCACTCGACTCGTGCGGCATTTACTTCGGCACGACCGGCGGCCAGGTGTACGTCTCGCCCGACGAAGGCGATAGCTGGAACTGCATCGTGCGCGATCTTCCCGCCGTCCTCTCAGTCGAGGTGCAGACCCTGCCGTGATCCGGGTCGTGCTCCCCGCACATCTACGCACGCTCGCGCACGTCGACGGCGAGGTGCTGCTCGCCGTCGGAGAACCGGCGACGCAACGGGCGGTGCTCGATGCGCTCGAGGCACGCTATCCGGTACTCGAAGGGACGATCCGCGATCGAGAGACGAAACGTCGGCGCGCGTACGTGCGGTTCTTCGCGTGCGCGAACGACCTTTCGCACGAGCCGGCGGACGCTCCGCTCCCGGAGGCGGTCGCGCGTGGCGCCGAGCCGTTTCTGGTCGTCGGCGCCATGGCGGGCGGCTAGCCGGGCGCTTTTACGTTTCACGAGTTCTTCTCGGAGAAGAGTAGCCGGAGCCCCGTTCAGGCAGAGGCGATCGAGGCGGAGTTTCCGGCGTGCCGACGGGCCCGCACGTATGATTCGAACTCCGCTGCAGGCAGCGCTCGCGCGAAGAGATATCCCTGCGCGCTGGGGCATCCCGCCGTGCGAAGCCATTGCAATTGTTCCATCGTTTCGACGCCTTCGGCAACCGTCGTCAGCTCCAAGCTCTTCGCGAAGCTGAGAATCGCCGTGACGATCGCGGCATCCGTGCGGCTCGTCGCGAGGTCGCGCACGAAGCCCTTGTCGATCTTGAGCGCGCCGATCGGAAGCCTCTTCACGTTTGCGAGGCAGGCGTGACTCGTCCCGAAGTCATCGAGCGAAACGCCCACGCCCAGCTCGCGGCACCGCACGAGCGTCTGCCGCGTCTGCTCGCTGTCGTCGACAGCGAGCGATTCCGTGATCTCGATCGTTAACAGGCGCGGATCGAGTGAATGGCGGCAAACCGCAGCCGAGAGGCGATCGTAGAATGCCGGATCCTGAAACTCGCGCACGGAGACGTTGACGGCGACCGGCACGGCGATGCCGCGGTCGCGCCATTGCCGTAGCTGTGCGGCGACGGTATCCAGCACCCACGCTCCGATTGCAACCATCATGCCGTTCTGTTCGGCTGCCGGTATGAAATCGTCGGGCGGTACCAGCCCGCGCCGCGGATGCTGCCAGCGCAGGAGCGCCTCTGCGGAGACGACGCGGCGCGACGTGATATCGACGATCGGCTGGTACGCGACACGAAACTCCCGTCGCCGAAGCGCGGCGCGCATATCCGCCTCCAGGGCGATGTGCGCGACAGCTGCGTCGTGCAGCGCCGAGGAATAGAAGCGCAGCTGATTCCCGCCATCGCGCTTGGCCAAGCCGGCTGCGGCCGCGGCGGCAGTGAGTAAGCCTTCCGCGTCTCGCGCGTCGCTCGGGGCGACAGCGATGCCAACGCTCGCCGACGGAAAGACGCGCTGGCCTCCGGCGAGATAGGGCTGCCGAAGCGCCGCCAAGATGTCGTTGCCCATGGCGGTGGCGTCGACCGCGCGATCGATTTCCGGCGCGAGAATCATGAACTCGTCACCACCGGCGCAGCCGGCGAAATCCTGGCTTCGTAACGATGCGTGGACTCTGCGGGCGATCTCTTGAAGCAAGCCGTTTGCGGCGGCCGCTCCCAGCGCGTCGTTGATCGTGCGGAACCGATCGAGATTGAGGTGAAAGACTGCAGTGAGCGTGTCACGTCCGTCGGCGCGAGCGAGCGCGTCACGAAGCCGCTCCTGAAAGTGCCGTCGATTCGGCAGATCCGTTACTGCGTCGTGCTTTGCGACGTGCTCGGAGAGTGCGTGGAGCTCGCGATTGGAACGTGCGAGCGCCCGCGACATCGCGGCAACCTCGGTCAAGAAAACGGTCAGCATGATGCTCGACGAGGTCACGGCAAAGAACTTCCCGACATACCAGACGGCTGAGTAGCGGTCGGCAACGACGCCCATGATGGCGTCGAGCATCGAGGCCAGCACGGCGATCGGGAGCCAGAGCTCGACGGCAGACTCTGGCTGCGATCGCGTGAGCATGACGAGCGCGAGCGCGTCCAGAGCGCAGATGACGGGAAGCACGACGCCCACCATCAGCGGGGTGAAGCCGGTGCCGCTCATCAGCAGCGGGAGCGCTGTCGCGTACCGAGAGAAGAAGAACACGCATGCTGCCGCTGTCACCATGCTGGCCGCAACGATGATTGACAGCGTTGCAGCGCCGCTCTTTGATGAGCGTTCGTGCAGCGACGCGCGCTTCATCGCGGCAGCCGCGATCATCGCGAGCGGAAAACCGGCGTGCCAAACGCACCACAGCGAGAGCGCCGTCTCCTCGTTCGCACCGAAGTATCCGCTATGCGAAAAGACTCGCGGGAACGTAAGGAGATAGCCGACGATGAAGATTCCGGCGAAGAAGTAGCCGGCCCCGACGGCTGCGAGCCACGTGGCGCGGCACTCGAGATACTGATGGAAGAGAAGAAACGCCGACAGAAGTTCCGTGACCGTAACGGCGCCGATCAGCGCCGCGAGCACGCCCGGATTGCTATGGCCCGGCGTCCTGCCGAAAAGCGTTGCTATAAGGGCGACCAGCGCCATCGCGATCGCGATGCGTAGCGCCATGCGCCGTTGCCCCCGCGTGACGGTCGAGTTCGCGAACGTCAGGGGAGCCATACCCGCAGTATCCAAAGTGAAAGTCACTCCCTACTCCGAGTTGTCGGCGGCGCAGCCCGCGCTGTATCGGGAGGTGGGGGTTGTCGCGGTTAAGTTTGCGTCAAGGGCGCACGTGGCCGTCGGAGAACGTGCTCACCGTGCGTCGCGCGCTCCTCGCAGCACTCTTTGCCGCATTCGCCGCTTGCCACGCCGCGATCGCCGCTGCCGGCGAGCCGCAGATCATGAGCGTCCGCTTCGAAAGCCGGGCACTTAGCGGGTTTCTCGGGCATGCCGCCTACATGTACGCCACCGTTCTGCTGCCTGACTCATACTACGCGCAAGCGCATCGCCGCTATCCGGTCATCTACGTCATCCCAGCCTTCGACGGCCCGTTCACGATCGACGAGCAAACGGAGCTGAGCTGGCAACGACCCATGCGCGCGCTCGGGACGCAGTTCATCATCGTGGTTCTCGACGGGATGGTTCAGTTTCGAAACGAAGCGATCCATCAAGAGTTCGTCGACTCGCCGAACGACGGACCGTGGGGAACGGCGCTCACAAACGAGTTCATCCCGGCCACCGATGCGCACTTTCGCACGATCGATTCGCCGAACGCGCGCTTCCTCTTCGGGCACTCTTCGGGCGCGTGGTCTGCACTGTGGCTGCAAGTGACGTATCCCCAGCTTTTTAATGGGGCGTGGGCCGTCTCGCCCGATCCCGTCGACTTTCACGACTTCGTCGGCCCGGATCTGACGAAGGCTCCCGCGCAGAACTTTTACGTCGACGCCGCAGGAGCACCGTACATGATATCGCGCGTCCGCGGACACGACACGATGACGTTGCGGGATATGGTGCGCCGCGAAGATTGGGCGCGACGGCAAATGGATACGTACGATGACGTCTTCAGCCCGAGGTCGGCGAGTGGTTCTCCCGAACGGCTCTTCAATCGAAAGACCGGCGCTATCGACGCGGACGTCGCGCGATATTGGGAGGAGCACTTCGACATCACGCATCTCCTCGTCGAGCATTGGGCGCAATTAGGGCCGGAGCTTGGCGGGAAGCTTCACATCTTCGTCGGGACGGATGACACGTTCCATTTGGAGGAGGCCGTACGCCTAATGCAGGCCGCGACTACCCCGCTCGGAAGCGACGCGGAGTTCGTCTTCGCGCCGGGTGACGATCACTGGCAGATATTCGGCTGGAACGGCGGGGTTCAAGACTACGCGATGCGCGAGATGATCCAGCGAGTCAGCGCAATGCCTCCGAGGTGATTATCGACGTTCTCGTCAAGCCGGGGGCGAAGCATCCCGGCGTTTCGATGGAGAACGGTCTCGTCGTCGTGCGCGTTCGCGAACGTGCCGTCGAAGGCGCCGCAAACGCAGCATGCATTCGCGCTCTCTGCGAAACCTACGGCGTGAGCGCACGTGCGGTCCAGCTCGTTCACGGGCAGCGCAGCCGCCGTAAGCGCTTCGTCATCCGTGCACGGTAGAGGCGGAGCGCAGGAAGCGGGGTGCGCGCGCGTAACAGGCAGGCGTATGCTTCGATTTGCCTCGCTCATCCTCGCCCTGGGACTCGCGGCCCTTCCAGTCGCTACGAGCGCGCAGCAGGCGGTCCCGGGAATGGTACGCATATGGAACGGCTCGGGCAGCGGAGTCGTACGCGTCGCCGTCGCTCGCATGGCAGGCGGCGGATACGGCATTCGCGTGTGGGGCTCGTGCTCCCCAACGCCGTGCGACTGGGGTCTTCGTCCTCTTCACGTGTACGGCGGCACGGCGCACGCGCGGTTCGGCGCATGGGGCACCGCGACGTTCACGTCGAGCTTCAGCGTGACGCGGGTCGTCATCGAGTACGGCATGACGGGACTCGGCGTTCGCACGTTTACGCACTTCACGGACAACAGCGGCCGTTCCGATTACACGCTCTACGTCGTTCTTCTCTGACCGCGGGATGAGACGGTGCACGATTTACGGGCCGCGCGAGAAGAAGCGTTGCTCGCGTGCGATCTGTTCAACGACCGTCACGAGCGGAATCTCGATGGATTTCTGGCGCACATGCTCGCTGCATGGCGTCACGCATTGCGAGCGATTGCTGCAAAGGGCGGCCGGATCGAGCAGCTGGACGGCGCGGAGCTCGCATCGCGCCTACGCCGATACTTTCCGAGCGCGGCGAGCCCGGTGCGGGCGAACCTCGAGTTCTTCATCGAGCTCCACGAACGCATAGCGCATCGCTTTAGCCGCAAGCGGCTACGATTCGTCGAGACGCTCGTATCAGGGAAGATCAACGCACTGCTCCTGAACTTCGAAAGGACGCTCGTGGCGGAGTTCGGAGCGCGTGCATCGCTTGCCGATGCACTGCGCTTCCCCGTCTTTCTCTCGTCGCTCACGACGGAGTCTGCGCTTCTTCTGGAGCAAGCATACGAAGGGATGCCGAGCTCGCTCACGCGATTCATCGATTCCTACGAAGCCCGACTCGATCCATCGGTTCGCGTCAGCGAGGCGTACGATTTTCGCATCTACCTGATGCCGAAAGCATCGCCTGCGGCACGCGATCTTCCCGTCGAGTTCGTCGACTTGTCAAAGCTCTCGGCGGAAGAAGCCGAGGCGGTCGAGAACGCACGCGTCATCATCCGCGATCGCCAGATCGAAGCGATCAACGTCAACCGACTGAAAGCAAGCGAAGTCGTGGCGCGCGTGCAGACGATCTTCCCAAGCTTTTCTCTCTACCTGCATACGCTCGCCTGGAGGCATTACGGAGTTCGCCCGCCCAGTAATACGCCGGATCCCGCGTGCACGGACACGCGCTTCGCGCTCTACGACCGCGCGCATCGCGACTATCTCTACACGGAAGCCTGGGTCGAGCGCCTGAAGGAAGAACTCGCCGCCGATCCGGAGGCAGCGATCGGCTCATGGAAACCGGCTCGCGCCGAGCGCTCCGTCCCGGACTCGCCGTAGCGTAAGCCTTTCCGAACCCGTGGACCGGTCGCGGCGGGTAGGCGATGGCGTTTCGCAGAACGCAAGCAGCCTATGCTACGCTGGCTTCGCGTGCTGCTAAGCGCAGCCATATTGGCTACCATCCTGCCGCTGGCCGCATCGGCGCAACCGCACGATCTGGTCGTGGATAACGCGGCGGGCTCCGCCGCGATTGCGTCGATCAAAATCTCTCCTCCGACGGACGACGATTGGGGTGACAACTGGCTCGCCACCAACGAGCTCATCGGCGCCGGCCGCAGCCGCACGTTTTCCGTCACGCTTGGCTGCAGCGAAGACATTCGCATCACGTTTGCCGATCACGAGGTGCGCGAGTGGCGCGCCTACGACACGTGCCGGAATACGACTCTCAGCGTCGCGTCGGCGCCGGCATCCGGGCCCCCGCACGATCTCGTGATTTCCAACGCAAGCTCCGTCGCGATTCGCGACGTCGAGATCTCGCCGCCGGCGAACGACAACTGGGGTGAGAACTGGCTTGGCGGCAGCGAGGAGATCGCGGCCGGTCAGAGCCGCACCTTCGCGATGACCCGCGGCTGCGCGGAGGACATTCGCGTAACGTTCGCTTCGCATCGGCAGCGCGAATGGCCCAACTACGATACCTGTCAGCAGCCGAGCCTCAGCGTCGTATTGGCTGCGTCCTCGACACCGCCCCACGATCTCACCATTTCCAACGCAGCGTCGGGCGCGATCGAGTACGTGCAAATCTCGCCGACGACCGATGAAGACTGGGGCGATGATTGGCTTGGACCCTCGGAGGTCATCGCGCCGGGCAGCAGCCGCACGTTCTCGATCACGGGAGCCTGCGCGGAAGATATTCGCGTGACGTTCATGGACCAGCGGAGGCGCGAGTGGCGAGGTTACGATACGTGCAGGCAGCCACGTCTTCACGTCGACCCACTCACGACGAGCACGTAAAGACATCGCCTCCTTAAGGGGCGCTGCAACGGATCGAAGGAAAGCGGTTAATCGCAAGCATCGGGCCGTGCGTTGCCATTACCTTGCAGGCGTCCGCTGTACAAGGTCCTCGAAGGAAAAGCCGCGCCGGCAATGCGCGGCTTTTCAGAACGTAGCCCCAGCGAGATTCGAACTCGCGTCACCTGGTTGAGAACCAGGCATCCTAGGCCTCTAGACGATGGGGCCGTGGCTCCCGGGGATGGATTTGAACCACCATACGCAGATTCAGAGTCTGCAGTCCTGCCATTGAACGACCCGGGACTATGGGCGCACAAGCGCCCGCGGGATATACTACACGACCCGCGCGGACCCTCGCAATGGACCGGCGGGCAGGAAAACGAAGGAATTCGTGCGATTTTCCACGGTCGGTGGTTGAAGTGCAGGCGGTAATTCTGGTCGGCGGCGAGGGTACGCGCCTTCGTCCGCTGACGTATGGGACCCCGAAGCCGATGGTCCCCATCGCCGGTGTGCCGTTCCTCGCGCGCACGATGGAGCGGCTGCACGAAGCGGGCATCGACGACGTCATTCTGGCGGCGGGATACATGCCGCTCGCAATCACTGAGTACTTCGGCGACGGCGCGAACTTCGGGATGCAGATCAGGTATGCAATTGAAGAGACGCCTCTTGGAACCGCGGGCGCGCTGAAGAACGTCGAGGAGTACATCACGGGTCCGTTCTTCGTCTTCAACGGCGATGTTCTCACGAGCCTAGACCTGCGCGCGATGTTGCAGTTTCACCGGAGCAAAGGCGGTACGGGAACGCTGCATCTGATTCAAGTGGCGGATCCGTCGGCGTTCGGCTGCGTCGTGCACGACGACGACGGCCGCATCTCGGCGTTCATCGAGAAGCCGCCACCGGGAACGGCGCCCTGCAACGATATCAACGCGGGAACGTATCTGCTCGAGCGCGAGGTCCTGAATGCGATTCCGCCCGGCCGCCCGGTGTCGATCGAGCGCGAGACCTTTCCGCAGCTCATCGTCGGGGGCAAACGTCTCTACGCGCACGTCACGAACGATTACTGGATCGATATCGGCCGGCCTGAGAACTATCTCGCAGCGCACCGTGACGTGCTCACCGGCGCGATGCCGCTGCTCGTCGAGCCGGGGATTACGGGCAGTGGGGCCGCAGATGTCAGGGACAAGCGCTCTATCGTCGAGCCCGTGCACCTCGACGCCGGAACGTCGATCGACCCGAGTGCTACGGTGGGTCCGAACGTCGTGCTCGGTCGCAGCTGTTGGGTTGGTGCCGGCGCAGTCGTGAGGGACTCGGTCCTCTGGGACGATGTCCGCGTCGGCCCCCACGCCATCGTCGACGAGGCAATCCTGGCCTCAGGCGTCCGGGTCGGGGCAGGGGCTGCCATCGGCGCGGGTACCGTCATCGGCCACGGGTACCTCGTCCCGGATGGGGCAAAGATAGCTCCAGGTAGCAGACTGAGCGACCGGTAGCTACCTAGCGGAGGCTTTCCCGCTAGTTATGGCTAGGGCTTCCGGGGTAGAATCGAAGCATGCCCGGATCGCTGCAGACGCTCCGAACCGCCGGCGTACCCGGCGTGCTCTTTCTCGGCTCCTACCCTCCGCGGGAGTGCGGAATCGCCACGTTCACGCGCGACATGGTCGAGGCATTCGACCGGCAGTTCGGGACGCGAAGTCAGGTTATCGCTATCGACGAGCCCGGCGGCGAAGTGCGCCGCTACGGCCGCGAGGTCGTCGCGCGCATCAGCCAGGCGGATCGCTGCAGCCACGTCCGCGCCGCAGACTTCATCAACGCGCACCGCGCGGAGCTGGTCAACGTCCAGCACGAGTACGGGCTCTTCGGCGGCGAGCGCGGCGAGTGGCTCGTCGATCTGCTCTGCGCACTCACCAAGCCGTCGGTGCTGACCCTGCACACGGTGCTGCCGGAACCGGACGAGAAGATGCTCGACGTCACGCGCCGGCTCTGCCGATATGCCTCGAAGGTCGTGGCGCTCTCTGAGACGGGCCGCGAGCTTCTGGAGCGCATCTACCGCGTCGATCCTGCGAAGCTGCTCGTGATCCATCACGGCGTTCCAGACGTGCCGTTCCAAGGAACGCAGCCCGCGAAAGCCTCATTCGGCATCGGCGAACGCTCGGTGATCTCGACGTTCGGGCTCATCAATCGCGGCAAAGGCCTCGAGTACGCGATCGAAGCCATGCGAGCGGTCGTCGCGCGCCACCCGGAGACGCTGTATCTGATTCTCGGCGAAACGCACCCCGTCGTGCGCCGGCAAGAGGGCGAGTCGTACCGCGAGTCGCTCCAAGCGATGGTCCACGGCTACGGATTGCAGTACAACGTGCAGCTCGTCGACAAATATCTCGACTACGATGAGATCATCAGCTACCTTGGCGCGACCGACATCTATTTGACGCCCTACTTGAATCCGACGCAGATCGTGAGCGGCACGTTGGCCTACGCCGTCGGCTGCGGCAAGGCGATCGTCTCGACGCCGTATCTGTACGCGCAAGAGGTTTTAGCCTACGGACGAGGCTTCGTCGTGCCGTTCAAAGACGCGAGCGCGATTGCGGCGCGGGTCGTCGAGCTTCTCGATGATCCATCGCTACGGCGCGCGACCGAACGGCGTGCCTATCGCTTCGGCCGGCAGATGACGTGGCCGCACGTTGCGGCGGAGTACGGGCGGCTCTTCACCGAGCTGCTTCCGGCACGGCCGATCGAGCTCGTAGGAACCGCGTAGTGGCGCAGCGGGTACCCCCGCTCGACTATCTCGCCACTTTAAGCGATGACGTCGGCGTCATTCAACATGCGAACGAGAACGTTCCGAATCGTTCGACGGGCTATTGCACGGACGATGTCGCGCGCGCGCTCATCGTCGCGGTGGCGCGCATGCGCATCGATCCCGGCGACGATCGCGCGGGTGCGCTCGGCTCCACGTATCTCTCGTTCCTCGTCGACGCGCAGTGCGAGGATGGACGCTTTCACAACTTCATGAGCTACGACCGGCGCTGGCTCGACGAGCTCGGTACGCAAGACAGCAACGGGCGAGCACTGTGGGGCCTCGGGTACGCGTTGCGCTACGCACCCGACGCGCGCTGGCGCCGAGTCGCGCAGCGCGCCTTTCGTCGCGGGCTCGCATGCGTGGACTGGCTTGGCCACCCTCTTGCCGAGGCATACGCCGTGCTCGGCCTCGCGCACGCGCACGAAGCCGAAGCGCATGCGGCCTACGCCGCGGCACTGCGCACGCTTGCCGGGCGTTCGCTCGAACGGCTCGCCGCTGCGAGCGATGCGACATGGACGTGGTTTGGCGACGAGATGAC
This sequence comes from Candidatus Dormiibacterota bacterium, assembly GCA_035532035.1. NCBI lineage: Bacteria > Bacillati > Candidatus Dormiibacterota > Candidatus Dormiibacterota bacterium. The sequence goes on from DATKRS010000004.1 coordinate 112,749, forward strand.
CTACGACGTGGCACGGCTTCCCGAAGCGCTGCTGCGTGCGGGCGCGGCGCTGGGTGAGCGGCAGTACACCGAAGGCGGTCTCTTGGCGCTCGCGTTCTACGAGTCGATCGCCTTGGAGGGCGGCGTCTTCGTGCCGATCGGCAACCGGGGATGGTATCGGCGCGGCGGGGAGCGACCGCGATACGATCAGCAACCGCTCGAAGCGGCGGCAATGGTCGATGCGGAGCTAGCGGCGCTCGACGCCACCGGCGAGAAGACGCATCGCGCTGCCGCGAGGCTGGCAATGGCGTGGTTCGAAGGCGAAAACTCCGAGGGAATCGTCATGGAGCACGGCGGAGGCTGCTACGATGGCCTCGGTGCGGGCTCCGCGAACCGCAACATGGGAGCGGAGTCGACGCTGGCGGCGCTCGCGGCCGCGTACGCGCTTGCTACGCGGCGGAAATCGGACATTGCGGTCGCGCGCTAGTTCCTAGCCGTACTCCGACAGCCTCCTAGATGAAACTCCTCGCACTCTGTCGAAGAGAGTGCAAATGATCCTCGAGACCGAAGCCCTCAACGACGTACAAGCCGCCGCCGTTCGACATACGGACGGCCCGTGTTTGGTATTCGCCGGTGCGGGCAGCGGGAAGACGCGCGTCATCACGTATCGCATCGCGTATCTTCTTCGGGAGCTCACCGTCGCCCCGGATCGCATTCTTGCGTTGACCTTCACGAACAAAGCCGCCGGGGAGCTGAAATCGCGTCTCGAGAGCATGGTTGGCAGTGAGGCGCGTGGGATTTGGGCGGGTACGTTTCATGCGATGTGCGTGCGCTTGCTGCGGCGCGAAGGTTCGCGCGTCGGCGTCTCGCCCGGTTTCGGGATCATCGACGACACCGACCAACGCCAGCTTCTCAAGGAGATCGTCGACGATCTCGATTACGACGATCGCCAGCTTTCGCCCGGCGCGTGCCTGCACGAAATCGGCAACGCAAAGACCGCGATGCTCTCGCCGGAGAAGTATCTCGAGAAACAGACGACGTCGCTCGGCGAGCGGTTCGGCGAAGTCTACAAAGAGTATCAGCGTCGACTCGCGGCATCCAACAGCCTTGATTTCGACGATCTCATCTTGCGTGCCATCGACGTGCTCGAGGTTGACGGCGCCGTACGCGAACGCTATCAGCGCAAGTTCCAGTACATCCTCGTCGATGAATATCAAGACGTCAACTTGCCGCAGTATCGGCTCATTTCGATTCTCGGCGAGCTCCATCGTAACGTCACCGTCGTCGGGGACGACGATCAGTCGATCTATTCGTGGCGCGGTAGCGATCATCGGATGATCCTTCGCTTCGAGCAGGATTTCCCGGGTGCAACGGTTTTCAAGCTCGAGCAAAACTATCGCAGCACGCAGCGCATTCTCGATGCGGCAAACGCCTTGGTCGCCAACAACCGCTCGCGAGCGCCGAAGCGCCTCTACACCGAGCGCGGCGAAGGCGACCCGATCATCGTCTACCCGGCGGCAACGGAGCGCGACGAGGCACGATACGTCGTCGAGCAGATCAAAAGCGCGGTTCGTGACGGCGCGGCGTATCAAGATTTTCTCGTGCTGTACCGCACGAACGCGCAGTCTCGCGTCTTCGAAGAGGCGATGCTTTCCGACGGCATCCCGTATCGCGTCATCGGCGGCGTCGGGTTTTACGCGCGTTCCGAAGTCAAAGACGTCATCGCCTACCTGCGCTACGTGCTCAACGCCGCCGATGCGATCGCATTCAAGCGCATCGTCAACGTACCGCGTCGCGGCATCGGCCAGCAGACGCTGGGCGCGCTCGTCCAAGCGGCAAACGCGGCCTCGATGTCCGTGGGCGAGGCGATCTTCGACAACGCGGTTCTGCGTACGGCGGTCCCGAAGAAGCTCAAAGAGCTGGAGCGCTTTGCCGAGCTGATTGGGGAGCTGCGGTCCTGCATCGCCGAGATGTCGGTTCCCGATCTGCTCGTTGCGGTCATGGAGCGCTCGGGATACGTTCGCGAACTGCAGTCGGAAGAGACGAACGAGGCCCGCGCCCGCTTGGAGACTCTTCAGGAACTCGTCGGCGTTGCCCGGGAGTATCACGCCGCCGAAGCGGAGGCGACGCTTGCGGGTTTCCTCTCGAATATCGCACTCGTGAGCGACGTGGACGCCCTGGACGAGCGTGCGTCCTACGTCACGCTCATGACGCTGCACAGCGCCAAAGGCCTGGAGTTCCCGAGCGTGTTTCTCACGGGGCTCGAGGAGGGCGTCTTTCCGCACTCGCGCACGCAGAACGACGAGCACGAGATCGAAGAAGAGCGGCGCCTCGCGTACGTCGGTATCACGCGAGCCATGGAGCGTCTGCACCTGACGTTTGCACAACGGCGCGCGATCTTCGGGAATAGCTACGCATATCCGCGCTCGCGTTTCGTCGACGAAATCCCGGGCTTGCAGTTCCTCGAAGGCGAGAGTGTTGCGTTGCCGCGGCCGACGGGCGGCCGCTGGCGCGAGGTTTCGATTCACGAATCGGCCGGGGCGGGCATGCACATGCAGCTCGGTGCCGGCGATCGCGTGCGCCATCCCAAGTGGGGCGAGGGCAAGATCGCGAGCGTCGTAGGCGCGGGCGGCGACGGACTCGTGACCATCGACTTTCCAAACGTCGGGCAGAAGATGTTGATGCTCAAATACGCTCCCTTGGAAAAAATATAAGAGAGTCTCGATTCGGCCCATGCGGTCATGATTAGGGTTGCGGTTGCCGGGGCACTCGGGCGAATGGGAACGGTGGCCCGCGCCGCCCTGCGTGAAGCTGATGGTATCGACTATGCCGGTGGACTCGCCCGCGAGCGGATCGAGGGCGATATCCTTTACGACGATCTCGCGGCGCTGATCGCCGAGACCAAACCGGACGTGCTGCTCGATCTCACGACCTATCCTTCGACGGTGGAGATCTCGCGTGCGGCGATACGCGCCGGCGTCCGGCCCGTCATCGGTGCTACGGGGTGGAGCGATTTCGATCGCGCGGCGCTCGCCCGCGAAGCCGAGGAGCACGGTGTCGGGGCGATTCTCGTTCCGAACTTCTCCCTCGGCGCGGCCTTGATGATGCGATTTGCAGCCGAGGCTGCGCGCCACTTTCCGACGATCGAGATCGTCGAGTTGCATCACGACCGCAAGAAAGACAAGCCGTCCGGCACGGCGCTGCTTACGGCCGAGCGTATCGCGGCGGCAGGATACGAAGCGGAGATTCCGATTCACAGCGTGCGGTTGCGCGGGCTCGTCGCGCACCATGAGGTCCTCTTGGGAAGCGACGGCGAAGTGCTGACGATCCGTCACGACACGCTCTCGCGCGAAGCATTCGTTGCCGGCATGCTTGCGGCCGTGCGTGGGGTGATGCGCCTCGATCGCCTGGTTGTCGGCATCGATGCCGTGCTGGAAGGTGCGAAGGAGCCGCCATCCGCGTAGCCGTCGTCGGAGCCACCGGCGCCGTCGGCGAGACGATCGTGCGCGTGTTGGAAGAGCGCGATCTCCCGATCGAGCGTATCGAGGCGTTCGCTTCTCGGTCGCGGCCCGGCGCGGTGCATTTTCGCGGCGTCGCTCTCGACGTCGAGCCGGCAACCCCCGAGCGCCTACGCGATTTCGACGTCATTTTCTTTGCCGGCGGTGAGGATGCGAGCGAGACGTTCGTGCCGGCTCTCGAGAAGCACGGCATCGTCGTCATCGACAACAGCGCAACCTTTCGCATGCGCGACGGCGTGCCGTTGCTGATCCCGGAGGTCAATGCGGATGCCGTCCGCGCGGAACATCGTCTCTTTCCCGTTGGGAACTGCACGGCGATCATTCTCTGCACGGCGCTCGCTCCCGTTCGCGATCTCGCCGGCTTACGCCGCGTGCACGTCGCCAGCTATCAGGCCGTGAGCGGAGCGGGCCGAGGCGCGTTGGAAGCCTTCGATCGCGGCGAGGGCGACGTCGTGCGCAACGTCGTTCCCAAGATTGGCGAGCTCGACGCCGGCGGCGAGAGCGGGGAAGAGCGCAAGGTGCGCGACGAGTCGCGCAAGATGCTCGGCCTCCCGCAGCTCGAGCTGAGCGCGGTGTGCGTCCGCGTACCCGTACGCACGGCTCATTCGGAGGCGGTGTTCTTCGAGACCGAGCGTTCCACGAGCGTTGCGGACCTCGGCGCGGCGTTCGAGCGCGCGCCGTCGATCGTCTTCCATCGCTCGGGCATCGTGACGCCACTCGACGTCGAGGGGACCGACGACGTGCACGTCGCTCGGCTGCGCGCGACCGACGCGTCGGGCCATCGCTTCAGCCTGTTTTGCGTCGGCGACCAACTGCGCAAAGGCGCCGCGACGAATGCCGTGCAGATTCTCGAGCTGCTGATGGAGAAGGGGCTCGTGCGATGAGTTCGGTCGCGGTCCTGAAGTTCGGCGGAACCTCCCTTGCGACGGCGGAGCAGCGCGCGATGGCGCGCCTGCGGATGCGTGAAGCGCTGGGCGAAGGCCACGCCGTCGTTGCGGTCGTCTCCGCGATGGGTCGTGCGCCGGAGCCATATGCAACGGATTCGTTGCTCGCTCTCGTCGACGGGCGCGCGAGCACGCGCAATTCGGACCTTCTGCTCGCAACGGGGGAGATGATTGCAGCTGCGGTCTTTGCGCAGGAGCTGGAAGCGGCGGGTACGCCGGCGGTCGCGCTGACGGGCGCGCAAGCTGGCATCGTCACCGACGAGCGCTTCGGGGACGCGACGATCCTGCGCGTCGATCCGGCGGCGCTGCGCGAAGTACTCGAGCGGCGTGCCGTTCCGGTGGTCGCCGGGTTTCAAGGCGCGAGCGAGAGCGGTGCCGTGGTAACGCTCGGGCGCGGCGGTACGGACCTTTCGGCGATCGCCATCGGCCACGCGCTTGGCGCCGAGCGCATCGACATCTACACCGACGTCAGCGGCGTGATGACTGCCGACCCGCAGCGCATCGGCGGCGCGCGAAGCGTCGAGCGGGCAACGCTCGAAGAGGTCACCGAGCTCGCGCAGCACGGTGCCAAGGTCATGCACTACAAGGCCGCCGAGTACGCGCGCCGGACCGGGACGCGGTATCGCATTCGCGGTCTAGCCACGGATCGAGGAACGCTCGTCGATGAAAGCGTCGATCACCACCGGCCCGTTACCGGCGTCGCCGTCTCGGAGCGTCTCACATGGGTGCGCGTGATTCGCGGAGACATCGAAAATGCGACGCGGCGAATGGAGACGGAGATCGAGATGTTTCGCCGCATCGCCGGCGCCGGCGTCTCGATCGATCAGGTTACGATCAATCAGGCCGGCGTGGCATTCGTCGTCGAGGGCGATCGGGGGAACGACGTGCGCCGCCTTCTCGGGGACTTGAACCTCGCGGTTCGCGTACGCGAAGGCTGCGCCAAGCTCTCGGTGGTCGGGAACGGCATGCGCGAGGCGCCCGGCGTGATCTACGAGCTGACCTCGGCGCTCGCGGAGGAGAATGTCGAGATCATTCACTGCACCGACAGCAACGTGACGATCTCCGTGCTCGTGCCGATGCAGGACGGCGCGCGCGCGGAGGAGGCCGTACACAGGCGCTTTGGGCTCGACGTCGGAGATCCCGTAGCATGAAACGACCGGCGACGATTCTCACCGCGATGGTAACGCCGTTCGACGCTCGAGGCAGCGTGAACGCGGGCGAAGCCAAGCGGCTCGCGACGTGGCTCGTCGATCGCGGAAACGACGGGCTCGTCGTGGCCGGATCCACCGGCGAGGGACAGACGCTCGACGCCCGAGAGCGCGAGGCGCTCGTTCGCAGCGTGAAGGAAGCCGTCGCCGGGCGCGCGCTGGTCGTTGCGAACGCCGGGTCGAACGACACGCGCGATTCGGTTGGCGCGGTGCGCGAGGCGGAGGCGGCCGGCGCCGACGCGATCCTCGCGGTCGTTCCGTACTACAACAAGCCGCCGCAGAGCGGGATGATCGCGCACTTTTCGGCCATTGCGGACGCCACGAGCCTGCCGGTATTTGTGTACAATATTCCCGGGCGCACGGGCGCCAACATGCTGCCCGAAACGCTGCTCGAGCTTGCGCGGCGCAGGAAGAACGTCGCCGGGGTGAAGGAGTCGAGCGGCGACCTCAAGCAGATCGCCACGATTCTCCGCGATCGCGGCGACGGATTCGTCGTGTGGGCGGGTGACGATCACCTCTTCCTTCCAACGCTGGCCCTGGGAGGCGACGGCGTCGTCGGCGTCGCCTCGCATCTTTGCTCGCGCGAGTATCGGCGGATGTTCGATGCATTCCGCGCAGGTGAGACTGCGGAAGCCGCTCGCATTCACGCATCGCTCTTGGATCTGATCGACGCGCTGTTTGCGACGTCGAGCCCAATTCCGGTGAAGTGGGCGATGGCGCAGCTCGGCTTCGATGTCGGCGCGTGCCGCCTGCCGCTCGATGCGATGCCGGCCGCGCTCGCCGACCGGCTGCGGCCGCTGCTCGCGCCGTACGCCGCCGCCGCCATGTCCTAAGGGAAGCGCGTGCGAATCCTCGGCTGCAGACTCGACGACGTCGACGCGCGCGAGGCCGTCGAACGCATCCTCGCGCTCGCGCACTCGAGCGATGGCGCGCAGGTGGTGACGCTCGGCACCGAGATGGTTGTGTACGCGCAGCGCGACGCGCGTTTTCGCGCCGCGATCAACGCGAGCGCCCTTTCGCTGTGCGACACCGTCGGATTGCTCTGGGTCGCGCGCAGACGCGGAGCGCGTTTACGCCGCCGCGTCGCCGGCGTCGAGCTGATCGAAGCGCTTTGCGCGGGCGCCGGTCGCGAAGGCATTCGCGTCTATTTTCTCGGTGGAGCGCAAGGCGTCGCGCAGGCCGCTGCCGAGCGGCTGCGCGCCCGCTATCCCGGCTTGCTCGTTGCCGGAACGCGGAACGGCTACTTCGACGAGCGCGAGAGCCCAAGCGTCGTCGAAGACGTTCGTGCCGGCGGGGCGCGGCTGCTCTTCTGCGGCCTCGGGTTTCCACGCCAGGAGTTTTGGCTTGCCGAGCATCTCCGTGCGACGGGCTGCGGCGTGGGCATCGGCGTGGGTGGATCGTTCGACGTGATCGCTGGAAGGGTTCGGCGCGCGCCTGCCGCGTGGCGAACGCTCGGGATCGAATGGCTCTACCGTCTGCTAAAGGAGCCGCAGCGCTGGCGGCGGCAACTCGCACTGCCGGTCTTCGTCGCGCTCGTCGCACGTGACGCGCTCGGCGCGAGGAAGGAGGGCGGTTCCTGAAAGCGATGATTCTCGCGGGCGGCCTCTCGACGCGGTTATATCCGTTGACGAAGACCGTCCCTAAGCCACTCGTTCCGGTGCTCGGCGAGCCGAATATCGCGCATGTCATCCGGTACCTGAAGAGGTTCGGGATCACGGAGATCGCGACGAACGTGTTCTACTTTGCCGACGCGATCCGCGCCGCGCTCGGCGACGGCTCACGCTTCGGCGTTCGCCTGACGTATCTCGACGAGCCGAGCTTGAGCGGAAGCGCCGGTGCCGTAAAACTGATGCAGCCGTTTCTCGTCGAGAGCGATCCGTTCGTTGTCGTCGGGTGCGACGACATCACGAATCTCGATCTCGATGCGCAGATCGGCTTTCACCGCGAGCGCAAGGCGATCGCGACCATCGGCTTGGTGGAGCGCGACGACGTGCGCGAGTATGGCGTGGTCGTCGTCAACGGCGAGGGGAAGGTCGTCGGATTTCAGGAGAAGCCGCAACCCGGCGAGGAGCGTAGCCACTTCGTGAACACCGGCATCTACGTCTTCTCGCCGTTGATCTTCGAGCGCATTCCAGCAAACAGCGTGTACGATTTCGGCAAGCAGGTCTTTCCGAGGCTGCAGCAGGATGGCGCCGCATTCTATGGGTTCACGGCAGAAGACGCCTACTGGTGCGACATCGGCACGCCCGCCGAGTACCGGCGCGTAACGCGCGATCTTCTCGCCGGCACGTTCTCGCTGCCCGAGACGCACGTAGGCGGCGACGTTTGGACGGGACGCGGAGCCAGGGTCGCTCCGGATGCCGTCATCGTCGGGCCGAGCGTCATCGGCGACGGTGTCGTCGTCGAGAGTGGCGCGCGCATCGAGCGCAGCATCCTCTGGCAGGAGGCAGTCGTCGAGCGCGGCGCGGTCGTTGCCGGTTCGATCGTCGGCTCCCGCTACCGCGTCGCTGCCGGCGCGCGCCTCGATAACGCGATCGTCGGCAACGACGAGCCCTGAGACTCGTCGCCCCGCTGCGACGCGTGAAGGGCAGAGTATGTGGCAGCGAACATTAGACGTTCTCTTTCCGGCGCAGTGCGGTGGCTGCAGCGAAATAGGAAGTGGATATTGCGACCGGTGCGCGGCCGAAGCCGAGTCGTGCTCCGAGCGCCGAGGGGAGCTCGCGGTGCGCGCGTTCGGCGCGTACGCGGGCTCTCTGCGCCGCGCAGTCCTCGCCATGAAGGACGGACGCCGCGACGTCGCGCGAGCGCTCGGCGAGCGGCTCGCAGCGTTGGTCTCCGAGCGCTCGATCCTCGTGCCGGTCCCGACGACCGCCGCGCGCCGCAGAGCGCGCGGCATGGACGGCGGCGTAGAGCTTGCGCGATCTGCCGCGTCGCTCGGCGGCATATCGCTGCGAGAGCCTCTCGTCCACGCGGCGCGTGACGCACAACGCGGCCGTTCGCGGGCGGATCGGCTCGGCGCGCGCGGTCGCTTCGCCTGCCGCGAACGGTTCGGCGGCGAGCGCGTCGTTCTCGTGGACGACGTGTGCACGACCGGCGCGACGCTCGTCGACTGCGCGAGCGCGCTGCATGCGGCAGGTGCGACGGTGCGCGAAGCGGTGGTCGTTGCGCTGGCGCCGAATCACGGCCGGTCGTGATCTCGGACCTCGATCGCCTCTTTCTCGATCGCACCTACGAGCTGGCAGCGCGCGGTATCGGCAATACCGCGCCGAATCCGCCCGTGGGAGCCCTCGTCGCGCGCGACGCGACGGTGCTCGGCGAGGGGTACCATCATCGTGCCGGTGAGGCGCACGCCGAAGTCAACGCTCTCTCGCAGGCCGGCAACGCGAGCGGCGCGACGCTCTACGTTTCGCTCGAGCCGTGCAAACACGCCGGCAAGACGCCGCCGTGCACGCAAGCGATTCTCGCATCGCGCGTATCGCGCGTGGTCGTCGGTGCTACGGATCCCACGTCGTACGGCGGCGGCGCGCACGCGTTGCGCGAGCGCGGCGTGGATGTCGACGTTGCCGGCGACGACGCAGCCCGGGAGCTCGTCGCGATCTTTGCGGGCAGCGTCGAGCGCGGGCGGTGCTACGTCGCGCTGAAGATGGCGATGTCGCTCGACGGTTACGTCGCATCGCGACCGGGCGTCGCGGAATGGATTACGTCGGAGGAGGCGCGGCTCTACGTTCGCGATCTGCGCTGTGCGTACGACGCCGTCATGGTCGGCGCGGGGACAGTGCGCATCGACGATCCGCAGCTCACGGTGCGGCCGGCGGCGCAGCGGCTACGCGCGTTCGTGCGCATCGTGCTCTGCGAGAGCGAAGGCGTCCCCGCGGACCGGCGAATCTTCACGTCAGTGCCGGGGTATGCGCGCACGATCGTGCTGGCGCCGGCTGGGGGGCGCGCGCGGTTCTCGGCGCTGGAGAGCGTCGCCGACGTGCTCTACGTCGGTGACGCCGATGATGACGAGCTCGATCTCGAGCGTGCGTTGCAAGCGCTGCGCACGAGGGGAATCGCAAGCGTGCTATGCGAGGGCGGCCCGACCTTGGCGGCGCGCCTCATCGGGCACGGATTGGTCGACAAGATCTACTGGGCAATCGCGCCGATCGTGCTGGGCGGCGAAGCGGCCGTGCCGGTTCTCGCCGGAACTGAGCTCGACGGCGGCCCCCGCCGCCTGCGGTTCGAGCGGCTCGAGCGCGTCGGGAGCGACGCGATGCTCAGCGGACGTTTCGATGTTTAGCGGGCTCGTCGCGTACCGCGGGACGGTTCGTGCGCTGGAACGCGGCGGTTCCGGCGCGACCCTGCGCGTCGCGTGCGAGGGCGTGGCAGACGAACACCCGTCCGTAAAGGATTCGATCGCGATCGACGGCGCGTGCCTGACCGCAACGCGCATCGAGGGCGACGCGATCTCGTTCGACGTGGTTCCCGAGACGCTCGCGCGTACGACGCTCGGGGACTTGCGCGAAGGTGACGCCGTGAATGTGGAGTACGCGTTGCGGCTCGGCGACCGCATGGGCGGACACTTCGTCTACGGCCACGTCGACGCGGCGCTGCGCGTGCTCAGCGTCACCGGCGAAGGGCAGGGAAAGCGCATGCGTGTCGAACGCCCGCACGCGCTCGCGCGCGCCCTCGCCGAGAAGGGCTTCGTTGCGCTCGACGGCGTGAGCCTGACCGTGGCTGCGGTGGGCGAGGGATGGTTCGAGGCCGCGCTGATCCCGGAGACGCTCGTGCGCACGACGCTCGGGAGTCGCGCTGCGAGAGATCGCGTGAACGTCGAGATCGATCCGATCGCGCGCTACGCGATGGCGGCTGCAGATGCGGTGCGCGGTTGAGCGCGACGTCGCGGGTGGCCGTGCTGCTCGAGCCAGGTCGCCTCGAGCTGCGCGAGGAGGCGCGGCCGACGCCGCAGGCGGGCGAGCTCGTCGTGCGCGTTCGCGCGGCGCTGACCGACGGAACCGATCTGAAGACCTATCGCCGCGGTCACCCGCAGATGCCGACGCCGACGCGCTTCGGCCACGAGTTCTCGGGCGACGTCGCGGCCGCCGGCGAAGGCGTAACGGCGTTCGCGCCCGGCGATGCGGTGATGTGCGTGCACACCGCACCGTGCCGCGCGTGCTTCTGGTGCGCGCAAGGAGAGGAGGAGCTCTGCGAGCGCCTGATGTCGACGATGGTGCTCGGTGCGTATGCGGATTACGTCACCCTTCCGCAGGCCCTGGTCGCGCAGAACTGCTTTCACAAGCCGGCAGATCTTTCGTACCGTGAAGCGGCGTTTCTCGAACCGCTGTCGTGCGTCGTGCACTCGCTCGAGACGGCGCGGCCCCAGGGAAGCGTCGCGATCGTCGGCGACGGCGCCTTCGGACTGCTGCACGCGCTCGTCTTGCGCGAGCGAGGCGTGGATGCGATTGTCATCGGGCGGCGCGCCGAGCGGCTCGAGCGCGCGCGCTCGTACGGCTTCGATCCGGTCGACGCCCGCGCGGCCGATCCCGTACGAGTCGTGCGCGAGCGAACCGGCGGGCGCGGAGCCGACGCGGTAATCGAATGCACGGGGACGCAGAGCGCGTGGGAGGAGGCGCCATCGCTCGTGCGGCGGGGCGGCACCGTCTCGCTCTTCGGAGGGCTGGCGGCTGGATCGCGCGTCAGCTTCGAGGCTGCGCGCCTGCATTACGACGAAGTTCGCGTGCGCAGCCCGTTCCATTTTACGCCGCGCGCCGTCAGGGATGCGCGGTACCTGCTCGTCGAGCGGCGCATCGACGTCGGGCCGCTGATCACGCATACGTATCCGCTGCACGAGATCGCGAGCGCGTTTGCGCGCCTCGATTCGGGCGAAGGCATGAAAGCGTGCATCGAGCCGTGAGAGCCGCCGTTCTCTATGCCGTCGACGATATTCGCATCGAAGAACGACCTGTTCCGCAGATCGCCGAAGGGGAGCTGCTCGTGCGGACGCACGCGTGCGGGATCTGCAGCGGCGACGTCATGGGGTGGTACGTGAAACGCAAAGCGCCTTTGGTCTTCGGTCACGAGCCGGCGGGCGTCGTCGCGGCCGTGGGTCCGGGCGAGCCTCCGGCGGACGATTCGGGCCGCGCGTTCGCCGCCGGAGACCGGGTCTTCGCACACCATCACGCACCATGCTTTGTCTGTGCGGCTTGCTCGCGTGGCGACTTCGTGCAGTGCGAGCGGTGGCGCGCGAGCGCCATCGACCCCGGCGGCATGGCCGAATACTTTCGCGTTCCGCGCGAGAACGTGCGCGACACCCTGCGTCTTCCCGACGACGTCTCGTTCGAAGATGCCTCGCTCGTAGAACCGCTCGCCTGCGTCGTGAAGTCGCTGCGCAGGGGCGCAGTGCGTGCGGGAGAGACGCTGCTCGTGATGGGGCTCGGCATCATGGGGCAACTGCACGTGCTGGCCGCGCGCGCGCTCGGCGCGCGCGTGCTCGCGAGCGATTTCATCGAGACGCGCCGCGCTCTCGCAGCGAAAAACGGCGCGCTCGCGCTCCATCCGCGAGAGGTCGAGGAGGGCGCGGACGTCGTCGTCTGCGGGCCCGGAACGCCGGAGGCGCTTGGGAGCGCGCTTGCGACCGTGCGGCCCGGAGGCACGGTCGTCATGTTCACCCCGTTCGATCCAGCCGCTCGTGCCGCATTCGATGCGGAGCGTTTCTATTTCAAGGACTTGCGGCTCGTCGCGAGTTATTCCAGCGGACCGAACGACACGCGCGAAGCGCTGGCGCTCGTCGCGAGCGGCGTCGTATCCGCGAAAAGCGTCGGCGCGCAGACGTTTGCGCTCGAGGAGGCGGCGGCGGCCCACCGCGCGCTCGCGCAAGCGCAAATCGTCAAGCCGATCGTCGTCTTCTAGACGCGAGCTTGCGCGGTCTTAGGAATGGAGAGCAGGAGCAGGATCAACGCGAGGAAGACCCAGATTGCCGAGACGATCGGCGCGGCGTATGTGCCGTAGCCCGTCACGCCGGCGGAATCGCTGTGCGCGCCTCTTATGGGCAGCAGCGCCTTAAGCGGTATTCCTCGGCACCGAGACCATAAGCACGATCGACGCGATGAGGACCCAGACCCCCGAGAGAATCGGTGTGACGTACGTTCCATATCCCGCGACGCCCCAGGTGTCGCTCGTCGCGAAGACCGAGAGCGTGTAGACGAAGTCGACGATGAAGACCAAGTAGCCAAAGAGATTCAGCCATCCCGGCATCAAGCCCTTACGACGGGACTCGTGCGCCACGCCGAAAGCGAACGCGGCGAACGCGCCCATCGAAAAAACGAAGAGCACGACGTCGAAGACGTAGAGCGTCGGTAGTACGGCCGTCGCGCCGGGGCTCCGGATTGCAGCGGCAGCCAGGAGCGCCGAACTCGCGAGCGTGAGTGCGCCCCATATGACCGCACCGCCGCGACCCCACTGGCCGAGGCTGCGGTCGCCATCCGACGCATCGCGGAGATAGTCGAAGAGTCCGTACGCAAACCAGAGGATGAAGGCAACGGCGGGCACGGCGAGCCAGGCGCCGAGGGCCATGCCGAATGTGTGGGTCGAGAGAAACGCCGCCATCTCTGCCGACGTGGCCGAAACCGGCGGAAACTGGCCCGGCAACACGCCGGAGAGCACGAAGAGAATAGCGCCCAGGATGCCCGAGTAGGCGGCGGAGCGCTCCATACGGCGATTTTGCATGCTTATGTCGCTTTGGCAGGCAGGCGTGCCGTTCCTCGGGCTAGGAACCCAATCGCATGCGAAAGGTCAACACCAACGATATCGGGCCTCAGACGTGGTCGTCTCCGAAGGGGAGCTTTGCCGGCGAAGGCATCCAGATATCCGAGGCGCTCGGCCGAAAGCCGCTCTCGACGGATCTGCGCGAGCGCCATCCGTTCGACGTCGAGATTCTGCGGATCCCACCCGGCAAAGTGGCGTATCCATATCATTCACATAGCGCGCAGTGGGAGTTCTATCACATCATCGCGGGATCGGGCAGCGTGCGTCACAGCGAGGGATCGACGCCGATCATTGCCGGCGACGCGTTCATCTTCGAGCCCGGCGAGCCGCATCAGCTCATTGCGGACCCCACGCAAACGCTCGTCGTCTACGTCGTTGCCGACAATCCCATCGGCGAATCGACGCATTATCCCGATAGCGACAAGTGGGCCGTACGCTCGCCGGAGCGACGCCTCATGCGCTCGGAGTCTTTGGACTACTTCGACGGCGAAGAGTAAGGAAGTAGGACGGCCTCAGGCGCCTCAGATGTATCGTCTTGACCCGAGCAAGAGATCGAAGAGATCTTCGAATACGTTACCAAGCCAAGGAGCCTGCCGCCGATGACGGGAGCCATTCAGTTCTCCTTCGGGCGCACCATCCTAGGTGCTATCGGCGGGTTAATCCTCTGCATAGTTGCAGCGTTTGTCGCGGGGCTACGCGAGTGCGGGCCATCATTGGCTGGTGAAGCGCCAGTGGTTGCACTTCTGGGGCCCATATTCTATTGGAAAGGCGCGCTTGCCGTCGTGATCATCAGCGCCGTATTCGGCGGCCTTATCAAGATGCGCGGATCAGTGATTCTTCTCACCTTCCTTCTTGTTGCGCTGGCGATGATTGGCGCCGCGTGGTTGCTCGTGCCTCCGCTGGAGGGTGGATGCACTCCCATCTAGCGAAGCGGTGGCGCAAGGGCCTTGCGCCCCGGTCGCGCTGCCAAGTCTCCTATTCATCAGGAGTAGACCGCTTCGTGGGCTCAGCGATCTTCTCAACAATCTCTTCGACCTCTTCCTCGGCTTTCTTGAGGTCCTCTTTGGAAACGGAGAAGATGCGCCTCGCGAACTCCTCGAAGCGTTGCATCGGCGTGTCGCCGTCGCGAGACTTACGTTTCATTATTGGTGTATATCGGGAAACCGAACGATGTGTTTGCCGCCAAATGCTGTGGGCGCGCGGCTGTGTTGCGGGAAGGTTGCGCCATGCACATCCGTCAGATTCGTCTGAGTCGGGTCAGCGATGGCTACAGCCTGATAGCCCGTGCGGTCGATCAGCACTATTCGAAGCTCTTGTACGTAGCTCTCGTCTTTGGGATAGGCGAAAAACACCCATCCCGATACGACCCCGCCTGGTTGTATTGGGCGTTCAGTTTCAATGCCTAGGTCCATCGCCCTCGGCATAGGCCAACCAACTCCAAACCGATTCGACGAGAAATAATAGTCAACTCCGTCGTCTTGGTCCGGCATTGTTGCAAGCGGAACCCACTGCCCATCTATCAGGGCTTGAGCCTCGTACTTCGCAAGCCAAAGCTCCGTCGCTCCGTTGAAGAGGCGGATGTAGACGGAGGCATTTACTGGACTAACAACGTCGTGCGAGGGTACATATGCGAACCATCCTGCTGCGGTTGAGGCAGAGCCCTTTGACCAGTAAGCATAGGGAATCGCGGCAACGAATAACGGGGGCCGCAGATGCTCATATGCTGTGGCTCCAATAACCCCTAGAAAAGTAACTACTACCAAGATCGTCATTGGGATAGGCCAGGGTTGCTCTATTCTCGGTACAGGAGCATTCGGCACAAGCAGCGGCATGGACAGACGCTGCTCCTTCTGTTCAATGCTCAGGTACGCGCTATAGACGCTACCGATCATCAGGGCCACCAGCATCGCTATAATGAGAGCAGCGCCTAGGACAACGTGATTGAGCAGCACGACGGCAAATCCGAGAATCCCGACGATCTCGGAACTCACGCGAAACGCCTTCGGCGTGCTGTCCCACGCGAGTTGCACGAATCCGGCTGGACCTTTAGCCACAACGGGCACGGTTCGCCCGCATGCCACGCTCCCCCGGCCATCACGAGGGCTGGTGACTCATGTGGCTTTGCCTACAAAAGCGCGGTTGCCCATAAAATCAACCCGCTGCACAAAAATCACCCCGAAATTCACACGCGGTCCACAAGGAATCCCAGGGGACCCGGTAGCGAACGTATGTTTTCAGCGAGTCGCGATCTTGCGACTCACCCCTGAATAATAAGGAGTCCCAAATGGCCGAGAAGGAAAAGCCAACCGGCAAGCTCGCAAGCGCCGCCGCGAAGGCTCTCCACGACCCAAGAACGGCGACCCCGGCGATCATACGGAGCCTCGCCGCGCGCGTACTCGACTCGGAGAAGAACGACCCCCAACCCCACAAGAAGGGGAAGTAGGCAACTTCTCAACCGAGACAATAGCACCGGCAGGGATGACCATGATGCCACTACCCTGCCGGTTTTCTTTTTCGTCCGGGTATGCGATATGAGGAGCAACCGTCTTTGATCGCTCGTCCTCGGCTATTAGGTAGCCGACCGAAACGCACTCCAGCGAATCGACGCCGCGCCATTCTTTGAGATCGTGCCATCCGCGCGGGCTGCTGCTATCCAGCCATATAATTCGCACCAGGGGCCACGGCAACCGTTCCCTCATGCTGCCGCCCCCGCTAGATCAGCGGCTTTTCTTGCGCTCCTGGCGCGGCGTATTCCAATATGGGCTCTTGCACCTTGGGCAGACCCGAGGCTCCTGGTCCTTATCTCGGGGAAGCCATTCGTGATCGCACCGCTCGCAGCGGTAGCCCGTGAGTTTGACCTTCGGCATGGCCCCACTATATACCCTAAAGGAATACCCGTCAAGTATATCCTCTTGGGGTTGACGAGAGCCTTCCTCTGTGGTATATTCCTAGTAGAGATATACAGGAGGGTACAGGGATGGAAGCACGGGAGCAACGGGGCTTGGAGATCGCCGCAAAGACGCACCTGGAGCAGGGCAAGGGCGGCAAATGGCTCGTGCCCTCGTCCAAGGGCGACGGCTCCTACACCGTGGACCCGACCGTGTGGGATGGGACGACCTGCACTTGCCCCGACTACGAGTTGCATCGGTCGGCCTGCAAGCACGTCTATGCCGTCGAGTACACCATCCGCCGCGAGACGAAGGCCAAGGACGGAACGGTGACGACCGAGACGATCACCTACCGCCAGGAGTGGAGCGCATACAATGCCGCGCAGACAAACGAGAAGGCGCGCGTTGCCGAGCTTCTGCACGATCTCTGCTCGGTAATCGACAACCCAATTCAGAAGCGCGGTCGCCCGCGTCTTGCGCTCGCAGACTCGACCTTCTGCGCCGCGATGAAAGTCTATTGCGGAATGTCGGCCCGTCGCACCGCCGTCGATCTTCGGGAGCTTGCCGCTCGCGGCTTCATCGACCGTGCACCGCACTACAACTCCGTGCTCAATGCGCTGGAGAACCCTGACTTGACGCCGATTCTCAAGGCTCTTATCGAGGAGAGCGCGAGTCCGCTCGCCGCGCTCGAAACGGACTTCGCCGCCGATTCCTCGGGCTTCTCCACGAACACCTATGCTCGATGGTACGATCACAAGTACGGTCGCGAGACGAGCTACAACCGCTGGCTCAAGGCGCATATCATGGTTGGAACCCGTACGAACGTCGTCACGAGCGTCGAGGTGACGGAATCGAACGTCAACGACTCCCCGATGCTTCCCGCGCTCCTCAACACGTCGGCCAAGCGGTTTCAAATGAAGCGCGTCTCCGCCGATAAGGGCTACCTTGCGGAGTCGAACGTCCTGGCGATCACCGCGCACGGTGCCGAACCATTCATCGCGCCGAAGGTCAACACCGCATTCACTCGTCCGCTTGACGCAAGCCGCAGAAAAGCCGCCGCATGGGACAAGATGCTCGGCTACTACCTGTATCGCAGAGAGGACTTTCTGAAGCACTACCATCGCAGGTCCAACGTCGAAACAACCTTCGCCATGATTAAGGCCAAGTTCGGGAGCCGCGTTCGTTCTAAGACTGCTATCGCGGCCACGAATGAGGTCCTCTGTAAGGTTCTCTGCCACAACCTGTGCGTGTTGGTGCAGTCCGCGTACGAGCTTGGAATCGAAGCGACGTTCTGGGGAAAGCAAAGCGCCTAGTAATGAACGAATCATCGGTGGGGCTTTCGGTTAGCAACGAAGAACCAGGCAACGCACGACGCAATTCCAATGGAGGATAATGCGAACGCTGCTAAAACCGCATCTTCCAGAATGTCAAGGTTGGCGGTGCTAGGCCACGATTTAGACTGGTGGAATGGGGTAATGCTCTTGTCGCTGCTGTTCGCGGCACTTGTGGCATTTGCGGTCGCTGGAACGACTAGCATTGTCATCCATCTCCAGCGACAAGAGGCCCAGGCAGCCAAAGTTACAATCGCATCTCTAGAGAACGATGCCGCACAGGCACGCCTTGAACAGGAACGCCTCAAAGAGCAACTCGCGTGGCGTGTTATACCGTCAGCTAACGCGGTGATATTAGAACGGATACTAGCTGCCCACCCTGGTTCCGTTAATCTAAAGTTCACCACTGGCGACTCGGAGGCTATATATTTAGCCGTGCAATTCTCTAGGATTTTTGAGCAAGCGCATTGGCGCGTTGCTTCAGGTGCCCTCTCGTTCACGGGCGCAGTAGTCTTCGGAATACGGTTGTTACCTGGCTCGGCAGGGCCGGACGGCCAAACGCTAAGAGAGGCGTTGTCGGCAGCCGGCATGCCATTCTCAACCGAGGCCCTCCCACCGGTCACTATGGAGTTCGCTATGGGCAATTTTCCGAACGCGCCCACGTTGATGATCGGCTCAAAGTCGCCGCCTGCCATATAGGTTGGCGCGCAGCCGACGCTTGCCCATAAAAGCACGGCGCTGCCCACAAAAGAGGGCCACAAACGCCCTTTATGGGCAAACCCGACTCATGTATATCGACTTGACATTCGTAAACTCCCATTCTAATCTTGACGTGTGGAGAAAGGGTTTGCCGGGCGGTTGAACGCTGCCATGGAGGGAGCGGGACTGAGCGCTGCCGAGCTCGCGGATCGCTCGGGCTTGACGGAATCGGCCATATCGCTGCTGCGTGCCGGACGGCGCGAGCCTTCCTATAGAACGCTGCAGCGCTTGACGCATGTCATCCCGGCCCTCGCGTCGGAGCTGACAGGGGATTCGAACCCCTTCGATGCGATCGAGGGAGCCGTCGCCGATATCCGCGTCGGCAAGATGGTCGTCGTCCTAGACGACGAGGATCGCGAGAACGAAGGCGACCTCGTGATGGCCGCGCAGATGGTGACGCCGGACGCTATCAACTTCATGCGCCGGCATGGCGGCGGCCTCATCTGCGTTCCGCTGCCGGCGCGAAGGCTGGACGAGCTCCAACTCCCTCAGATGGTGAGCGACAACACGGCGCTGCACGAGACGGCCTTCACCGTCTCGGTCGAGGCGCGGGGCCTCACGACGACCGGCATCTCCGCTCCCGACCGTGCGGCGACCATCAAGAAGTTGCTCGATCCCGAAGCGCGGCCGTCTGACTTCCTACGCCCGGGGCACACGTTTCCGCTGCGCGCGCGTGAAGGCGGCGTGCTCGTACGCGCCGGACAGACCGAAGCCGCCGTCGATCTCGCGCGCCTTGCCGGGCTGTACCCGGCGGGCGTCATCTGCGAGATCATGGCCGACGACGGAACGATGGAGCGGCGCGACGGCTTGCGCAGCTTTGCTGATCGCCACGGCATGAAGCTCATCACCGTCAAGGACTTGATCGCGTATCGCATGCGCAATGAGAAGCTCGTCAAGCGCGTGGCCGAGTTCACGCTTCCTACGACGAACGGCACGTGGCGCGGGGTCGCCTACGAGAATACCGTCGATAGCAACGCGCACGTCGCGCTCGTCATGGGGGAGATCGGTGACGGAAAGGACGTTCTCGTGCGCGTCCATTCGGAGTGCTTGACGGGTGATGCCCTCCACTCCCTGCGCTGCGACTGTGCGGCACAGCGCGACGGCGCCATGGCGATGATCGCCGAAGAAAAGCGCGGCGTCTTCTTGTATCTCCGCCAGGAAGGCCGCGGCATCGGGCTTGCGAACAAGCTGCGCGCGTACGAACTGCAAGATCGCGGTGCGGACACCGTCGAGGCAAACATCGCGCTCGGACTTCCCGTGGACAAGCGGGATTACGGGATCGGTTCGCAGATCCTGCACGATCTCGGCGTGCGCGCGATGCGCGTGATCACCAACAACCCGAAGAAGATATTCGGGCTCGAGGGATACGGCCTCACGATCGCATCCCGCGTTCCGCTCCACACGCTGCCGACGCCGCACAACGAGCGCTACATCGCGACCAAGCGCGCAAAACTCGGTCACCTGGTCTCGTGAAACGCGACCGCGGAGCAGCTGCGCTCCCGGATTGCGGCGGAAAGCGCTTCGCACTCGTCGTGGCGCGCTTCTATCCGCAGATTGCCGATCGGCTGGTCGAGGGGGCGCGGCGCGCGCTGCGCGATTGCGCCGTGCGCGACGAAGACGTCGCACTGTACGAAGCTCCCGGCTGCTTCGAGATTCCGCTGCTCTGCCGGAACCTCGTTGCGGCGGAGCACTTCGACGCGCTCGTCGCACTCGGGGCGGTGATCCAAGGCGCAACGCCGCACTTCACGTTCGTCGCCGCAGAGTGCGCGCGCGGCATCATGCAGGTGCAGCTTTCGACGGGCGTCCCGATCGGCTTCGGCGTTCTGACGACGACGACGCAGCAGCAAGCGGAGGAGCGCGCGGATCCCGGGCGCGGCGACAAAGGGTACGACGCCGCGCTGGCCGCCGCGCTCCTGACGGTCACGCCCTCGGACCTTCCCCGCGCCGGCTTCCGAGCGTAGCGCGGGGCGCAGGGATTCGCAGTCCCGGGGCGCATAGAAGGGGCCTCGATCAACGACGCAGAGGGTCCTTAACGTGGAAGACAAGATTCTTACCTGTAAAGATTGCGGCGCCGAGTTCGTCTTCAGCGTCCGCGAGCAAGAGTTCTTCGCCGAGCGTGGATTCGTGAATCAGCCCGTGCGCTGCCGCGATTGCCGTCAGGCGCGGCGCTCAAGCGGCGGCGATGCAACGCGCGGCTCGACGCGACCGAGCTTCGAAGCGGTCTGCGCGCAGTGCGGCGTCAACACCACCGTCCCGTTCCGTCCCCGCGGCGATCGACCGGTCTACTGCCGCGACTGCTACGCCGCCCGCGTTCCTGCCGGAGTCTAAGCTTCCCGCAGCCGTCGCCTGGGCCGGCGACGCCGTACGCTACGTCGATCAGCGCGCGCTGCCGATCGACGTTCGCGTCGAGTCAGCGCGCACGGTCGAAGAACTCGTGGATGCGATCGCATCGCTTGCGGTGCGGGGAGCCCCGTGCATCGGCATCTTTGGCGCGTACGGTGTTGCGCTTCTTCGCCGCACGATCGCCGACGACGCAGCCTTCGCGACTGCGGCGGCGCGCGTGCGCGCAGCCAGGCCGACGGCCGTCAATCTCGCCTGGGCGGTCGACCGCGTCATGGCGGCCGACGACAAGCTGGCCGAGGCAGAGGCGATCCACCGCGAGCAGGCGGCCGTCGACGCCGCAATAGCACAGCACGGCCTCGAGCTGATTCCCGATCGCGCCCGCATCATCACGCACTGCCATACCGGAGCGCTCGCAACGGGGGCCGGAGGGACGGCGCTCGGCGTCATCCTGGCGGCGCATCGCGCGGGAAAGCGGCCGACGGTCTTCATCGACGAAACGCGCCCGCTGCTTCAAGGCTCGCGCTTGACCGAGCTCGAGCTGCGCGAGGCCGGCGTCGACGCGATCGTGCAAGTGGACGGCGCCGCCGCCTTCGCGATGGCGCGGCAGAACGTGGATCTCGTGATCGTCGGAGCGGATCGCATCGCTCGCAATGGCGACACCGCAAACAAGATCGGCACGTATGCACTTGCCGTGCTCGCCGCGCACCACAGCATCCCGTTCTACGTCGCCGCCCCGCGCTCGTCGTTCGACCTTTCGATCGAAAGCGGCGCCGGCATCCCAATCGAGGAGCGCGATCCCGATGAGATCACGACGATTCGCGGCACGCGCGTGGCGCAAGCGCAGGCGCGCGTTTTCAACCCGGCCTTCGACGTGACGCTGCACCGGCTGATCACGGCATTCATCACCGAGCACGGCGTGCTGCGACCGCCCTATGCCGAGAGCATTCGGTGAAGTTCTATGAGTTCGTCGACAAAGCGCCGGCAATCGGCCGGCTCGTGATCGTCGAGGGAACGGAGCAAACGCTCGCGGAGCGCGCCCTCGGTGCCCTGCTCGACCGGTTGCTTCCGCTCGAGGTGCGGGATCTCAACCTCGTGCGAATCGCGGCGAGCGACGTGGGCGACGCTGCCGGCGTGCGCGAAGCCGTGC
Organism: Candidatus Dormiibacterota bacterium; assembly: GCA_035532035.1. Lineage (NCBI taxonomy): Bacteria > Bacillati > Candidatus Dormiibacterota > Candidatus Dormiibacterota bacterium. Next base: position 134,609 of record DATKRS010000004.1, read on the forward strand.
AGGCGATGCCGTTTCTCGCCGAGCGTCGCGTCGTCACGGTGAGCGACGCGCAGACGCTTCGGGCGCAAGAGCGGCGCGATCTGTGGGAGGCGGCGCAGAGCGTCCCCGAAGGCAACACGCTCGTCGTGATGGACTTGCTCTCCCCGCGATCGCAGCGCCCGCAATCCTTCGGCGCGCTCGCCGGAAGGACGGCGTTGCGCATCGACACGACGGCAACGCAGGACGTTCGCCGGCGATTCGTCGAGGAGACGCTCGCGACGCTCGGTGCGAAGGCCGAGCTGCGCGCGATCGCGGCGCTGGTTGCAAGCACTGCAGATCTTGCCGCGGTACGCAACGACCTCGAAAAGCTCTCGCTCGGCGGCAAACGCATCGGGCTCGAGGATCTCGAGCGCGAGAGTCTGGTCGTGGAGGATCCGAAGGCGTATCGGTACGCGGGCGCGCTCGTCGAGGGCCGAGTTGCCGAAGCGTTCTCGATCGTCGAAGAGCTCTTTGCGCTCGATCCGCGCGGCGCTGCGATTCCGCTGCTGTCGGCGCTCGCGACCGAATACGCGCTGCTTTGGGATCTTGCGCGTCCGGGCGGGACGATTCCGCAGCGTCTGGCGTGGCGGGAGCGCGCGCTGCGACCGATCGCGCGGCGCATCGGCGCGACCCGCGCGCGTAACGCTTACGAGCGGGCGGTGCATGGCGTCGAGGCGATCGTGACCGGACGAGCCGGAAGCGACCCCGCCGACTATCGTACGTTGGTCGAGCGCATCAGCGCAGAGTGCGCCATGCTGGGGCGCCGTTGACGTTCGACCGTTACGCATCGCCCTTTTCGTGGCGGTACGGCAGCCCGGAGCTGCGCGCGCTCTTCTCGGAGCGCGAGCGGCGCAGGCTCTGGCGCGCGGTGTGGATAGCGCTTGCCGAGGCGCAGCCGGGGCTCGTGAGCCCCGCGCAGCTTGCGGATCTTCGCGCGCACGCGCACGACGTGGACGTGGAAGCGGCGCTCGAGATCGAACGGGAGACCCATCACGATCTCGTCGCGGAGTTGCGCCTCTTTGCGACGCAGGCGGCCGTCGGCGGAGGGCGCCTGCACCTCGGCGCGACGTCGATGGACGTCGAGGACACGGTCGAGATCTACCGGCTGCGCCGCGCGCTCTCGGCGCTCGGAGCGGCGCTGCGCCGGCTCCTCGGGCGGTTTGGCGAGCGCATTCGGGAGCACGCGGACCTCGCGTGCATGGGGTTTACGCATCTGCAGCCGGCCGAGCCGACGACGGTGGGGTATCGCCTCGCGCTGTACGCGCAGGACCTCCTTGCCGACTACGATCATCTGCGGTTCGTCTTCGAGCAGTTGCGTGCGAAAGGAATGCGCGGAGCGGTCGGGACGAGTGCGTCGTACGAGGCGCTCCTGGGCGGTAACGGCGCGTCGGAGGAGATGGAGCGGCGCGTACTCGCACGCTTCGGGCTCGAGGCTCGCGACGTGAGCAGCCAAGTCTACTCCCGCTCGCTCGACTACATGCTGCTTTCAGCGCTTGCCGCGCTCGCCGCGTCGCTGTCGAAGTTCGCGGCCGACGTTCGCATCTTGAGCGCTCCACCGTTCGGCGAGCTCTCCGAGCCGTTTGAAGAACGGCAAATTGGCAGTTCTGCGATGCCGTTCAAACGCAATCCGATTTTGAGCGAGCGCATCGATTCGCTGGCGCGCCTGCTTCCTGCCTATGCATCGGTCGCCTGGCAGAATGCCGCGACGAACTATCTGGAACGCACCCTCGACGACAGTGCTAACCGGCGGACGATCTTGCCGGAAGCGATGCTCTGCACGGACGAGCTGCTGGCACTCGCGTATCGCGTGGTCGATCGCGTTCACGTCGACGAGCGGCGCGTCGCGCAGAACCTTCGGACGTACGGTCCGTTCTCCGGCACGGAGGCGGTCATGATGGAGGGCGTGCGTGCCGGCGCCGATCGCCAAAAGCTGCACGCCGAGCTTCGCGATGCCGCGATGTCGGCATGGGCCGCGCTCGAGCGTGGAGAGGACAACCCGCTCGCCCAGTTGCTGGCCGAGAACGCCACGCTCAGGGCGTGCGTCGACCCCGCGGAGATTCGCCGGCTGCTCGACCCGGGGGGTCACGTCGGCACGGCGCCCGTTCGCGCGCGCCGGCTCGCGGAACGCATCGATGCGCTCGCGAAGTTCCCGGAGCAACGCGAGGTAGGATGATGCAGCAGAGCAAGGGTGCGGAGATCGCACGCGGCAAGACCAAAGTTCTCTACGAATGTGCCGGCGAGCCGGAGCGGCTCATCGTGGAGCAGATGGATGCGATCACGGCGGGTGACGGAGCGCGCCGCGACGTGATCTCCGGCAAGGGCCGCCTTGCCGCCTTGACGACCTCGCGCGTCTTCCGTTTTCTCAACCGGCGCGGCTTGCCCACGCACTATCTCGGAGGTGGCGAAGACGTAGACCACAACGCGATGCTCGTGCGCCGTTGCGCGATGATTCCTCTCGAGGTCGTCGTGCGCCGCGTCGTTGCGGGCTCGTATGCGCGGCGTAACCCCGGCGTGCCGCGCGGCACTCGCCTCGAGCCGCACGTCGTCGAGTTCTTCCTCAAGGACGACGAGCACCACGATCCGATGATCGCCGTCGACGAGATCGTCGCGCGCGGCATTGCAAGCCCGCAGGAGGTGGAGCGGCTCGGTGCGCTCGCGCGCGCGACGTTCGACGCTCTGGAAGAGGCGTGGCAAGACCGCAACGTCACGCTCGTCGATTTGAAGGTAGAGTTCGGGCGGCTGACGGGCGGCGAGCGTAACGGCCAGCTCGTGCTCGCCGACGTGGTCGACAACGACTCGTGGCGTATCTGGCCGCAGGGACGCGAGGAGACGATGCTCGACAAGCAGATCTATCGGAACCTGGCGCAGAGCGACGCCGAAGGTCTCGCGCGCGTAAAGCGCGCCTACGAAGAGGTTGCCGAGGCGGTCGCCGGATTCGACTCACGTTGATCGACGTTGCGCTGCACGGTGACGAGCGGCGCCGCATCGCCGAGGCGCTCGGGCGCGAGCCCACGCGCGTGGAGCTGTACGCATTTGACGCACAGTGGAGCGAACACTGCAGCTATAAGTCCAGTCGAGCGCAACTGAGGCGCCTTCCGGCGAGCGGCGAACGCGTCGTGCTCGGTCCGGGTGAGGATGCGGGCATCCTTCACCTCGGCGAGCACGAGGGGGAGCGCTACGCCGTCGTCGCCGCTCACGAATCGCACAATCATCCCTCGCAGGTCGTCCCGTTCGAAGGCGCGGCAACCGGCGTCGGCGGCATCGTGCGCGACGTGCTCTGCATGGGCGCGCAGCTGATCGGGATAGCGGACGCCCTGCGCTTCGGCGACGTCGCGACGCCCGGTACGCATCAGCGGCACGTCGCGCAGGCGGTCGTGGACGGGATTTCGGCCTACGGCAATGCGATCGGCGTGCCGAATCTCACCGGCGACGTCTTCTTTCACGAAGGGTTCAACGAGAACTGCCTGGTCAACGTGATCGCGCTCGGCCTGGTGAAGGAGAGCCAGATCGTGCACTCATTCGCGCCTCCGGGAAGCGAAGGTTGGCCGCTCGTGCTCGTCGGTAAGGCGACGGACGCAAGCGGCTTCGGAGGCGCGTCGTTCTCATCGCTCGCGCTCGATGCAGAGAACGACGCTGCAAACAGAGGCGCCGTTCAAGTGCCCGACCCGTTCCTGAAGAACGTGCTCATGCGCGCGACGTATCGCGTCTTCGCGTTGCTGCGCGAGCGCGGAATCGCCGCGGCCTGCAAGGACCTCGGTGCGGGCGGCGTGATGGGATGCAGCGCGGAGATCTGCGCTTCCGGGGGTTACGGTGCGCGCATCGACCTCGACCGCATCAACGTCGCGCAGGCGAACCTGCCGCCGGAAGTACTCGCGGTCGGCGAGACGCAGGAGCGCATGCTCTTCATCTTGCCGCCCGACGTCGTCGCGGACGTACTGCGCGTCTACAACGAGGAGTTCTCGCTTCCCGAGATTGCGTACGACGCGCGTGCCGTCGTCATCGGCAGCGTGACGAAAGAGCCGCGATACGTACTCAGGCACAACGGGCAGACGGTGATGGACGTCGACATCGAGCTCCTTACGAAGCCGCTCGAGCTCGCGGTCGCGCGCGGCGAGTATACCAGTGCGCAGAGGCTCGAGCCGCCGCCGCGCGTGGCCGCGTTTCTCTCGTCGCTCGACGGATGCTCGCGCGAGCCGCTCTACAGTCGCTACGATGCCGTGGTCCGCGGCTGTACCGTTCTGCCGCGCGGTTATGGCGATGCAGGCGTCGTCGCTCCCATTCCAGGGTCGTCACTGGGCGTTGCCGTTGCCGTCGCTGGAAATCCCCGCTACGGAGTCGTGGATCCTCGGCTCGCTGCCGAATGCGCGGTCCTCGAGGCGGTGAGAAAGGTCGTCGCCGTGGGCGCGCGCCCGATCGGTCTCACGGATTGCCTCAACTTCGGCAATCCCACCAACCCCGAGCACTACGCCGAGTTCGTCGCAGCCGTGGACGGCTTGGAGCGTGCGGCGCGTAGCCTCGGCCTGCCCTTCGTCTCCGGAAACGTCAGCTTCTATAATGAAAGCTCGGCGGGCAAAGCGGTTCCGGCATCGGCCATCGTCGCATGCATCGGCGCGATCGAGGACGTCGCGCGCACCGTCACGCCCGCGTTGAAGCGCGCGGGCTCGGCGTTGTGTTTCGCGCAAGACCTCGATGAGGTACTCCACGCGATGCAGGAGGGGCAAGTCCTCGCATGTCGTGCGATAACCGGCGGCGACGCATGCGCGGCAGCCGTGGAGATGGCATTCGCGTCGGCGCGCGCGGGGAGCGCGCTCGGCGTGTGCATGCCGGACGGCATCGCGGGAGTGGATCGCGGCGGCTTCCTCATGGAGACGACCACCCCGTTTGGAGAGCGGGTTGGAAGCGTGCTCGACGAGCCGGCGATCGTATTCGGGAAGACGAGATGGAACGTTCGCGCTGTGCACGACGCGTGGATGCGACCGCTCGCCGAGATCTACGCGTGAAGCGCGTCGCCGTCGTGATCTTCCCCGGCACGAACTCGGAGGAGGAGACGGTGCGGCTGCTCCGCGCATGCGGCGCAGACGCGCACTTGGTGCATTGGAGCCGCGCGCACACGCTCGGAGCGTACGACGGCTACGTGCTTTCCGGAGGCTTCGCGTATGAAGATCGCATTCGCGCCGGCGCCGTGGCGGCGCACGACGCAATGATGGATCCGGTGATCGATGGCGCGCGCAACGGCAAACTCGTCATGGGGATATGCAATGGTGCGCAGATTCTGCTCGAGGCGGGTCTCGTTCCCGGAACGGGGGACGCGCGCCGTCCCACGGCCGCATTCACGCACAACGTTCCGCCGCACTTCATTTGCAAGAAGGTCTACGTCAAGCTGGCGGTCCAGCCGCGGCGCTCGAGCATAACCGCCGCGCTGCCCCGGGATGCGGTGCTGCCCGCGTGGGCGGCGCACGGGGAGGGCCGGCTTGCCGCGCGGGCTTGCGAGATGGAAGAACTCGAGACGGGCGATCACCTCGCCTTCGTCTACGCGCACGCGGATGGCCGCGTCGACGATGCTGCGACGCCGAACGGGTCGGCGCTGCACTGTGCAGGGCTCGTGAATCGGGAGGGCAACGTTCTGGCGCTCATGCCGCATCCCGAGCGCGTCTTTCCGCCGCACGCGGCGCTCTTCAAGAGCTTCGTTCGTGGAGTAGAGGCCTCGTGACGCAGCGCAGAGTCGCCCTCCGCCTGAAGGTTCCCGACACGACCGCGTACACGGCGCTCGTGGCTTTACGGCGCCTCGGCGTGCCGGTGGCGCGCGTCGAACGCGCAACGCTGATTGCCGTACCCGCGGGCGACGACGACGCGGCGCTCGAGTGCGTCCGGCGCGACGAGTCCCTCTTCAACCCGAATCTCCACGAGATCGAGGTCGTGCGGCTTGGCGCGCCCGGGGCTGGCGAAATCTGGATCCGCGCGGACGAGGCCTCATCGATGCAGGCATGGCGTCTCACCGACGAGCAGGGTCTTCCCGTTCCGCCGCCGGTCCTCGAGCGCGCGCGGGATGCCCTGCTGTGCAACCCTGCGATTGAAACGGCGGTCGTCGGCTCGTGAACCTTCCGTACGCAATCGCGACGCTCGGATCGCATTCGGCCCTGCAAATCCTCAAGGGCGCGCACGACGAAGGGTTTCCGACGCTTGCCATCGTCAACGCCGAGACGGAGAGCCTCTATCGTTCTTTCGGTTTCGTCGACGAGGTGATCTCGTTACCGCGCTATGCGGATTTTCCGTCGATCGTCGCGGAGCTTCAGAAGCGGCGGGTTATCATCGTGCCGCACGGATCCTTCGTCGCGTATCTATCGCTCGAGGAGCACAAGCGGATGACGATTCCGTACTTCGGGAACAAAGCCGTATTGGATTGGGAAGCCAGCCGCGACCTCCAACGCGACTGGCTCTCGCGTGCCGGACTGCTTCTGCCGCGCCAGTTCCACAGCGGAGCCGAGATCGACCGGCCGGTCATCGTAAAGCTCTATGGAGCGGCCGGAGGCAAGGGGTATATGTTCATTCGTGACGCGGTGGATTTCGAGGCGCGTGCAGCGCGCCTGCAAGAGGCGTACATCATCCAGGAGTACGTCATCGGCGTACCGCTGTACATTCATTACTTCTATTCGCCGATCGAGAACCGCCTGGAGATTCTCTCGATGGACCGCCGGTACGAGACGAACGTCGACTCCTTAGGGCGCATTCCGGCCGCTGCGCAGGAGGGCATGAACGTCGATCCTTCGTACGTCGTCGTCGGCAACCAGCCGGTGAGCCTGCGCGAATCGATGCTCGCGCAAGCGTATCTCATGGGAGAGAACGTCGTGCGCGTGAGCCGCGAGCTCTGCGGGCCGAAGGGATTGTTCGGCGCCTTCTGCATCGAGACGATCATCACGCCGGACATGCAGTTTTACGTGATGGAGATCTCGGCGCGGATCGTCGCCGGAACGAACCTTTTTATCGACGGCTCTCCGTATTCGTACCTGTACTACTCGGAGCCGATGTCGACCGGCAGGCGGATCGCTCGCGAGCTGAAGAACGCGCTGCTGAGCAATACGCTCGCGACGGTGCTGGATGATTCGAGCGTCCTGTAGCGCGGCGCTGCTCGCGATCGCACTCTGCATCGTCCCATGCACCGCGCGCGCGACGCTCGAGGCCGATCCGCACGTGCTTTACCAGCAGATGAAAGCGGCCTACGCAAAGGCGCAGGCCAACGGTTGGGACTACTTCGATCAGCTCTCGTACTTGTCGACGATTTTCAACGCCGGCCGCGCGTACTCGCTGCAGCGGCCTGACGACCCCGCGTACGGCGAGCTGGCAACGCTGACCGTCCAGATCGGAGCCGCGCTGCATTACGATCCGCTCACCAATCACGACGCTGCGACGTGGTACGTCCGCGAAGCGTCCGTCTGGGTGATGAACCACGTCAACGATCCGGATCTCGTTCAGTCGGCCCAAACCTTGCTCGAGCGGGTCGACGCGGAAGACGGCGATCACCCCGTGGCGCTCGCGCGCTTCGCTGACGAGGACGCCGACGCGCTCGCCCAGCAGTTTCCGCACGAAGTTCAAGCCGACGTGCTGCCGTTGGAGGCCGACTGGCGCGGATGGGAGCTGACGCACGACCCGGCCTGGCGTTCGAAGGCGCTCGCGCGTGCAGCGCAGCCGGCATTCCCCATCGCCAATCTTCCCGACTCGTATGCAGGCGCATTCGTCGATGCCGCACGGGCCGCGATCGCCAACGTTCCCGGCTACACGGCAGACGATCGTGCGAACGCCGCGATCGCCGTCGAGCGGCTCCGCAGGCTCGGAAAGCTGGAGATCATCGCGCATTTGAGCGTCATGCCGCACGACGTCTATATGACGACGCTCGCTCCTGCGGACGAATACTTCGGGCCGCTGCGCATGTCGGTGCTCGGCATCGAGAACGAGATGAAGCGCGTAAACTTCATGCTCGATTATCGCTACGGAAATCGTGAGAGCGGCGCCGCGCTCGAGGTCGCGCGCTCCGTTGACGACATGCATAGAGTCTATCCCCGCGATCGCGACATGGCGAAACTGCTCTACGCGTGCATCCGGATGCTCGGGCGCATGTCGACGCCGGCAGTGGAAGAAGAAGCGCGCCACTTGCGGGGCGTCCTCACGGTCGAATATCAGGACTCGCCGCAGGCGCAGGCACTGCTCGGAGATGCTCTACCGTGAACGTCGCGTAGCGTGAGCGCGGTTCTCGTCGATCGGATGCAGTTCGCCTTCACGGTGATGTTTCATTATTTGTTTCCCATCGCGACGATGGGCCTCGCGCCGTTCGTCGCGTGGTACACGTACAAGGCTGCCGGCGGCCGGGACGAGGAAGCGCAGCGTGCGGCGCGCTTCTGGATGAAGATCTTTGCGATCAACTTCGCTGCCGGCGTCGTAACTGGAATCCCGATGGAGTTTCAGTTCGGGACGAACTGGGCGGCATTCGCAGCGAGGACCGGAGCGGTTGTCGGGCAACCGCTTGCGCTCGAAGGCGTCTACGCGTTCTTCCTCGAGTCCGTCTTCCTCGGCGTCTTGTTCTATGGCCGTCGCTTCGTGGGCGCGAGGCTGCACGCGCTCTCCGCGGTCTTGGTGTGCCTTGGCGCATGGCTTTCCGGGTACTTCATCGTGTGCACGGATGCGTGGATGCAGCATCCCGTCGGCTACACCATCGTCCCCGATGGGCGCATCGGCTTGACGAACCTCGGGGCCGTACTGCTTTCGCGTTTCGCATTGTGGCAGGTTGCGCACGTTCTGACCGGTGCGCTCATCAGCGGAGGCTTTATCGTGGCGGGTGTCGGCGCGTACTATCTCCTCGCGCACCGTAACGAAGCGCTCGGGCGGCGATTCGTGCGAGACGGAACGATCGTCGGACTGCTCTTTTCGTTGATTGCGATCTTTCCGACGGGCGACGGAAACGGCGCCGACGTCACACGGTGGCAGCCGGCAAAACTGGCGGCTATGGAGGGGTTGTTCACGTCTCAAGCGGGCGCGCCGCTGGCGATTATCGGGATGCCGGATGTGAAACAGCAGCGTCTCGTCGATCCGATCTACGTGCCGCGTCTTCTGAGTTATCTGGCGTACGGTAACTGGAAGGCCAACGTTCGCGGAATCGACGCGTACCCGTCGGCGCTACGTCCGCCTATCGAGCTCACCTACTACGCCTATCATATCATGGTTGGGCTCGGCACGATCTTTGTCGCCGTGTGTGCCCTTGGCGGCGTATTACTCGTGTCGGGAAAGCTTTACGGTGCGCGCCCCGTCTTGTGGGCGCTCATGCTGCTGATGCCTTTCCCGTACATCGCAAACGAAGCGGGCTGGATCGTCACCGAGGTAGGCCGGCAGCCGTGGATCGTCTACGGCGTGATGAGAACCAGCGCTGCAGCCTCGGCCACCGTTCCGGCGGGCGAGGCGCTCTTTACGCTCCTAGGCTTCGCGGGGATGTACTTCGTGCTCGGCGTTCTGGTTCTGCATCTTATGCTGCGAGAGATCGGGAAGGGTCCGGTCAGCGCGCCATGACCATCGCAGCGTTTGCCTTGGTCGCGTGCATGTTGACCGTCTATGTGATGCTCGACGGCTACGACCTCGGCATCGCGACGTCGCTGTCGGCGGTGGCGAGAAACGAGCGCGAACGAGCGGCTGCAATACGTGCGATAGGTCCCTTCTGGAACGGCAACGAGGTTTGGCTCATCGCCACGGGTGCCGTGCTCTTCGCGCTCTTCCCCAAGGCGTATGCCTCGGCGTTCTCAGGATTCTATCTTCCATTCATCGTGGTGCTTTGGCTGCTGATGTTCCGAGGGATTGCGATGGAACTACGCGGACACTTCGACAGCGTCCTATGGCGAGAGTTCTGGGATGCGGCCTTTTCGGCATCGAGCGCGTTGCTGTTGGCCCTCTTCGGCATCGCACTCGGCAACTTGCTGCGCGGCCTTCCTTTGGACGCGCACGGGTATTTCATGGGGACGCTCGCGTATCTTCTCAACGGCTACGCGCTGCTCGTCGGCATCTTTGCGGTCCTCGTGCTCGTGCAGCACGGGCTCGCATTTTTGAGTCTACGTGTCGATGGCGCATTTTCTCAGCGCGTACGCGGCCTCGCCTCGCACCTTTGGTGGGTGAGCGCCGGCGGCTACGTCGCGGTGACGGCCGCGACCTTCGCGGTGCGCGGATCCACGCTCGCTCTCTCACCCGTGGCCCCGGTTGCGCTGCTCTCGATCGTTGCGTTACTGCTGTTGCGGCGATGGATCTTGCGCGAGCGTGACGTTGCCGCATTCCTTGCCTCGTGCGCGTTCGTCTCGACGCTTCTCGCGGAGGCGGCTGCGACGATCTTTCCGTACCTGCTTCCGGCGCGGCCGCTCGGACATGGCGGTCTCTCAATATACGACGCCCAGCCCAATCCGATTGCCCTCGTCACCGCGTTCGTGACCACGATCGCCGGGCTCACCGTCGTCGTTGCGTACTCGGCGTTCGTGGCTCGGCGGATGATGGAGAGAATTCGCGTTGATGACTGACATCGCGCTCTGCTGCATCGGCAGCCATTCCGCGCTCGATGTCGCCGCCGGCGCTCGCGCGCAAGGGTTGCGTAGCCTGGTCGTGACGGCCCGCGGCCGCGAGCGCACGTACACGCAGTATTTTCGGCGTCACGCCGGGCCGCCGCAGCGTGGCTGCGTCGACGAGGTGATCGAGCTCGAGGAGTTCGCGCAGATCCTCGACGCGGACGTTCAATCGTTGCTGCTCGAGCGCAATGCCATCTTCGTCCCCAATCGCTCGTTCGAAGTGTACCTGCGCCAACGCTACACGTACGACGAGATCGAACGAGGCATGCGGGTGCCGTTCTTCGGAAACCGCCGGTTGTTGCGCGCCGAGGAACGAGACGAAAGCGACAACCAGTATGCGCTCCTCCGGCGAGCCGGAATCCTCCACCCGCTGCAGTTTTCTGCGCCCGAGGAGATCGACCGGCTCGTCATGGTGAAGGCGCCGCACGCGCGCGTGACGTTCGAGCGCGCATTCTTTCTCTGCTCGTCGCCGCGGGAGTACCGCGAAGCGGCCGCGAGGCTCATCGACGAAGGCGCGTTGAGCGAGGCCGGCCTCGCGAGCGCCGTGATCGAGGAGTATCTGCTCGGGCCCGCCATCAACCTCAACTTCTTTTACTCACCGGTGTTACGCGAGCTCGAATTGCTCGGGACCGACATGCGGCGGCAGACGAACCTCGAGGGGCTGCGAAACGTTCCACCGAGTGCGTTCGATGCCGTGCGGACGATTCCGATGCGCCTCGAGGAAGCCGGTCATATCGCCGCGACGATGACCGAGTCGATGCTCGAATCGGCATTTGCGATGGGTGAGGCCTTCGTCGCGGCGGCGCGCGAGGCGATGCCTCCGGGCGTCATCGGGCCGTTCGCGTTGCAGTGCGCGATCGTTGCAGGCCCGCCGAAGGCGCTCGTCTGCTACGATGTTTCCTTGCGTATCCCGGGCTCGCCGGGAACGCGCTTCACGCCCTACTCGAGCTACCGTTGGCACCGCGACGTCTCCGTCGGCGAGAGAATCGCCATGGAAGTAGTCATGGCACGCGATGCGGAATGCCTCGACGCTGTTTGCACCTAGGAGTTAGGAGGTTTCGATGACGACCCACGTAGTAACCGAGCGCCCGGGCGCCGTAACGTTCAAAGGCGAGCCGAAGACGCTCGTCGGACCGGAGCTGCGCGTCGGAGATCCGCTGCCGCAGTTCACGCTGGTGGGAGCGGACCTCCAGCCGGTGACGCCGCAGCGTCTCAGCGAGGGAAAACGTGCGGCGCTGCTGATCGTCGTTCCATCGCTCGATACGGGCGTATGCTCCCTCGAGTCGAAGACGTTCAACGCGCGCGTCGGGGAGCTGCCCGAGGGCGTCACGGCGTATGTCGTGAGCCGCGATCTTCCCTTCGCACAGGCGCGCTGGGCGAAGGAGCAGGGCGACGTCAGGCTCCAGATGCTCTCCGATTATCTCGATCACAGCTTCGGACGCGCTACGGGTCTCGAGATCAAAGAGCTCGGCCTGCTTGCGCGCGCGGTAATCGTCGTCGGGAGTGAGGGTCGCGTGCGCTACGTGCAACTCGTGCGCGAGGTCGCGCAGGAACCGAACTACGACGAGGCGATCGCTGCGGCGAGGAGCGCCGTATAGTCTTCATACTCGACTTCGGCGCGCAGTACAGCCAGCTGATCGCGCGCAGGACGCGCGAGCTCGGCATCTACTGCGAGATACTGCCTCACGATACGCCTTGGAGTACGCTTGCGCCACGTGCTCCGAAGGCCATCGTGCTGACCGGCGGCCCGGAGTCGGTGCTCGTCCCCGACGCGCCCAGGCTCGATCCGGCAATTCTCACGAGCGGGGTCCCCGTGTTCGGGATCTGCTACGGCATGCAGCTTCTTGCGCGCGAACTCGGGGGGGAGCTCGTGAAGCTCGACCGAGCCGAGTACGGCCCTGCCATCCTGCACGTCGAGGCGCGCGAGTCTGCGCTCTTCGCGGGCGTCCCGGAGACGTCGCGCGTCTGGATGTCGCACGGCGACTCCGTCGTGCGGCTTCCCGCCGGGTTTGCGACGCTTGCCTCCACCGAGCGCTGCGCCGTTGCGTCGATGGGTGACGCCGCGCGGCGCATCTACGGCGTGCAGTTTCACCCCGAGGTCGTGCACACCGAGTACGGTCGCGCAGTGCTCGCGAATGCTCTGCACGAGATCGCCGCCGTGCCCGCCGATTGGGCGATGGAGTCGTTCGTCGACGAGTCGATCGCGCAGATTCGCTCGACCCTCGGAAACGCGCGCGCGATCTGCGCTCTCTCGGGCGGCGTCGACTCGGCGGTGGCGGCCACGCTGGTGGCTCGCGCGGTCGGCGAGCAGTTGACGTGCGTCTTCGTCGACCATGGCTTGCTGCGCGCCGGCGAAGCCGAGCAGGTCGTGGCGGCCTTTCGCGACGTGCTGCAGCTGGACGTGCGCGTCGTGGACGCCCGCGAGCGCTTCCTGCAGGCATTGCGCGGCGTGGAGGATCCGGAACGCAAACGCATCGCCATCGGGCACGAGTTCATCGGCGTTTTTGAGGAGGCGGCGCGCGCGATTCCCGGCGCGCGCTTTCTCGTGCAAGGAACGCTCTACCCTGACGTCATCGAATCGAAGACGCCGCAGAGCAAGGCCGGTCACAAGATCAAGTCGCATCATAACGTCGGCGGGCTTCCGGAGCGCATGAAGCTGGAGTTACTGGAGCCCTTGCGTTCGCTCTTCAAGGACGAGGTGCGTGCGCTCGGGCGCGTCCTCGGACTGCCCGAGCCCATCGTGAGCCGCCAGCCCTTTCCGGGACCGGGCTTGGCGGTTCGCATCATCGGCGACGTCACCGAAGAACGTCTGCGCATCGTGCGCGAAGCGGACGCGATCGTGCGCGAGGAGATCGATGCCGCGCCCCTCGACCCGCACCCGTGGCAGTACTTCGCCGTGCTGACCCCCGTGCGCAGCGTCGGCGTCATGGGTGACGGCCGCACGTACGCGAACCTCGTCGCGGTCCGCGCGATCACGAGCGAGGACGGCATGACCGCGGATTGGGCGCGCCTTCCGCCGGAGTTGCTCGAGCGCATCTCGACGCGCATCGTCAACGAAGTCCGCGGCGTCAACCGCGTTGCGTACGACATCACCTCAAAGCCCCCGGCAACCGTCGAATGGGAATGAGCGGGCGCCGGTGATGCGCGTGCTCGTCGTCGGCGGAGGCGCGCGCGAAGATGCTCTTTCGTGGCGCATCTCGGAGTCTGCGTCGTGCGAAGCGGTCTTCGCGGCGCCGGGGAATGCCGGAACGGCCTCCCGCGGCATCAACTGGGCTATTCCTGCGACCGACGGCAAGGTGCTCGCGCGACGGTGTTTGGAGGAGCGCATCGATCTCGCGGTTCTCGGACCGGAGACGTCGATCGCCGCAGGCGTCGGCGACCGTCTGCGTGAGGCGGGCGTCGCCGTCTTCGGACCGAACCGCTCCGCGGGGAGGCTCGAGTCGAGTAAGATCTTCGCGAAGCGCTTCATGCAGCGTCACGGCATCCCGACGGCGCGAGCGAGCGTCGCGCATTCGCTGGACACCGCGCTGCGCGCGCTCCAGGAGCGCGGCGATGGCGTCGCGATCAAGGCCGACGGACTGGCTGCCGGAAAGGGCGTGGTGGTCGCGCGCGATCGCGAGTCCGCCAGGGCAACGCTCGGGCAATGGTACGGGCCCTCGCGCGTGCCGGGTGGCGGGAATGACGTCCTCGTGGAGGACCTGCTCGAAGGGCGAGAGCTGAGTCTCTTTGCACTGTGCGACGGCGAGCGGCTCGTTCCGTTCGGCGCCGCCTGCGACTACAAACGCGCCGGCGACGGCGACACCGGACCAAATACGGGCGGCATGGGTGCGTACGCTCCCCCGTGCGGCTTTCCCGAGGACTTCGAGTCCATCGTCTGCGAACGCATTCTCGAGCCGCTGCAGCGAGGGCTTGTCGCGGAGGGAGAGCGCTACCTCGGCGCGCTCTACTGCGGCTTGATGTGGACGAAAGACGGCCCGTTCGTCATCGAGTTCAACGCGCGCTTCGGCGATCCTGAAGCGCAAGTTCTCCTGCCGCGCATCGAAGGCGATTTCGCCGCGCTCTTGCGCTCGGTTGCGAGCGGAAAACTCGACGCCGATGCTGTCACATTTTCGCCGCGGTCGTGCGTCGGCATCGTCCTCGCGACGAGCGGGTACCCGGCAGCGGCAACGCCGATCGCAGGCCTCAGGCCGAACGTCGCGCTACCGGACGCCTGTCGTATGTTTTGGGGAAGCTCCGTTCTGCGAAACGGTGCCGTCGATGCGAGCGGAGGGCGCGTCCTGACCGTAACCGCGACCGGCGAGGACCTCGAGCGTGCGCGCGCGCGTGCGTACGAGGGCGTGCGCGCGCTCTCGGCGGCGTTCGGTGCGTACGATCTCTCGTATCGCACCGACATCGCTAAGGGTTCCTGTTTGCGATCGTGATCTCGGTCTTGCCGTTTTGGGAGTTGATGGCGACCGACGAGTTTCCGACTTTGAATACCGCGGTCTGCTGGCCGCTCGCGGAGGCCCGCATCATCTCGGCTCCGGCGGGCAAGTGCGACCGGTACCAGTTGTATACGGTATCGAACGAGTCGGTCGTCGTGGAGACCGAACCCGACGTTCCGAACGACGAGCCGCTCATCACCGCAGTCGCTCGGGGATAAGCCGGAACCGAGCCGTTGGCTGCGGCGCCGGGCGATGCCACCGTTGACGCCGCCGCCGCGGGCGCCGCCGTCGACTGCTGCGTCGTCGAGCTCGAAGACGAGTTGCCGTGACTGCAGGCGATCAACGTCAGCGCCGCGAGCAGGGAGAAAGAAGTAGCGAGTAATCTCATGCTCGCTCGTTCCGCGAAGGACCGGGCGGCCCTCCCAGAGCGCGATCTATGGGGCGAATCGCTCTGCGTAGCGCGCGTTGGGCGCGAACAGAATGCGCCGATGCGGGTAGTCGAGATAGAGATCATAATACCGCAACAGATCCTGACCAAGGATCCCGTCGTAGTCTTGGATTTCGAACGAAGAAGGGTCGAGCGTCATGTAAAAGAGCCATCGAGAGAAGGTCCACGACGCAACCGTCAGGGGTCCGAGCTGGACCGGACGGTACTGGATGCGGCCACCGACGCCTTCGAGATGCCCCACGAACGGAGACGCCGCCTCCATCTCGGTCCCGAGTCCTCGATCGAGCATCACATTTGCGTGATTCTTTGCAAAGCTCGAGAATAGCATGCTGCGGTCGGCGCCGGTATCGACGAGAAACCGCAATCCGGATGCCGATCCGATACGTGCGGCGATCGCGGGGACCCCGTCGTCCAGAGCGATGGGAAGCGATACCGTTCCCGCGGGTTGAGTAAATGCATTGGGATCGATCGCTTCGACGGTTCCGTCGGCGTAATCGATGTGGAGCACGACGCAGTCGATGAAATCGAATCCCAGCAGCCCCGCGATCGGATAGTTACCGGCAAGCGAGCCGAATGGAATGCTTTCTACGTGCACGTCGTGCATCGTCAGCGGCCCGATAACGATCGATGGGATGACCGCGCTGCTCTCGACGTACGGGCCCGCGGTCTCTTCCGTGACGCGCCCGTACTCGGCGTAGCCGAGTGCCCGGACGATTCCACGGTCGATCGCGATGCCGCTCGCGCCGCTATCGAGCTGTAGGTTCACCGTTCGGCTTCCGATCTGAACCGGAATGATGATGCGGTCGCCGACGATCTCACCCGGAAGCGATGACCGTGGCTTTGCAAACGAAACGATGGACCGGCTTTGGGGCATCGCGAGCCGCGACGGGTCCACGGGCGATCCGAGCGCGACGTCTTGCAGGCGCAAATCGATCTCCTGGCGGCCGCCGTCGATCGATTCGTGCACGTGCCACGCAAACCGGATTCCGAGGGTCGTTCGATAGTCGTCATAGGCGTACATGACCGTGTGACCGGGATAGCGCACGACGCGCCGGTCGAGCGTCCACGTCCGAGCGTTGATGTAGAGATCTTCCAGCACGCCGCCGGGCGGGTCGACCTGGACGTCGTATTCGTCTACCGGCCGCAAGACGTGGCCGGCGAGGCGGACGCCTCGCGTGGGGCCGCGCGCGCCGGTGGCAGCGCGAAGGGCTGCGTCGTCGATGGCGAGGCTACGGTGAATCCCACTGTCGACAACGACCTCTGCGTTCGCATTCATGCTCCACGAGACGCCGCCGAGGGTTCCCTCCGCCTGCGTGCTGGGGCCGAGCGTCGTGTCGATGCGCTCGTCGCTCCCCGACACGATGTGTGTTTCGGTACCGCGCAGACCGCCTTGCACGATCGTCCATTGGAACGAGCGCGTTTGCGGACGCCCCGGCGCCCACACGCCTTGTGCGCTGCGGTATGCTTCAAGAACCCAGGCGAGATCGTTGCGTGCCGGCAGCGCCGGCGACGCCGTCGCAGGCTGCAGCAGCGCAAGTGCGAGGACGACGGTGGCGCTAGTGCTTGCACTACGCATGGTGCTGGAGCTGAAGCAAGTAGTGATTGGGAGCGACGATGAGGCGATCGTGCGGATAGTCGAGATATACGTCGAAGAAGCGCAAAAAATCGAAGCCGATGGCGCCGTCGACCGGGCGGTCCTGGCTCAGGTACAAGGGATACGTCGACGCGCGTACGAGCGGCTGCTGAAAGTCGACCGCTCCGAAGTGCACGTCGCTCGGCTGCGCTCTCCACCGCTCGATGCGCCGGCCAAAGGATCCGTTGTCGGCAAAGGGCAGCTCGTCGGACTGGCGGGCTGCGGTCGCCGGTTTCGGAAATACGTCGCTATGGGCTTCGACGAACGAGCCGAAGAACTCGCTGTGGTCGATCTCGTTTGCGAGCAAGACGTCGGTGCTCGTAACGTTTCCGACGCGCAACGCAAGGAATGGCAGCCCGTCATCGAGATCGAGGGGATAACTAATGCCGCCCGGTACGGGGTCTTGCGCGTCGAACTCGGAAACCGGCATGACGTCGATCGCCGCTGCATAGTAATCGATCTTGAGCACGTTGTTCGCGAGGAAGTCGTAGCCGAGAACCCCGACCACTTCGATGTGACGCGACCACTGAAAGTTGAACGGCTCGGCGCGAATCGCCACATTCGTTTCGGCCAATGGCCCGATGGTGCTGGCCGGGATCGAGGTCTCGAACGGAAACATGACGTCTGCGTCGCCGCGATCGACATGCCCGTACGTCGGCAGCCCGAGTTGCTCGGCGACGCGTTCGTCGATGACGTTCTCGTTTACCGCGGTATCGAGCAGCATGTCCAAGCCGCGGCCGTTGACCGTCATGCGCATGATGATCGTGCCGTCGTCGTACATTTGTGCCGGAATGCGCAGCTCCACGCTCGACGGTGGATTCCTCGGAGTGCTGGACGGCTGCAAGAACTGCGCGCGATCGACGGCCGCGCCGACCTGCATGGCCGTGCGCACGTAGTCGTCGTCCAATTGGCGCGGATCCCAGTCGTCGTGAACGTGCCATGCGGTAGTGAGGCCGCCGGCCGTGCGGAAATCGTCGTACAGGCTCACGATCCTGCGGTCATCGCCCGTCACCCACTCGACGCGGCGTATGAGCCCGGTGGCAACGTCGTAGAATATCCACTCGGGGTGCCGGTCCTCTTGCCGCTTCACGCGCACGACGTACGCGGGATTTCCGCCTTGCGTCACTCCGGCGACGCTCGCGTCGTTCTTCGGATCGGCGGCGTCCTCGTTGACGCGCTCGGCGAAGAACGTCAAGTTATCCGTGGTCGTCGTGGGCGTAACGAAGCCGTCATAGTCGCGGTGCCATCGCTTGCCGTTGCTCTGTCCGTACTCTTCGACGAAGGGCCCGCTGACGATCCGCGAGTGGTAATCCATTCCGGCGCGTTCCAAGTGCTCGGTTCCGGTCATGCCGCTGTCGGTGAATCGCCAATCCTCGATGACCGTGTCGGGCCCCACGGGCGTTCCGACGGCTCGCACGTGCGCGGCGAGAATCTCGGAGAGATGCTCGCTGGTGGGGACGAGGCCAGCCGGTGGCGCGTCGAGCGGGTCGCCGGGTTTCGCCGACCCGGTCTGCACGGACGCTGCGAGCAGAAATGCCGCAATCGTCGTGCTCATGAACGCTCTGCGCATGGCCCTACACCCCGCAACGCAAGTATGAAGCGTTAGGCTCCTTTGTTCGGTTCCCGCCGAGCACTCCCTCGGCGAAGCGGCTCGATGCGGAGCACGTTCGAACAGGCGTTCGGAAACCCGCGTCGAAATCGGAACAGAGTAATGCAGTACGAGTATCAGCCGCAACGCACGCAGCTCGCCGGAGCGCCGGCCGCTACGCATTCGTTGTTGGCACAGGTGCTCGGCATCTCGGCGCTGGGCTTTTGCATCACCGCGCTTGGCGCGTGGATTTTTCAAACGGTAGCGCCGGGGCTCGGGCTGATCGCGATGCTCGTCGGGTTCGGGCTGCTCTTTGGGTGCATGGCCGCGCGCAACAACGAACCGCTGTCGCTCGCGCTCTTCTACGCATTCACGTTTTCCGAAGGGATCGGGATCGCGCCGGTCGTCAGCCAGTACGCGCACAGCGTCGGCCCGGGCGTCGTCACCGATGCCGCGCTGACGACGGGGCTCGGCATGTTCGCGCTGGGAGCGATCGTCTACGCGACCGGTCTCGATCTGCGGCGTTTTCAGGGCTACCTCTCGCTCGCGCTGCTGGGGCTGATCGTTCTCGGCGTCGTCTCGCTCTTCGTACGCATCATCCATCCGGCGCTGTTTGCCTACCTCGTCCTCGCGATCTTTACGGCCTACGTTCTCATCGACTTCGCGCGGATTCGCGCCGGAGGCGGCGGCGCCACGCCGGTCATGCTGGCCGTCAGCATCTATCTCGACGGGCTGAACATCTTTCTTGCCTTACTGCAGATTCTGGGGGGTCGCCGGAGGAGTTAGATGTGTGGCGTCACCGCTGTCTTTGCTCCGGGACGTGACGCGGCGCGCCTTGCCTTCTTTGCACTCTACGCGCTTCAGCATCGCGGCCAAGAGTCGGCCGGCATCGCCGCGGCGGATGGTCACACGATACGCTCGCACAAAGCGATGGGATTGCTCGGCGCGATTTTCGACGAGGAGGTGCTTGCGGGGCTCAGCGGCCACATCGCCGTAGGGCACACGCGCTATTCGACCTCGGGATCGTCGATCGTCGTCAACGCGCAGCCGCTGCTCGAACGGTCGGATCTCGGTGACGTCGCCTTCGCGCATAACGGAAATCTCACGAACACGGACGAGTTGCGGGAGCAGCTCTTTTCCAGGACGTTAGAGGCATCGTCCGATTCGGAGGTCTTGGCCAAGCTCTTGGCGGAGGATCGCGGACCCCTGATCGATCGCATCGCGCGCCTGCTCCTGCGCGCGCGCGGCGCGTATTCGGTCGTGCTCTGCACGAACGACGAGTTGTATGCGTTTCGCGACCCGTGGGGCGTCCGTCCGCTCGTGCTGGGAGCCTTCGACGAAGGCGGCTATATCGTCGCGTCGGAGTCGTGTGCCCTCGGCACGGTCGGAGCGCGATTCGTCCGCGAGATCGAGCCGGGCGAAACGCTCCGCATCGGGGCGGACGGCATCGAATCGCGTCGCATGGCGCTGCCGGCGCAGCGGCTAGCGCTGTGCATGTTCGAGTACATCTACTTCGCGCGTCCCGATTCGCAGTTCGGAGGGCGCTCGGTCTACATGGCGCGCTACGCGATGGGGCGCGCTCTCGCCAGGGAGCATCCGGCGGAAGCGGACGTCGTCATGGCGGTCCCCGACTCGGCCGTTCCTGCGGGCATCGGTTATGCGGCCGAGAGCGACCTGCCGTACATCGAGGGATTGATCAAGAACCGCTACATTGGGCGGACGTTCATCAGCCCGGATCAACAGATGCGTTCGCGAGGCGTTCAGTTGAAGTTCAATCCGCTCGTCGAGAATCTGCGCGGGCAGCGCGTCGTGGTCGTCGACGACTCGATCGTGCGCGGCACGACCACCCCGCGCATCGTGGCATTGTTGCGCGAGGCCGGTGCGAAAGAGGTGCATCTGCGCATCAGCTCTCCACCGATCCTACACCCCTGCTATCTCGGCGTCGACATGGCGACCTACGACGAGTTGATCGCTGCAAACATGACGGTCGACGAGATTCGCCGGCACACGGGTGCGGATTCGCTCGGATACTTGGGCCTCGATGCATTGGTCGAGTCGACGCAGCGCAGACGTGAGGAGATGTGCCTCGGCTGTTTGACCGGCTCGTACCCGAGC
Source organism: Candidatus Dormiibacterota bacterium (assembly GCA_035532035.1). Classification (NCBI taxonomy): domain Bacteria; kingdom Bacillati; phylum Candidatus Dormiibacterota; species Candidatus Dormiibacterota bacterium. The sequence continues at coordinate 155,421 of DATKRS010000004.1, forward strand.
GTTCCTCCGGCGCACCGCGAGCACGTTCGCGCCGGCGGCGCTTGAGACGGGATTACCCGGGGAAGATGTGTTTGCGGACCTCGCCCGCATAGACGCGTAGCGCCTCGGTTGCCTCGCGGCCGAACTCCGCGTACCGCTTTGCAAAACCCGGCGAGTGCCCGTAGATTCCGAGCACGTCGTGGAGCACGAGCACCTGGGAGTCGCAGTACGCTCCCGAGCCGATGCCGATCGTCGGAATCGTGAGCAACTCGGTGATCTCGCGTGCGATCTCAGCGTCGACTACCTCGAGCACTACCGCGTAGGCTCCGGCGGCTTCGATCGCCCGGGCGTCGGCGAGGAGACGGTCGCGATGCGTACGCATCTTATAGCCGGGGCCGAGCCCCGCGGTCTGCGGTGTGATGCCGATGTGGCCGACCACGGGAATCCCGGCGCGCGCGATCGCTTTGACCCTGTCGGCTTCGTGAACGCCTCCCTCGAGCTTCACCGAGCACGCGCCGCCCTCTTTCACGAGCCTGATCGCGTTGCGCAGCGCTTCTTCGTCGCACACTTGGTAGGAACCGAACGGCATGTCGACGATGACGTGCGCGCGAGAGGTTCCGCGAACGACGGCCTGCGCGTGATGAATCATCTGCTCCATCGTTACCGGCGTGGTTTCGTCGTAGCCGAGGACGACATTTCCTAGGCTGTCGCCGACGAGAATCACGTCGATCCCGGCCTCTTCCGCGAAGCGCGCGAACGGCGCGTCGTACGCGGTGACGAGCGGAAACGTCTCCTTACGCTTGCGGCGCTTGATGGCGGCGGCCGTCAGTCGCCGGAACACCGGAGCCTTCGCAGGCTCGTAGGGTCGCGCCTCGGGATTCTTTCGCTCGTGAACGATCTTCGATTCCATGCTTATGTCTTCGACAGCTCCTGTGCAATTGCAAGGAAGGAGCGAACCGGGACGCCCGTCGGCCCCTTTGCCGACCATGCAGAAGCGCGGTCCAGGTACGCAGTGCCGGCGATGTCGAGGTGCACCCACGGGGTGTCACCCGCGAAGGGCTTGAGGAAGGCGGCAGCGGTCAGCACGCCTCCATCACGACCGCCGGTGTTTTTCAAATCGGCGATGTCGCTCTTCATTTGATCGCCGTACTCGTCGTAGAGCGGCATGCGCCAGAAGCGCTCGCCGGTCGGTTGCGCGCAGGCGAGAAAGCGTTCTGCAAACGCGTCATCGTTGGAGACCAACGCCGCGGTCACGTGACCGAGAGCGACGACGCAGGCGCCCGTGAGCGTGGCCGCGTCGACGATGCGCGTTGCTCCGAGCGCGTTTGCGTAGCAGAGCGCGTCGGCAAGAATCAAGCGGCCCTCCGCGTCGGTGTTGATGATTTCGATGCTCTTGCCGTTCATGGCTTTGACGACGTCGCCGGGTTTCGTCGCGTGGCCGCCGGGCATGTTTTCCGTCGCCGGGACGATGCCGACGACGTTGACGCGGGGTTTGAGCTTTCCGATAGCCCATATCGCCGCGATGACGCCGGCGCCGCCGGACATGTCGTACTTCATGTCCTCCATGCGCTCGGGCGGCTTGAGCGAGATGCCACCGGTGTCGAAGGTGATGCCCTTGCCGACGAGCGCAAGGAGCTCTTTGCTCGCGGTATCTCCCGTGTATCGCATGACGATGAACTTCGGCGGCTGCGCGCTTCCCTGTGCGACCGACAGGAACGACCCCATGTTCTGCTCGCGCGCCCACTGCGCGTCGCGCACGTCGATGGCGACGCCGGCGTCTTTGCAGGCCTTCGTCGCCTCATCCGCAAGATGCGTCGGCGTCATGTCGTTCGCAGGCGTCACCGCGAGGCGGCGCGCCAAGTTCACGGCCTCGCCGGTCACCACGCCGCGATGCATGCCGCGCTCGAGTGCCGCGTCGTCGATTTCGCTCGCGAGGATCGCAACCTCGCGCACGGCGAGCGGCCGCTCCGGCTTGGCTTGGTAGAGCGTCGTTTCGAAGACGCCGGTACGCGCGCCCTCGGCGACGGCCGCCGCGCACGCCTGCGGGTCGTTCGCAGCTTCGTCCGGCAACGTAATGGCGATGTCGTCAATGCCTTTGCGCCCGAGCGCGCGCACGGCGGCGCCGGCGTACCGCGCGAGGAGCTTCGGCTCGAACGCAGAGCGGTCGCCGAGCCCAACCACGAGAACGCGCCGGAAGGGGCGCTCCTTCGCGTGAACGAGCGTCGTCTCGCAGAGCTTGCCTTTGAACTCGCCGCTCTCGACGACGTCCGTGAGGGCTCCCGCGAGTGCTGCGTCGGCGGCGCGGGCCGCGTTGCAGAACGGGGTATCGGAGAAGGCGGGGACGACGAGCGCGCCGGCGCGCGCGTTCTCCGGCGCATCGTGAGCGATGCGAACTTGCATGGTCTGCCTTTCGAAGAGTGAAAGAGGTTACGGAATGCGCAGTAGGTCGGGATCGTCTTCGCGGTGAGCGACGCATACGCCCGCTCGGGCGTGGACATCGGCGCCGGGAACGAAGCCGTCGCGCGGTACAAGGCGCTGCTCCAGCAATGGCGACATCCGTCGCAGGTGGATGCCGTCGGCGGATTCGGAGGACTCTTTCGTCTCCCCGGCGACGAGCGCCGCGCGCTCGTCGCCTCGACCGACGGCGTCGGAACGAAGCTCTTGATCGCGGCGGCGATGCACCGGTACGACGACGTTGGAGCCGACCTCGTGAACCACTGCGTCAACGACATTCTCGTCTCCAACGCAACACCGCTGTTCTTCCTCGACTACCTCGCTGTGGGTCGGCTCGATCCCGAGGTCGCAGCACGCATCGTTGGCGGCTGCGCGCGCGCGTGCCGCGAGCACGGATGCGCGCTGCTGGGCGGCGAGACGGCCGAGATGCCTGGCGTCTACGCGCCCGAACACTTCGACTTGGCGGGGACGATCGTCGGGATCGTCGCGCTCGACGATCTTCCAAATAGCGCGAGCATCGAGCCGGGTGACGCCGTCGTCGGGTTGCCCGCGGTCGGGTTGCACACAAACGGATACTCGCTCGCTCGCGCGCTCATTCCGTCGAATGAGTGGACGCAGGCATTTGGGCTCGGCGGTACGTACGCCGACGCGCTGCTCGCGGAGCATCCGTCGTACTTCGCGGCCGTGCAGGCCGTTCGGGCCGTTGCGAACGTGAAGGCGATGGCGCACATCACTGGCGGCGGGCTGCTCGAGAACGTCCCACGCACGCTGCCGCCGGGAGTCAGCGCCATCTTCGAACAGGCGCGTTGGGAGGTTCCCGCGATTCAACGCGAGTTGATACGGCGCGCCGGCCTCTCGCACGACGAACGCTATCGGACGCTCAACATGGGGATCGGGTACACGCTCGTCGTTCCGCTCAACGACGCCTTACGTGCCGTTGCAGCGGTGCCTCGCGCAAAGATCGTCGGTTGGATCGAAGCGCGCGCAAGCGACGAACCTGCTGTCGTGGTTCACCCGGCGCGAGACTGAGCGTGACCGAGCTCGTCAACCTCGCCGTCGCACTCGACGAGCGGTACGACGAACGCGCCCGCGCGCAAGCGATCGCACGAGTCGAAGCGGCGGGCTGTGCGGTCAACGAATGCGACGGTGCAGAGGATCGCGTGCTCTCCTGGATCGATCTCGTCTTCGGAGGAGCGTGGAGCGGCGAGGCTTTTGTCGGAACGAACGTGGTTGCGACGCGCGGCGGGGCGCCGGTGGCGTTTGCGACGTTTGCGCCGCGCACGCTACGCTATCGGTGGCTGCGCGCGATGGCCGTGCGCCCCGGGGTCGGCGTGTTCGGGCCGTTCGGCGTCGCGCCGGAAGAACGCGGGAGCGTCCTCGGGCCTTCGGTGCTCACGCTCGCGTTGTGCGGATTGCGCAGGCATGGGTACGCGACCGCGCTGATCGGCGGCGTCGGCGACGAGAGGCTGATCGCGTACTACGCGCGTCACAGCGGCGCGCGCGTGGTAGAACGCTACGACCGTCTGCGCTGGTCCGCGCACCGGTATCGCACGGTCGTCATGGCAACGGGAGAGGGCTCGACCTTCCAGTCCCTCGCAGCTGCGGCCGCGAACGGGACGATTCCCTTGCACGTCGCTGCGGTCGTGTGCAACGTCGCCGGGGCCGGCGTGCTCGAGCGAGCGCGAGCGAGCAACGTGCCGTCTGTCGCACTTCCGTGGGAGCGCGGACGGGAATCGCGCGCCTCGTATGACGCGCGGTTGTGTGATGCCGTTGCCGAGCTCGAACCGGATCTCGTGCTGCTCCTGGGGTGGATGCATCTGCTCGACACGCGTTTCATCCGCACGTTCCGCGAGCTGCTAAATCTGCATCCGGCATTCTTGCCGCTCGACCCGGAACGCGACGACGTCGGCATGCCCGATGGAAGCACGATCCCTGCGTTTCGCGGCCCGCGTGCGGTCACGGACGCGTTTCGGGCGAAGAGCGCGTGGATCGGTTCCACGGTGCATCGCGTGAGCGCGAGCGCCGACCGCGGCCCCGTCGTGATTCGCGTTCCGCTCAAGGTGTCGCCGAACGAAGACGAAGCGGGCGCCTACGGGCGCTTGCGGCCGATCGAACGCGCGATGGTGCCGCGTGCCGTCATGCTCTGGGTGTACGAGCGATGAGCTCGCAGAGCCGATCCGGCTCTGCGAGGAAGGCATCGATCGCTGGAGAGGAAGCCTTGCGCCGCGCTCGATCGCAACCGCAGCTTCGTGGTCCTGGAGAACGCGCCGCCATAGTCAGGCAATCGTCGTAGCATCGCCGGCGAGGGCTCTTGCGACGGCATCTGGTTTGGCAGAGCAGACGTACGCTGCAGCGGCTCCGCCGCGCACGGCGATTGCGGCGGCGAGACTCTTCGGCTTCATGCTGTCGCGGCAGGCCTCGCTCTTCGCGAAGGCGAGCGCTTCATCGGCCGTCATGCGATCGATTCCCGATTGTGGATCGTCGGGGTCGCGCAGCACACGAGGCACGTTCGTGATCAGCACGAACGAAGACGCCGTCAGCCTCGCGGCAATTGCTGCAGCTGCAAGGTCCGCGTTCACGTTGTAGGCGTGCGAGCCGTCGCGCGCGACGGCGAGCGGCGCGATCACGGGTAGCATGTGGGCGTTCAAAAGGGCGTGCACGAGCGCCACGTTGCAGTCGGCGATCTCGCCGACAAAGCCCAGGTCCTCGCCATGCTGCCCGAGCATTTTTTCGGCAACGAGCGTACGCGCGTCTTCACCGCTGACGCCGACCGCGGGCACGCCCAGCGTCGAGAGGGCCCGAACGAGGCGCTTGTTGATCGTACCGCAGAGCACCGCTTCGACGGTTTCGAGCACGGCGGCATCGGTAACGCGGTGGCCGCCGATGCGCTCGGTTGCAATGCTGCGCTCCGCCAGGGCGCGGTCGATCTCTGGGCCGCCGCCGTGGACGAGGACGATCGCGTGGCCGGCGAGGTGGAGGGCGGCGATTTCGGCGATGACGGGATCGGGCTCTGAGGCCAACGCGGAGCCGCCGTACTTGACGACCAGCGGCCTTGCATGATTATTCCTCACAGTGTATAAATATGCAGAAGATGGCGATTTCCCTCGTTCCCCCTGGTGTCACCCCGGGCGCTTCCACGCTGCGAGGACGGAACTTCCTCGAGGTGACCGACTTCACGGCCGGCGAGCTGGAGCGCATCTTGCAGCTCTCCCAGTATCTCAAGGTCCAGGGTCGGGGCGAGCAGCGGACGCTCCTACGCGATCGGACCCTGGCGATGCTCTTCGAAAAACCGTCGTTGCGCACGCGCGTTTCGTTCGAGGTCGCGATGACGCACCTGGGTGGCGAAGTGCTCTTCGCGCAGGGCGCAGAGTTCATGGTCGGAACGCGTGAGACGCCCGAGGATGCGGCGCGAGTGCTTTCGCGCTACGTCGACGCCATCGTCATTCGCACCCACGAGCACGAGCCGCTACAGCGCTTCGCCCAAGCAGCGACGGTGCCCGTGGTAAACGCGCTCTCGGCGCGCGCACATCCGTGCCAGGCACTGAGTGACATGCTCACGCTGCGCGAACGGTTCGGGACGATTGCGGGATTGCGCGTCGCCTACGTCGGCGACGCGCGCAACAACGTCGCGACGTCGTTTGCCGAAGCCGCGGTTCTCTTGGGCGCCACGGTGCAGTTCGGTTGTCCGCCGACCCATCGGCCGTCGGAATCGTATCTCGCGAAACTCGACGGCTTGGGCTCGCGCAGCGGCGGCTCCGCACGCGCGTTCAGTAACGCCGTACGCGCGGTGCGCGGCGTCGACGTCGTCTATACCGACGTGTGGACCTCGATGGGGGAAGAGCGCTACCGCGAACGCAACGACGCCATGCTGCGTCCGTACGCCGTAACCGAGGAGTTGTTCGGATACGCGCAGGAATCGGCGGTTTTCATGCACTGCCTGCCGGCGCATCGCGGTGAAGAGACCGTCGCGGGCGTGATCGACGGCCCGCGTAGCATCGTCTTCGATCAAGCCGAGAACCGGATGCACGCGCAAAAGGCCTTGCTCGTGGCTTTGCTTACCGAACTGAAAGGACTACCGGTATGAAGGAGAATCGGCAGCGCGCGATTTTGACGCTCGTCGCCACGAGGCCCGTGCACTCGCAGGACGAGCTCGTCTCGCTGCTCGAGCGGCAAGGCTTCGAGGTGACGCAGGCGACGGTGTCGCGGGATATCAAGGAGCTCGGCCTTGCGAAGGTGCCGCTGCGCGAGAACGGCAGCGAGATCTTCAAGTACGTCGTACCGGCCGCAGCAGCGAACTACGTAAGCCGCCTGCATCGCGCGGTTGCTGAGCTGGTGACCGATATCGCGGGCAGCCTGAATCTCATCGTGCTGCGGACGCCTCCAGGCAGCGCGATGCTCGTTGCGTCGGCGATCGACGAAGCCGGATGGCCCGAGGTGCTCGGAACCGTCGGAGGCGACGACACCGTGCTCGCGATCGTGCGGTCGGCGGAAGAGATGCCCGTCGTCAAGCAACGTTTCATGGATTTGAGGAGCGCAGCATGAATCGCATCGTTCTTGCGTATTCGGGAGGGCTCGACACCTCCGTTCTGCTCAAGAAGCTCGTCCTCGAGGGAAACGACGTCGTCGCGATGACGGCCGATCTCGGCGAGAGCGACGCGTCCACCGCGCTCTCGACGGATGCGTCGAGCGGCGACCCGGCTGCGGAGCTCGAACACGTACGTGCCAAAGCCATCGCGCTCGGGGCTGCGGAGGCGGTCGTCGTGGACGCACGCGGACGCTTCGTCGAGGACTACGTCTACCGCGCGCTTCGCGCGAACGCGAGGTACCAAGGCGTCTATCCGCTGTCGGCGGCGCTCTCCCGGCCGCTGATCGGGGCGCTCCTGGTGGAAACGGCCCACGCGACGGGCGCGAGCGTCGTGGCCCACGGCTGCACCGGCAAAGGAAACGATCAAGTACGCATCGAGCTTGCCGTTCGGGCGCTCGATTCGCGCATCGCCGCGCGCGCGCCCCTGCGCGAGCATCCGCTTTCGCGCCCCGACGCGATCGCATTTGCGCGCGAGCACGGCATTGCCGTAAAGCACACGGCGGAGAGACCGTATTCGATCGACGCGAACCTGTGGGGGCGCTCGATCGAGGCCGGGATCCTCGAGAACCCATGGAACGCGCCGCCTGAAGACGCCTACGCGTGGACCGCATCACCCGGCACGCGTCCGGGGAAGCCGGACGAGATCGTCGTGCATTTCGACGACGGCGTGCCGTCGCTCGACGGCGACGGCGGCCCCGCGATGATCGCGCGTTTGAACGTGCTCGCCGGCAAGCACGGGATAGGCCGAATCGACATGATCGAAGATCGCGTCATCGGCATGAAATCGCGGGAAGTGTACGAGGCGCCGGCAGCCGTGACGTTGATCCTCGCGCATCAGGCTTTGGAACGCTTGGTGCTAACCCGAGACGAGCTGCGTTTCAAGGCGTCGTGCGATCAAAAATATGCGGAGCTGACGTACGATGGGCTTTGGATGTCGCCGTTGCGCGCCGCGCTCGATGCGTTCAACGCAACGAGTGCGTTCCGCGTCACGGGAGACGTTCGCGTACGCCTGCACCAGGGAAACGCAATCGTCGTCGGTGCGAGGGCTCCGCTCGCGCTCTATGAAGAATCGCTCGCCACGTACGGCCAAGGCGATGCGTTCGATCACCGCGCTGCCGACGGTTTCATCCGTCTGCACGGTCTGCCGCTCGACCTCGTAGCCCGCGTTCGAGAGCGCCCGGTGGAGGCTCGGTGAGACCCCCAGAGCTGCAGTGGGGGGGGCGTTTCGCGCACCACCCGGATGCGTCGCTTCTCGCCTTCGGTTCCTCGCTCGAGGACGATCTCGTTCTCGCGCCGTTCGACGTCGCGTGCTCGCGCGCGCACGTGGCGGCGCTCGAGGGCGGGAAGATCGTCGATGAACGCGTGGCGTCCGCATTGCGTGAGACGCTCCAGCGCGTCGGCGATGAGATCGAGCGTGGTGCGTTCGACGAGATCGCGCGGGCAACGGGCGCGGAAGACGTCCACGGTGCGATCGACGCACGCGTACGCGAGTTGTGCGCCGACGGAGAATCGCTTCACGCGGGTCGCAGCCGCAACGATCAGGTTGCAACGACGCTGCTGCTCTATGCCCGCGAGCGCGCCGAAGAGGGCGAAGCCGTCTCGCGCACGATCGTGCGCGAGTTGTTGGCACGCGCAAAGGACGAGCTCGCGGCGCAGACGCTGCTTGGTGCGATGACGCACTGGCAGCCGGCGCAGCCGGTGCTGCTCTCCTTTTGGCTCGTTGCCGCCGCCGAGCCGTTCGTGCGGGCGATGCGGCGCTTCGCGGATGCACGGGCGGAGTGCGCGCGCTCGTGTCCGCTCGGATCGGGTGCGGTCGCCGGATCGACGCTGCCGCTCGACCGCGAGGCGGCGGCGCGCGTGCTGGGATTTTCTGCGCCGTCGCGCAACGCCATGGACGCGGTAGGAACTCGTGACGGCGCGCTCGACGTCGCGCATGCATTCGTCCGCGCCGTGACCGACGCGTCGCGCGTCGCAAGCGAGCTCGTGATCTGGTGCACGCCGGCGTTCGGATACGCGCGTTTGGGAGATGCGTCGTCGACCGGATCGAGCCTGATGCCGCAGAAGCGCAACCCCGATCCCTTTGAGCTCGTGCGCGGGAGTGCCGCCGAGCTCGCAGGCGCGTACGCCGGCGCTCTTGCGTCGCTCGGTGGGCTCGCGCTCTCATATCACCGCGATCTGCAGCAGACGAAGCGTCTGGCCATGTCGGCGATCGAGCGCGGATTGGCGGCGCTCCACGCGTTCTCGCGCGCGCTCGCCGACGTACAGCTCGCGCGGGGGCCGATGAACGCCCACGCCGCGGACGGATATGCCGTCGCTACGGACGTTGCTGACGCGCTGATTTTGCGTGGCCTCTCGGCGCGGCGCGCGCACGCGCTCGTGGGCGCGGCCGTCGCGCATGCCGAACGGGAGGGCCGCGATCTCGCCGCGTCGGATCTGGTTCTCGCCGCTCGGGAGAGCGGCCTGGAGGCGTTGGAGGCGCCGCTCGACGCAGGGAGCTCGGTTCGGGCAAAACGCACGAGCGGTTCCACGAATCCCAGCGAAGTGGCACGTACGATCGCGGACCTGGAAGCGGAGCTCGCGTGACGCACGTTCACGTGTGGGGCGCGAGCGGCTACGCCGCCGCCGAGGCGATTCGGTTGCTCGAGCACCATCCGTCCGTCGAGCTGGGCGCACTCGAGAGCCGCAGTCACGGCGGCGATCTCCTGGCGGATCACTTCCCGTTGTTGCGAAGGTCGACGAGGCGCTTCGACCCGGAAGGAAGCGTCGTCGCGCGCCTGCGCAGCGGCGACGTCGTTTTCGCCGCCGGCGCGCACGGCGAAGCGCTCGCGCTCGTTCCGGCGCTGATCGAGGCCGGCGCACGGATCGTCGATCTCTCGGCGGACTACCGGCTGGACGAAGACGCCGCGTACGGCTTGACGGAATGGAATCGCGCGACGATCGCTGCGGCAAGCGTCGTGGCGAATCCGGGCTGCTATCCCACTGCGGCGCTGCTCGCGCTCCTGCCGCTCGCCGCGCTGGGCACTGCGCAGCACATCGTCGTCGACGCGAAGAGCGGCATCAGCGGAGCCGGCAGAACGCCGAACGTCGGCTCGCTCTTTGTCGAGATCGCGGGCGATATTCGCGCGTACGGCCTCGACGGCCACCGCCACCAGCCCGAGATGGAACGTGCGTTGCGCGCCCACGGAGTCTCGGCGCCCTTGCTCTTTACGCCCCACGTCGTGCCGCTCTCGCGCGGCATGCTCTCCGACGCGTACGTCGCGTTCGCGCAAGCACCGCCGGAGCGAGAGATCCGATCTGCGTTCGCGGCCGTCTATGGCGGATCGCCGTTCGTTCGTCTGCTCGACGCGGGGCGGGCCCCGAGCGTTCGAGCGGTGGTGGGCACGAACGACGTCGAGCTGCGCGTCGACGTTCGCGGGAGCGTCGTGCGGGTGCTCTGCGCGCTCGACAACTTGGGTAAAGGCGCGGCGGGCCAAGCGGTGCAAAATCTCAACGTCATGCTCGGCCTGCCGGAAGAGACGGGGCTTCAGGAGCGCGCGGTCGTTTGATGACGAGACTGAAGGGCGGCCTCGGCTGCGTATCGGGTATCCGGCTCGCCGGCGTCCACGCGGGCATCAAAGCGCGTAAGCGCGATCTCGCGCTCGTGTTCTTTGACGCTCCGCAAGTCTGCGCGGCGGTCGTCACGACGAACGACGTCAAAGCGGCGCCGCTTCTCGTCAGCGCGGCACACCTGAAGAGATCGGGCTCGGCCATGCGTGCCGTCGTGTGCAACTCCGGGTGCGCAAATGCCGCGAGCGGCGAGCGCGGCATGCGCGACGCGCGAGCGACCGCGCGCCAAGCCGCGGCACTGCTCTCCCTCGCGGCCGAACAGGTCGTCGTCGCCTCGACCGGCGTCATCGGCGTGTACTTGCCGATGGACCGCATCCAAAAGGGGCTCGAACGCGCGGTCGAGCAGCTGGAATCCGGCGGGAAGTCGGCACACGACGCGGCGGAGGCGATCATGACGACCGACCGCGTGCCGAAGATGGCCGCGTACGCATTCTATCGCGGGAAGAAGCGATACGTGGTCGGCGGCATCGCCAAGGGCTCGGGAATGATCTCTCCGTCGATGGCGACGATGCTGGCCTTTATCGCAACGGATCTTCCCCTCGCGCAAGGCGCGCTGCAGCGCGCGCTGCGACCGGCCGTCGAAGAGAGCTTTAACATGATCTCCGTCGACGGCGACATGTCGACCAACGACGCCGTCTACGCCTTTGCGCCGTCCGGGAAGGGCGCGGCGCCGGCCGAGCTTGCCGCCGCGCTGCGTCAGGTCTGCCTCGATCTTGCGCACGCGATGGTCGCAGACGGCGAAGGCGCGACCAAGACGCTCGCGATGCGGGTTAGCGGCGCGCGTACGATCGCGCAGGCGCGCGCGATCGCGCGCGCGATCATCAATAGCAACCTCGTCAAGACGGCGCTCTACGGCGAGGATCCGAACTGGGGTCGCGTTCTGTCGGCCGCCGGCGCTGCACGCGCGGGGCTCGATCCTCAAACGTGGGCCCTGACGCTGAACGGAAAGCCGTGGGTCGAGCGCGGCGGCATCGAGGCGCTCTCGGAGGCCGAGGCGCGCCGCGAACTGGAGGAGACGAATGTGACCATGGAGTTGCATTTGGGCATCGGTACTGCCGACGCGACGGGTTGGTGCTGCGACATCTCACGCGATTACGTGCGCATCAACGCGAGCTATCGCACGTGAGTGCGCGCGGCCCGCTGATGAACACGTACAATCGTGCTCCCATCACGATCGTTTCCGGGCACGGGTGCACGCTGGTCGATTCGGAGGGGCGCCAGTATTTGGATTTCATCGCCGGCATTGCGGTCTGCGCTCTCGGGCATGCGCACCCGGCGATCGCGCAAGCCGTGGAGGACCAAGCGCGGCGCCTCGTGCACGCGAGCAACCTTTACGCGCAGGAGCCGTCTGGAACGCTCGCGCACGAGCTCGTTCGCCGCTCCGGGATGAACGCGGCATTCTTCTGCAACTCCGGAAGCGAGGCGAACGAAGCCGCGATCAAGCTGGCACGCAAGTGGGCGTTCCGGCGCAATGAGCCTCGCCGGACGACCATCCTCGCTTGCACGGGGTCGTTTCATGGGCGTACGCTCGGCGCGCTGGCGGCGACGGACAACGCGCGCTATCGCGAAGGCTTCGCGCCGCTACCCGCCGGCTTCGCGTTCGTTCGGTTCAACGATGCGGCGGACGTGCACCGTAAAGTGGACGATCGCGTGGCGGCGGTACTCGTCGAACCCGTCCAGGGCGAAAGCGGGGTGCATCCTGCGGAGGCGGAGTTTCTGCGCGCAGCGCGTGCCGCGTGCGACGAACGCGGCGCGTTGCTGATTTTCGACGAGATTCAGTGCGGCATGGGTCGCATCGGTCCGCTCTTCGCGTTCCAGCGCTTTGGCGTGCGCCCCGACGTCCTGACGATGGCGAAGGCACTTGCAAACGGTCTGCCGATCGGCGTCATGCTCGCCGGCGATCGCGCCGCCGGTGCATTCGAGCCCGGCGATCACGGCTCGACCTTCGGAGGATCGCCGGTGCCGGCGGCCGCCGCGCTCGCGCATCTGCGCGTGCGCGACGAACTCGATCTCGAAACGCGCGTGCTCGAGCGATCATCCCTGCTCTTCGAGAAGTTGCGCGATCTCGCGGCGAGACACGCGAGCGTGCTCGGCGCGCCGAGAGGGATCGGGCTGCTCGCCGGCATCCCGGTGAACGATCCCTGCGATGCGAAGGCGATCCAAGCGGCCGCGCGCGAGCGCGGACTCTTGCTCGGAACGGCCGGTGGAAACACGCTGCGCATCGCGCCCCCGCTGATCGTCAGCGAGGAAGAAGTCGCGCGCGGCGTGGCGCTCTTGGACGAGGCGATCTCAGCGACGTTCGGCTAAGCCGCGCGGCAGCTCGAAGGGGAGATTCGGGTCGGCGGTGAGCGCGAGCGGATCCACGCGAACGGCGTCGCGCTGATAGAAGGCAGCGGCGGCAATCATCGCGGCGTTGTCGGTGCAATAGTATCGCTCGGGGATGAAGAGCTCGACGCCGTTGCGCGCCGCCCACGCTCGCAGCGCTCGCTGGAGCCCGGAGTTTGCCGCGACGCCGCCGGAGAGAACGACGCAACGATATTCGCGTCGTGCGAAGGCCGCGTCGACGCGGGCGACGAGCACGTCGACGACGGCAGCCTGGAACGATGCGGCGACATCCTCCGTTTTCGCGCGCTTCCCCTCGGGCGTCTCGAGAAAATAGCGTACCGACGTCTTCAGCCCGGAGAAGGAGAGGTCGAGGCTTCCTCGGTCGGGACGGTGGCGGGGAAACGCGTGCGCGGCCGGGTTGCCGAACTGCGCGAGCCGATCGATCGCTGGGCCGCCGGGGTAGGGGAGGCCGAGCAGGCGCGCCGTCTTGTCATACGCTTCGCCTGCGGCATCGTCGCGCGTACGGCCGAGAATCTCCATTGCGATCGGCGACGAGACGCGAACGACCTGCGAATGGCCGCCGGAGACGAGGAGCGCGAGGAAGGGATACGGCGGCGGTTTCGAGCGCTCGAGAAATGCGGCAAAGACGTGTCCGTGGAGGTGGTTGACGCCGTAAAGCGGTTTGTCGAGAGCGAAGGCAAGGGCTTTCGCGCTGGCAACGCCGGCCACGAGGCTTCCGATCAGCCCCGGGCCGCGCGTTACCGCAATGCCGTCGAGATCGCCGAATCCCACGCCGGCGCGTGCGAGCGCGTCCTCGATCGCTGCTGTGAGCAATGCAACGTGCTGCCGGCTGGCAATCTCCGGCACGATGCCGCCGTACCTCGCGTGGAACGCGTCTTGATCGGTCGACACAGAGGCGACGACGTCTCGGCCGTCGCGTACGAGCGCGGTGGCGGTATCGTCGCACGACGTTTCGATGCCAAGCAAGAGCACGGGGGTGGAACTTCCGGTCCTCGTTGCGAAGCTCCGCTCGATGGAAAACGTCACCGAGATTCTGCGCCTTCCGTCGCCGGCCCCCAAGCCGCAGTCGCTTGCTTTCGACGGACGCCTGCTGTGGATGGGCTCGATTGCAACGAATCGGCTATACGCGCTGCGCCCCGCGCAATGGACCGTTGAAGAGGAGGCTGCCGCGCCGGGAAAGCCGTACGGAATGACGGTCGTCGGTGACGACCTGCGCGTCATCTGCAGTGAGACGGCCGAGGACCACCGCACGGTACGCCGCTTCGTTCCCGGCCACGGATTCAAGACGCAAGGCGCCATTCGCTGTCCGGACGACACCGGCTCGCAGCTCGGTTACGACGGCGATCTCCTCTACATTAGCCAGTGGTACAATCGGCGGATCGTCGGCGTCGACGAGAAGGGCGAGGTCGTGACGCAGTTCACGGTGCCGCATGGCATCTGCGGACAAGTGATTGTCGACGGCCGCTTCTATCTCGTGACCACCGACGACGAAGACACCGAAGAGTACTGGCTGACGCGCGTCGACGCGCGCAACGGCGTACCAAAATCCGAGGATCTGGCGCGCATACCCTTCGCGGCTCGGGCTCTCGCGTACGATGGATCGCGGTTCTGGACCAACCATCGCGAGCACGACGAGATCGTCGCCTTCGCTCATCCGTGAGGCGGTGCTTGTATTAAGGCATTGACACAAACAGCAGTTTTGTGTTAAGTTGCTAATACAATGAATACGGGAATCTTTACGGAGCAGTCGTTGGTCGTGTCTGCGATGGCGGCGATCGCCGGCGTGGTGTACGTCGGTCACGCGGTGCGCGCGTGGCGCTACGAAACGCAGCCGGCAACTTCGTGCGACGAGAGGCCCTCTTCTTCGTGTTCGTGCGACGAGGGTCCGTCATGGCCGCGTTACGGCGTCGCCGTCATCGCCTTCGCGCTGGCCGCGCTCGTCTTGCTCGGCATCGTGCAGCCGGTGATCGGATACGCCGTGCTCTGTCTGGCCATGGTAAGCGTCTTCGTCGCAGATCTCGCCTACGAGGAGCGCGCGCGACGGCGGCGCATCGCGTCGCTCTCTCCACGCCCGCGCGCCGATCTCGTGCCGGCATCGTGGGCGATCCTTGCCGCGCTGTCTGCGTTCATGGTCGCTCCGTATGCGGTCGAGAGCTCCGCTCGTGCCGCAGCGATCATCATCGGCGTCTGCACGCTGGTCATGGCGGCTATGGCCTGGCGCATTGCGGCCGCTCCCGAACAGCTTGCCGGCCGCGATCCACGCGCCGAGCGGATCCTCGACCGGGCTTCGCGGGCCAGGCGCTCCGGCCTTACCTCCGTTCTCGCCGTCGGCATCGTCTTCGTGCTCGCGTCCTTCTTCAACGAGAACGAGAGCCGGGCGCTCGTGACCCCGCTCGAGTTCGCGATCAACTTCACGTCGCTCGGCGTCTGGGCCGGCATTTGGGCGTGGCAGGCGCTCTACGTTCGCCGGCTCACGCGAGCGGCTATGACGATTGCTTCGTGAGCGATATATTCCTCGCGGTCGATCCCGACCTCGACGCGGCACCGTTCCAGCAAATCGTCGGCCAACTGCGCGCTTTCATCGAACGCGGCGAGCTGCGTCCCGGCGACGCGTTGCCGACGGTTCGTCAGCTTGCCGGGGATCTAGGCGTGGCGCCCAACACGGTCGCACGTGCGTACGCAGAGCTGCAGGACGAAGGTTGGCTCTCGAGCGACGGCCGGCGAGGCACGAGCGTCGCCGCGCGGACGCCGGCGGGAGACCCGCGTGCACGCGTCAGAGCGCTGCGCGACGACGTGGCGCGATTCGTCAAAGGGCTCGCGCACCGCGGCTACTCTCGCGAAGAGGTCGCCGACGCTTTGCGGTCGTTCGTTCGCTAGCGAAGGCTCAAGTCGCGGCGCTCGGGAGCGACGAGAAAGCCGATTGCCGTGAAGACGAGCACGGCGAGAAGGACGGCGAAGGCGATCGCCGAGAGCGCAGCGGCGTAGTTGGGCGCGCCGCCGGGCGAGGCGAAATGCGTCTTGGCGATCGTCGCCTCGATCTGTGCGGCCGGTGCGGAGATCAAGTTGCCGAGTTGGTACGTGAAACCGGGGAACGTGCCGCGGGCGTTGCTCGGAGAGATCTCGTTGAGATGCGCCGGGATGATTCCCCAAGCGCCCTGCACCATGAACTGCAGAAGGAACCCACCCAGTCCAAGGAGAGCCACGGTCGGCGCGTGCACCCAGAGCGGTACGGTGACGATGCCCAAAGCGGCGGCGATGAGGATTCCGTAACGCCTGCCGATTCTCTGGGAGACGGCCCCGAAGACCACTCCTCCGGCGATCGCTCCGATATTGTAAACGATCGCGAGCCACGCAACCTCGTGCACCGAGAGCCCTCGCTGCTGTTGGAGAAACGTCGGGTAGAGATCCTGCGTCCCATGTGACATGAAGTTGAACGCCGCCATGAGCGCGACGCTGTAGACGAAGAGCGGAGCGTAGCGCACGAGCTGGCCGAGTTTGAGCGCGCTGCCGGATGGCGAGCGGCGCGAGGCGAGCCACACCGGCGACTCCGGCACGTTCTTACGTATGTAGAAGATGAGGAGCGCCGGCAGAACGCCGATGGCGAACATGCCGCGCCATCCGATGACGTTGAAGAAGAGGCCGAAGACGATTGCCGCCAAGAGAAATCCGACGGAATAGCCTTCCTGCAGCAAGCCGGAAAAGAGGCCGCGCCTCCGCGGCGGCAACGACTCCATTGCGAGCGCCGCCCCGAGCCCCCACTCGCCGCCCATGGCAACGCCGTAGAGCGCGCGCAGGATGAGAAAGACGGTGAAGTTCGGCGAAAAGGCCGTGGCGAGCTCGATTGCGGAGTAACAGGCGATGTCGATCATGAGCGGCGTCCGCCGGCCGTAGCGGTCGGCGATCCATCCGAAGAACAGCGCGCCCAGCGGCCTGCACGCCAACGTCAGCGTGATCGCGAAGACGACCTCGGGAATGGCGCGGTGAAAATCGGTCGCGACGCGTGAGACGACGAACGTGACGAGAAAAAAATCGAACGCATCGAGCGTCCACCCGAGGAAGCTCGCGACGAACGTTTTACTCAGGGAGAGGCGCTCGGTGACGGGCTCGGCGACGGGCTCGGAGCCGGCGACGCGGTCGACGAGGGCCGCTCGTCCGCATAGAGCACGAAGAGCCACGTCTCACCGCGCTTGATCGTCACGTGCGGCGGCACGATCGTGAAGCGTACCGCATTTGCGTCCAAGGTCGACTTCGAATAGGAGCCGACGAATGTGTCTCTGCGGCGGCCGTGGAGTTCGGCCGTTTCGCGGAAGAGCTGAACGGCGAAGCTTCGCCCACCGATCTGGTCTTGCGGGAGAATGAAGTCGGCGTCGGCCGTGCCGGCGAGCAGGAGGTCCGCGCTCGTCGTCACGCGCAACGCGATGAGGGCCGTCGTTGCCACGGCGTGCGTGGCGGGATTTACCATCGCCGGCGCGTCGTGCGGCTGCGCCTCCAGATGCAGAGAGATTGACGGCGTGGCGGTCGGTGACGGTGAGGGGTGCGGCGACGGGCCGGATGACGGCGTCGGAGATGGGGACGGCGTGGGCGAAGGAGACGGCGTCTTCGCCGGTCGCGACGATGCACTTGTGCTGGGACTCGGCGATGAGGCCGGCTCGTTCACGTGCAGAATGCAGCTATACCCGTTCACGCTCGGGCATCGGATGCCGGTTGAGACTTGTGCGAGGGCGTACGTCGCGGTATCTCCCGGAGGAGCGCTCGGCGTCGCAGTCGGCTGGCCGGGAGGCGCGAGCACGCCGGGCGAGCCGCCCGGGAAGCCCGGCGCCCCTTGCACGCCTTGCTGGACCGGAGGCGTGATGCCGCCTTCGGAGCCGTATCCTCCGGAGCAGCTCGCGAGTGCGAGCGCGGCCGCTGCAAGAGCGATGAGTGTGGATCGATGCATGCTATCCTCGAGACGAGACGACGGCCCGCAACTCCTCGATAAAGGAGGGAACCGAGAGCGTGCGCTTCTCTTCGACGCTCCGCTCGTTCACATTCAGGGTTCGCTCCTCGACCTCTTGCCGTCCAACGACGAGGATGTACGGAACTTTCTGCGTCTTCCAGTGACGTATCTTATACCCGAGCTTTTCGTTGCTGTCGTCGACGTCCACGCGAAATCCCGCTCCGCGGAACTCGGCAGCCGCCTCGTGAGCGTAGGGCAACTGTTGCTCGGCAATGGGAACGACGACAGCTTGCACGGGGGCAAGCCAAGCGGGGAAAGCGCCGCCGAAATGCTCGACGAGGATTCCGAAAAAGCGCTCCATCGATCCGGCGAGGGCGCGATGAATCATTACCGGCCGGTGCTCCCGTCCGTCGCTTCCTCGATAGGACAAGTCGAAACGCTCCGGCAGCATGAAATCGACCTGCACTGTGCCGAGCTGCCAACTGCGCCCGATGGCATCACGCACGTTGATGTCGAGCTTCGGCCCGTAGAACGCACCGGCGCCGGCGTCGACGCCGTACGAGAGCTTCGCACGATCCAGAGCGGAACGGATCGCGGTCTCGGCGACGTCGTCGGTCGCGCCGCGCTGCAACGGCTCGCGCGTCGAGAGAACGCATGAGAAGTCCTCGAACTTGAACGCGCTCATGAGCCGCAGCGCCTCTTCGACGGTTTGCTCGAACTCGCGCTGTAGCTGTTCGGGCGTGCAAAAGAGATGCGCGTCGTCTTGGGTGAAGCCACGAACGCGCGTCAAGCCGTGAAGCACGCCGGAGCGCTCGAAGCGGTAGACGGTTCCGAACTCGGAGTATCGGAGGGGAAGATCGCGATAACTGCGCAGCCGGCCCTTATAGATGAGGATGTGACCCGGGCAGTTCATCGGCTTGAGGCGAAAGCGCTGTTCCTCGACTTCGAGCGGGCCGAACATGTTCGCTGCGTAGTTTTCGAGATGACCGGAGATTTCGTAGAGGCGTTCGCTCACGACGTGCGGCGTTATGACCGGCGCGTATCCGCGCTCGCGCAGCCCTTCGCGGATGAACCCCTCGACGATCTCGCGCACGACGGCGCCCTTGGGATGCCAAAAGACGAGCCCGCCGCCGGCCTCTTCCTCAATAGAGAAGAGATCGAGCTCGGTGCCGAGCTTGCGATGATCGCGACGCTGCGCCTCGTCTAGCTGATGCAGATACGCGTCCAGCTCGCGCTCGTCGTGCCAGGCCGTGCCGTAGATGCGCTGCAGCACCGCATTGCGCTCGTCGCCGCGCCAATAGGCGCCGGCTACGCTCTGGAGCTTGAACGCGCGAATCTCGCCCGTGCGCTTCGCATGCCCGCCGCGACAGAGATCGGTGAAGTCACCGATAGTGTAGAGCGTGATCGGCTCGCCGTTGGGAATCTGCTGCGCGATCTCGATCTTGTATGGATTGTTGGGGAACGCCGCGATCGCGTCCTCGCGAGAGACTTCTCGCCCGACCATTGGATAGTCGGCGGCGACGATTTCGTGCATGCGCTCCTCGAGCCGGGCGAGATCTTCGGGCGCGAACGGCGTCGCGCGGTCGAAATCGTAGTAGAAGCCGTTTTCGATCGCGGGGCCGATCGTCGGCTTGGCGTCGGGAAAGAGATCCTGCACGGCATACGCGAGCACGTGCGCGGCCGTGTGGCGCAGTTCGGGAAGCGGCGTTTCGGACATGAGCGCCGAGCTTTCGGCGCTCACCTGCAGCATGGCCTCTAAGCGAGCGACCGCATCGTGAAGAGCTTCGCCGGCTGGAGAAGTAAACGGGCGCGCGATGCGGCAGCGACAGGGCTACGAGCGTATAGAGCGTAGCAGAGGGGATGCTTGCTCGGCGATTTGCTGTCGCGCTCGGCCTTTCGGTTGCCCTCGCATCGTGCTCGCCGGCGGCCGGCACGGTACGTCTGCTCGAGACCGGATCCACGCTGATCTATCCGCTGATGAACCTCTGGGTCGCCGCGTATCAAGGGGAGCACGTCGACGTCGAGATCACGACGCAGAGCACGGGAAGCGGTACCGGGATCTCGCAAGCGATCGCCGGCGTCGCACAGATCGGCGCGTCGGACGCGTACATGCCGGATGCGGCGATGCGCGAACATCCGATGCTCAACGTTCCGCTTGCGATCAGCGCGCAAGTCATCGCCTACAATCTCCCCGGCCTGGGCGGCGTGCATCTTCATCTCTCAGGACCGCTGCTCGCCGCAATCTATGGCGGCCGGCTCGCGTATTGGGACGACCAACGCATTCTCGCCGAGAACGCAGCATTACGCGGCAGACTGCCGCACCGCGCGATCGTGCCGATCCGCCGGTCGGACGGCTCCGGCGACACGTTCATCTTCACGCAGTATCTCTCGGAGACCACGCCGTCGTGGCGTAGCGGTCCGGGGTTCGGAACGACCGTGAGCTGGCCGGCGAGCGGCACTGTCGGAGCGAACGGAAATCCCGGCGTCCTTCAAACGTGCGAAGACGCCCCGTACTCCATCGCGTACGTCGGCATCAGCTTCATGGATCAGGTCAACGGCGCGCACCTAGGATATGCGGCACTGCGCAACCGCGCAGGCGCGTACGTGCTTCCAACGACGCCGGCAATCGCTGCGGCGGCGGCGGCGCTCGTCTCCAGGACCCCGCGCGACGAGCGCATCTCGCTCATCGACGCGCCCGGTGCCGGTTCGTATCCGATCATCAACTACGAGTACGCGATCGTGAACCCGCACCAGCCCACGCTGCAGATCGAACGCGCGTTGGCCGGCTTTCTGGAGTGGACGCTCTCGACGCGCGGGGGGCAGCGCCCCGTCTTCCTCAATGCCGTGCACTTCATTGCGCTTCCGCCGGTGGTCGCGCGGTTGAGCCGCGATCAAGTAGCGCGGATAACATCTCCTTAAGGCGTCCCTAAACCTTGCGTTAGGCTGGACCATGCATGATGTGCCGGGGGTCTAGCGAAAGGGCTTCGCCGAGAATGGCAGTCCGACAAGGCGAGCTCCGGCCCGCCGTCATGCAGCGGGTCCGCACGCAGCCGCTCCTGCGGTATGCGACCGGAGCGTTCGCATTGACGAGCTTCGGGATCATCTTCCTGATGCTGCTCTTTCTGCTCGCGTACGCGTTTCCGGCGATCCGCTTCAACGGTACGGCGTTCTTCACGTCTCCGATTTGGAACATCGGCAACCAATATGGCTCGGCAACCGTTACGCGCGCCGGTTTCACCGCTCAGGCCGGTGCCTCGTTCGGTTCTCTCGTCTTCGTCTCCGGCACGCTCCTCTCGTCGTTCCTCGCGATGATCGCCGCCGTTCCGTTATCGCTGCTGGTGGCGCTGGCCATCGTTTATCGCGTGCCGGCCAGTCTCAAGCCGCTCGCCAACGCCGTAGTCGAGCTGATGGCGGGAGTACCATCGGTCATCTACGGGCTTTGGGGGATGATCGTGTTGGTGCCGTTCATCGGAAACCGGCTTTCGCCAACGGGAAGCGGAGACGGATTGCTCGCGGCGACGTTGATCCTGGCGCTGATGGTCGTGCCCATCATGGTGGCGACCACGCGCGACGTGGTTCAGGCGCAGCAGGCGTCGATTTACGAAGCGAGCATGGCGCTGGGCAGCACGTCGTGGCAGGCGGTGACGCGCGCCGTGCTGCCGAGCGTGCGCAGCGGCATTGCCGGATCCGTGCTGCTCGCCTTCGGGCGCGCCCTCGGCGAGACGATGGCAGTACTCATGGTGTGCGGCGCCGCGATCAACACGCTGCCGCACGGCATCTTTTCGCCGATCAACACCATCGCCGCAGTGATCGTCTCGCAGCTCGAGTCGGCGCTCACCGATGCGAGCGGCATGGCGCAGCGCTCGCTCGGAGAGCTCGCGCTCGCGCTCTTCGTCATCACGCTGATCGTAAACGCCGTTGCGCGAATCGTCTTGCACGGCGGCGACCGGTCGGGAGCGATCGGATGACGGTTCGAGCGTTCGCGCGCCTGACATCGCACTTCTGGTGGGCGCTCAGCATCGCCGCTCTCGGTCTCATCATTGCGATTCTGCTCTCGATCTTCGCGTTCGTCATCGTCCGCGGTGCACCCGCGCTACGCCCCGCGCTCTTCACGACGGTTACGTCCGGCGTGGCCGGCGGTTTGGCGAATGCGATTGCGGGGACGTTGTTGCTCGTCTCGATCGGCCTCGTCATCGCGGGAGTCGTCGGCGTCGGAACGGCATTGTGGGTCGTCGAATACGCGCCGCAGTGGGCGGCGCGCGCGGTGCGTTACATGATCGACGTGCTTGCCGGCGTTCCCTCGATCGTCGTGGGCTACTTTCTCTACGTCGCGCTCGTCGAAGGTCTGGGGTGGGGTTTCTCACTCGTTGCCGGGGCGCTCTCGCTCGCGATCTTCGTTCTCCCCTACGTCGAGCGTTCGGCCGACATCGCGCTGACGAACGTTCCGCGAGAGCTGCGTGAGGCGTCGGTGGCGATGGGAGCGCGGCAAGGCGTCACGATGCTTTCGATCGATCTGCCGTATGCAATGCCGGGGATCCTCACGGGGTTGCTCGTCGCGATCGGCATCGGCTTGGGGGAGACCGCGCCGCTCATCTACACGGCCGGCTGGTCGAACTATCTGCCGACGCTCGCACCGACGCATTCGCCGGTCGGGTATCTCACGTACGTGGTGTGGACGTACATCAGCCAGCCGTTTGCGGCGTCGCACGCGCTGGCCTACGCTGCAGCCACCCTTTTGATGGTATTCGTCTTCGCGACCAACTTGATCGCTCGCAGCTTTGTGGAGTATCGTTTCAGCGGGCGGCACAGTCATTGATCCCGGCATTTGCCGTGTTTGCCGCCGTCGCGACCGTGGCTCCCGTCGCGCGCGCGAATCCGGCGCCGAGGCCGACGCCGAATCCGTTTGTTTTCAACGGATACGTTCGCGCATACGAGTTCGCGCGGCAGAACGCAAGCAACGACTCCGGGGCCGTCAACCAGGCCTCGTTCGAATCCGCGCTGAGCGCGCACGCTGCGTACGATTTCGCCGGCGGACTTACGATCGGCGCGAGCTATCTGTTCGCCGATCCTCTGGGCACGTGCGATATCGTCACCGATCACGAGGCAGGCTCGCCGTGCATCATGCAGCGACCCCCGAACACGATCCCGGACGACACGCTCCCCGGCTATCAGCTCGGCACGCTGTACGAGGCCTACGCCCAGTACGTGCGCCGCGGGTTCTTCGTTCGCGCCGGCAACCAAGTCATCAACACGCCGTGGGCCAACGCGGCTGACTCCCGCGCGAAACCCGAGGCATTTCAGGGTGCGGATCTTTCGTACGCCTCGGGCCCTTGGCTGCTCGAAGGCATGGATATGTTGCGGTTCCAGAGCCGCACGTCGTCGTTCTTCACGAGAACGACGCTGCTGACGAGCTATCCGCCGACGGGAAACTCTGGGCTTGCCGGCAACTTCACGCCACCCGGAAACATCAGGTTTGCATCGACCGATCCCTTCGGAGCGATCGAGACGGGCGGCTTCGCCTTCGGACGCATTGCGTACGCGGCGCATCGGCTTTCTGGTGACGTCGACTACTATGCAATCCAGGACATCGCCGACATGCTCTGGATCGACGGCAAGTACGCATGGGCCGCCCGCTTCGATCCCTTCGTTGCGGTACAGATCGGCAGCGAACACAATGCGGGCCGATCGGTTATCGGAAAGATCGACAGCCAGATCTACGGTCTGCAGGCCGGTTTGAACGTCACGCCCTCCGTGCAGATCGTTGCCGGCTATGATGCGATGCCGTGGCACGACGATCTCGTCACGCTTCCGTCCGGCGTCACCTGCAGCAGCTCCACGCATCTGCTCCACATCCCGACGCCGGCCGGCGGCTATTACACGTTCCCGTACTTCATCCCGAACAACGCGCCGCAATGCGTCCCCGGAAGCGCGAAAGGAACGGCGCAGATCCTGTACGGCGGCTGGGCGAGCCCGTACACGGATAGTTACGTCTCCGATCCAATGTTCACCACCGAGATGACGCAAAGCGTCGCTGACCGGCACGTTGCCGGAATCTCGCTCAAGGAAGCCGTGGTTTTTACCTCGGCGGACCGCCGGTTCGTCGGCCAGCTGAGCCACGCGCAGTACGACGCCGGCAACATCGGCGGCAACGAAACGTCGTACGAGAACGACGCCGACGCGATGTACTTCGTGAATCGCGTGGTTCCGGGGCAGCGTTATCGCGGACTCCTGTTGCGCTATCGGTACGGGGAGCGCTTCTTCAGCGAAACGCGGATCTACGGCGGCATACCGCTCTTTAAATACAGCCGCGCGCAAGTGGAGTACGATTTCTAGACGGTTGACAGCCGTACCGGAGGAGCGGTGGAGGGTGCCGGCCGTGGCGCAGGGAAGCGTTTGCATGACAGCCGTGCTCGACGTTTTCATCAGTTATGCGCATGAAGATAACGACTACCCGCGTTACGGACAGCGCGGCTGGGTCGAATACTTCTATGAGGCGTTGAAGGCTCGGCTCAACGGGATTCGCCGCGAGGAGATCGCGATTTGGCGGGATCAGAGCGAGGCCCGCATCACCGGCGGCACGGTGCTGACGCCGACGATCAAAGAGAAGCTTTCGGACTGCGCGGTTCTCGTAGTCGTCGTCTCGCCTGCGTACCTTTCGTCGAAGTGGTGCGCCGACGAGCTCGGCTTCTTCCGCGATGCGGCCGGAAAGCGCGGAGGCCTCTGCGTTACGACCAAGTCGGGCAGCCTCTCACGCGTTCTGAAAGTTCTCAAGCTGCCCGTGGAGCTCGGTGGTTTTCGTACCGGCCTCGTTGAGGTCGACGACGCCGTCGGTTATCCACTCTACCAGCGGACGGCTGAGGGCCGGCCCTGCATTCCGCCGATCGAGCTCGACCCGCCGTACGGCGAAAACATCGGAACCGACTTCGGGCGCGCCGTGAACTCGCTCGCGTACGACATCGACGCGATCCTTCAAGGGATGTCTTCGCAGACGGCCGCCTCCGCAAGCGGCCGCAGCGGCAACGGCGCGCGCATCTATCTCGCGGAGACCAGCTCGGACATGGCCGATTACCGCGAGCGCATGCGGCAGGAGCTGGAGCAGTTCGGCTTCACGATCGCTCCCGCCGCCCAACAGTTTCCCGGTCCTAACTATGCGGAGATTGTGAAGAGCGGCCTCACGGGCGCCCGTCTCTCCGTCCATCTCGTCGGAGAATCGTACGGTCTCATTCCAGAACGCGCGGATCAATCGATCGTCGAGCTCCAGTACCGCGTTGCCGGAAACGAGGCCGCCGCAAGGCCCGAGTTTTCACGCATGGTATGGATGCCGCCGGGCGTTACTGCTTCCGAGGAGCGGCAGCGCGGATTCATCGCCACGTTGCAGGACGATCCGCATCTCGTAGTGGCGCCATTCGAGGATTTTAAGACGCTCGTGCACGATGCGCTCAAGCCGAAGGTCGAGCCGTCACACGCTCCGGCGCACGGCGACGGCATGCCCAAGAGCGTCTACCTGATCTTCGACGCTCCAGACCAGGTGCGCGCAAAGTCAGTCGACGATTGGCTCTTCGATCGTGGCTTCGAGGTCCTCAAACGCTCGGCGGAAACGAAATCACGCAAGCAGCTTGCGTTGCACAAAGAGTTCTTGAGAGCCAGCGACGGCGTCTTGATCTACTATGGACAGGCGACCGACGAGTGGCTTCAAATGAATCTGATCGAGCTGCGAAAGGTCTTTGCGACCGAGAGCCGCCGAAGACCGCCATGCGGCGTCGTTCTCGGCGATCCAAAGCGTCCCGACAAAGAGGGGTTCCGGAGCAATCTCGTTCACGTCATCCCTGGGTTCGGCGGATTCTCGCCCGATCGGCTGGAGGAGTTCGTGCACGATCTCGAGGGCACGCAGCCCGCGTCGGCATGACGGCGAGGTTCAATCCGTTCCCCGGCCTTCGCCCCTTCGAAGACAGCGCGGAGGACATTGCGGTCTTTTTCGGCCGCGACGACCAAGTCGACGAGCTGCTCTCGCGGCTTGCGCAACGGCGATTCGTCGGCGTC
This sequence comes from Candidatus Dormiibacterota bacterium, assembly GCA_035532035.1. Classification (NCBI taxonomy): domain Bacteria; kingdom Bacillati; phylum Candidatus Dormiibacterota; species Candidatus Dormiibacterota bacterium. The sequence continues at coordinate 181,367 of DATKRS010000004.1, forward strand.
GTGGGGCAGTCCGGGTGCGGCAAATCGTCGCTCGTGCGAGCGGGTTTGCTGCCGGCACTCCACGGCGGTTTCATGGCGGGCGCAGGCTCGCGATGGCGCATTGCGGTCATGCGGCCGGGCAGCGCTCCCATCGAAAGCCTCGCGCACGCGTTGGAGGCCTCGGGCGCGCTCGCGAACGTTGCCGAGGACGGCGCGCTGCGCGTCGGTTTGACGAGCGGCGTCCTGCACGGCGGAGCACGCGGTCTCGTCGAGGTCGTGCAGCAAGCGCACCTGCAGAAGGACGAGAACGTGCTCGTCGTCGTCGACCAGTTCGAAGAGCTGTTCCGCTTTCGCTATAGCGTCGGGTCCGCATACGTCTCGGACGAGGCCGCAGCGTTCGTCAAGCTGTTGCTCGCGGCTTCGCGCGATCGGGACGTGCCGCTCTATGTGCTCGTCACCATGCGCTCCGATTTCATCGGCGATTGCGCGCAGTTTCGCGACCTACCCGAGACCCTGAACGAGGGGCTCTTCCTCGTTCCGCGGCTCACGCGCGATCAGCTCCGAGAAGCGATTGCCGGGCCGGTCGGCGTCGCGGGCGCGACGGTCGCTCCGCGCCTCGTCAATCGCCTGCTGAACGAAATCGGCGACGATCCCGACCAGCTTCCCGTCCTGCAGCACGCGTTGATGCGCACGTGGGACATCTGGCGTGCGAAGAAACGGCCGAAGACGCAGATCGACGTTGCAGAGTACGAAGCCACCGGCGGACTGTCGGAGGCGCTCTCGCGCCACGGCGACGAGATCCTCGAGAGCCTTTCGACGCAGCGCCTTCGCGCGATCGCCGAACGCATCTTCAAGGCGCTCACCGAGCTCGGCGGAGACAACCGCGGCATCCGGCGGCCGACGGCATTTGCGCGACTCCGCGAGATCGCCGATGCAAGCGAGGAGGAGGTCCGCCGAGCGATCGACGCGTTCCGCGCGTCCGGCGTCTCGTTCCTGATGCCGCCCGCGCAGGTAGCGCTCGAAGAGAGCACCGTCATCGATCTCACGCACGAAGCGCTGATGCGGACCTGGGTGCGCCTGCGGGACTGGGTCGAAGAAGAAGCCGAGGGCGCGAAGCTCTACCGCCGGCTCTGTGACAACGCGGAGCTCTACGCGCAAGGCAAGGGCATGCTGCTCGCGGACCCGCTGCTCTCGTTTGCGCAAGAGTGGCGTGCGTCCAATCATCCGACGGCCGAATGGGCGCAACGGTACGGCGGCGGGCTTGCTGGCGTCAACGCGCTGATCGACGAGAGCCGTGCTGCGGTCAACGCCGAGGTGGAGCGCCGCGCTGCGGCGGAGCGGCGAGAGCGCGAGATGGAGATCGAACGGCGGCGCAGCGCCGAACGCCTCGCGCAACGGACGCGCGTTCTCGCGTCGATGATGAGCGTGATCGCGGTTTTGGCGATCGGAGCGGCAATCGCCGCAGTCGGCTTTGCGGCGCGTGCGCGCAGCGCCGAAGGTGTAGCAAGACAGCAGGCCGCAGCAGCGCAGCGGCAGCAGCAGATTGCGCTGGCGCAACGCGCGATCGCGGTGCGCTATGGGTTCGCGGCGCTGAAACAAGAGCGCATCGCTCGCCGCGAAGCGTCGATCGCGCGGCAGCAAGCGATCATCGCACGGAACGAAACGATAATTGCGCGCGCCGCAGAGGCGAGAGCGGTTGCCGCTCGCCTGCAGGTCGTGCAGTATGCGACGCGCCAGCGCTACGAAGCGGGATCGGCCGAGCTTGCTGAGATCGACCACGGGATGTACAACAACCGGTACGACAACCGCGTCGCCGGACTGATCGGCACGGACGCGTACGCGGCAAGCCCCACGGGCGACGCGCGCTCGGTTCTCTTGACCGCCGCCTGGACCCCGAACGCGATCGGCCGCGTCGCGCTGCCGCCGTGGGATCTCGGAGCGGTCATCGCCCGCGGCCGCACGCTCGTCGTGCTCGCGGGAGCGAGACAATCGCGCTACGGGGATCCCGTTGCCGGCTCTCTGGTTGCCATCGACGCCACGACGCTTGCCGTCCTCGGTAGAACCCCCGCGGTGACGGCAACGTTTGTCTGCGGGTTCGAGGACGGCGCGCGCGTCGCCGTGGCGAACGCACGCGCAATCGCGATCTACGACGTACGGCCGAACGGCCTTGCCGTGCGTTCCGCAAGCGTGCCGAGCGCGGCGGTGCGCGCGCTTGCGTGCCTCCCGCACGGCGAGCGCCTGCTCTTTGTCGACGCGCGCAATACCTTGCGCGTCGCCACCCTCGGCGGCCGCGGATCGCGTGAGGTCGGGCGCGTGGAAGGCAGCGTGGACGGCATCGCCGTGTCGAACTCGGGAGATCGCGCGGCGGTGGCGACCTCCGACGGGAATGTCGCTATCTACGACCTGGTGACGGACCGGCGCCTCGCACGCCAAAGACTCTTTGGAGATCCCGCAAGCGATTGCTCCGCCGTCGCCGGTTGTGCGGCCGCGATGACGTTTACCTCCGACGAGAAGCAGGTCGCGTGGTACGACGCGGGAGCGCTTCACGTAGCGCCGATCGCCTCGGCTACGGACGCCTCGTACCCCTGCGCGGCATCGCTATGCGCGCACGCCTCGCTCGTCTATTATTCGACCGGATCCACGATACCGATGCTCGTCGCAGACGGAGGCGTCGTGGGGTACGATCCGGACAAGAAGCAGTTTACGCGGCAGTACGACGACGCAGCCGGCTCGCAGCGGCGCCCGCTGCTCGATCGGCAATTCGGAATGTACGTGACGCCCTACGACCCCGCGGGAGCGCTGCAGCCCAATCCGTTTCACAGCGGCTTGGCCGAGCAGTCCTTCTCGCAGGTGCAGGGCCCGTTGCGAGGGACGGTTCCCGACTCGCAGTGGGTGCAGAGCTTCGCGCTCACAGGACACGACGTGCTGATTCCCGGTGCCTCGGGCTACATCGGGTTCGACCTCGACCACCTGCGCGAAGCGTTCGACCGCACCTACGACGTGAGCTACCGGGTGCGCATGCGCGATTGCGGCGACGGCGCTCACGCCGTGACGTTCAACATGTTTACGGGCGCGGTGCAGGTGCTCGACATTCGGTCGTCCACGCCGCGCGTACTGCACGCCTTTACCGTCGGGCGCGTACCGGTACGTGCCGGGAAATATGCGTATTTGGTCAGCGTCGGGTACGATCCGAGCAGCGGGATCATCACGCTTCTTTCGTATTCGACGACCTTTGCAACGGTTCGCCGCTTCAATGTTGCAGGCCACGTGCTCATGAGCGCCTCGCGGGCGCAGCTCTTGGCGCACGCGAACATCGTCCCGAGCCAAATCAACAATTGGACCTTGAGTCCGCGCGGAAACTACGTCGCCGTTGCGGTGCAGAGCCCGGCGCAGGACGCGATTCTTCGCCCGAACGGCGCCCTCGTCGGACGCGCGTACTCGATCGACATGATTGCGCCGAACGAGCGGCTCGTGATCGCAGAGAGCCGGAGTTCGGCCGGCTTCGCAGAGTCGGTCTACCGGCTGCCCGACTGGGCGCAGGTCGGCATCACGAGCATTCCGGTGCAAGCCGAAGGTCTCGCCATCGCGCCGGACGCGCGTACCGTTGCGTACTACGACGAAGAAGGGGGACGGCAAGTGCTCCATCTCTACGACTACCAATCGCGGGCGTCGTACCGTACGGCGCTGCCGTCTCCGCCGGACCTGGGAAAGTATACCACGCTTACGTTCAGCGCCGACGGGAGGTACCTGCTGGCCTCGTACGACGATCCTCAGCAGTATCATCGACTCGCAGTCTTTGCCGTCGAGCCGGGCGCGTGGGCGAAGGCCGCATGCCTCATGGCGGGGCGCTCGCTCACGCTCGAAGAGTTTCGCAGCTACGCCGGCAGCGACATTCCGTATCGTGACGGTTGCCTGCCGTACGCGAACGAGATGTACCGCTGGTAGCCGTACCGAGCAGCTCCCTAGACGACGACGATCTGAAGCGGGCGCTCGCGACGCGCAATCAGCCAATCGGCCTGTTCGACGAGCGCAGCGCGGCCGAGGCTCAAGAGGACGTGTCGCGCGTTGCCTCGCTTGTCGCGCGCGATGCTCAGGAGATCGCGCCGTCCGCGATCGAAGACGCGGAACATCCGCTCGTATCGCCGCGCATTTCCTTGAAGGTTTTGCTTGTTCGCGTAGTCGGCCAGGATCGCAGCGAGCATTGCCCCGAGCGCAAGCGGCACGCTGAGGAGATTCTCGAGAATGGCCGTCGTCCACCCCGGCCACGCCAGCGACGAAGGAAAGAGCGCTTGCGCCAGCTGCCCGCGCGCTCCGAGCGCGACGGCCGCGGCGATCAGGCAGACGATGCCGGCGCCGACGCCCGCGGCCATGGTGCGGTTCAACGCACGGTTGCACGCCGCTTCGCGCCGCCCGGCTCGGTAGTAGTACTGCCACTGCAGCCGGACCCAATCGCGACAGACCTCATGGTCGGGCGAGGCGTCCTCGCACTCGCTCGTCGCGCAGTAGACGAGATGAAAATAGCGCAAGGCCATGCGAATCCACTGCAACTCGCCTTCCTGCATGTGCAGGTACGATCGATCCACCAGCTCGCGGCGTTCGCCGGCGTAGTACCAGGCGTTCTGCACCCTCAGCGCCTCGGCGAGAGCGCGATAGTCTTGGTAACGGTTCTCGTAGTCGTTCTTGCGCGCCAATCGATAGGCGACGAATGCCGCGGCGAGACCGGCGACTTTCAGAATCGACGGAAGATGGCCGACGATTTGCACGGCGGCTGCGAGTAGGGCGAACGCGAGAAGCAGTACGCGAAAGAAATTCGTGCGCTTCTGAAGGCGATTGGCGACCGCGTCGGTCCTCTCGACCAGGGCATGAAGGCTCGCTCCGTCCGATGCGTGCGCCTGCAGCAGGTCGAGGTTGTACTGGTCGAGATGCCGTACGATCGTCTCGTATTCGCGCTCCATGCCGGTATCGTGCAGAAACCGTTGCGGAAAGATGCGTCTGAGCGCGTAGGCATCCGAGGGCGGCGTACCGGCCGAGCGGGGCGTGACGATGTGATAGACGGGCCCGAGATCGGGGAGGTACGGAATCTCGGCGACATCCGCGTCGAGGCCCGGCAGGCTCGTCGTGCGCATCCGGACGACGTCGGCCGTGCCGCCTTCACCGCGCCCGGCGTCGCCGTCCCAAAACGCCACGAGCACGTGACTGTACTGCGCGAGAAAGGTCCCCGCTGCGAAGTACCCGTTCTCTCTTTGCGCCGACGCGACGACGATGCGCGCGCACTTCTCGAGTAACCGGCGAAAGCGCGGAAGCTCTTCGGACGAGAAGTCTTTTTCGTATTCGTCGACGGGCATTGGGAGAACCGCGATAACCGGAGCGCTTCGTGCCATCGCTTCCTCGGCCGCCAGGCTGTCCGCGCCGGTGGCAAGGCCGGAGAGGACCACGAGGGGAACGTGCGGGCACGACGCCGAGAGCTCGCGAAGCGCCGTGCGAAACGTCTCGCGCAGCGGCGCCTCGTCGCGTGGTGCGATGTCGCGGTGACCAGTCACGCCGATCACGAGCGCAACGCGATCCGCCGGAATGTCAGACATTGGAATGCGTGAGGAAGCGTTCGAAGGGGCGCATCGAGACGCGCCTTTGCGCGAGGGCCGCGCCGACGAGCTTTAGCTCTTCGAGGTGGTCGATATTGTCGAGCGGCTGCACCGTCGCAGGATCGATGTGCTCGAGACCCAACGCGTCGAGGCCGGCCCGGGAGAGCTCGACGTCGTAGCGTGCGTACGTGAAGAGCTTTGCGCCGCCGGGGCTCGGGACGCCGGCGAGGTCGCCGAGCTCGAGATCGAGCGCCTCGCCGGCTTCGACGCGGCCGAACGCGCGGCACAGTACGTCTTGCTCGACCGACGCCGCGTGAATGAGCGCCGAGGGAATCGCAGAGGCGTTGTACAGCAACGTCATTTGCTCGGGCCGTAGCTCTGCGATGCTCTTCGGCCCGACGCCGGTTCCGACGGAGACGAGCAGCATGCGATCCTCTCCGACAGGCCACGCGACGCGGTACGGCTCGAGCGTCGCCATCAAGAAGAGCTGGAAAGCGGGGTTGTTGTAGACCGTGATCGCTCCGTCGACGAAGATGAAAGAGCGATCTCCGACGGTGATGACCTCGGGCGGAAAGTACGTTGGTGCGGCCGTGCTCGCGCGCACGAGCTGCCAGAGCGGCAAACGCAGATTGCAGTCGCGAAGCGTTGCGTCGTTGAACATCGCGCGCGGGTTGTTCGAAATCGGCCACGGCGAGTTTGTCGTGGCGTTGCGCATGACGAGCAAGAGCAGCGTCCGCAGATCGCCGCTCTCGAGCGTCGTCTGCTCCCCGATGACGTTCTGAAGGATGGCGCGGAGGTTGTCGGCAGTAAACCGGTTGCGGAAGCGCTCCCGCATGCGAGCGGGAGCGAACATGGCAGCTCCGGATTCGAGGTAGAACGTGCGTATGCGCTCGACGGAAAATCCGAGCGCCAGGCAGGTGGCGATGATCGCGCCGGTGCTCGTTCCGCCGATGTAGTCGAAGTACTCGGCGAGTACGAGATCGGGTGCGGAGAAGCGCTCGCGAAGCAGCGCTTCGATTCGGGCCAAGACCTCGATGGCGATGATGCCTCGAATGCCGCCGCCATCGAGGGCGAGCAGTTTCTTGGGTCCGGGTGCATCGAGCTTATCGTGGAGAGACACGGTCGGCGGCGGCTCCTTGAAGCAGGCTCACAGCTGGTTGCTCCAGAATTTGCTTCAGCCATGGGACGACTGCTCCTGGGACTCGCCGTCCTTTTGGCCTGCTTTTCCTCTGCAGCGTACGCGGCGGGAGGGAACGCAGCGCCGCCGCCGTCACCCGCTCTTTCTGCGCTCAACCCGGAGTTCTTCGTAGCAACGTACGGCGCGTCGGGCGCCGATGCGTCGACGAGCTCGATGCTCTCTCTCGGCGTCGGAACGGAACTCTACAAGGAAGTCGCGCGCCACGTCTCGCCCGCGGCGGCGCCGTGGATCATTCCGCAGCCGCAGTGGACTACCGACGATCTCGCGCGGCGCTGCGCGACCGATCCGCAGGCCATCGGCGGCGTTGCGATCGTCTACTATCAGGGCTATGCAACCCATTTCTACCTCTTATGGCAATCGGAGACGACGACGCTTGATCTCTTTGCCGAAGTGATCGTCTGCAATCACTCCGCCTCTCGGCCGCCGCCGGCGACCGGCATTGTGGTGGCGACGATCATGGAGCTTCCCGGCGCAAACGGAACCGACTGGCAGGTCCGCCGCACGCAAGTCAGCATTCCGCTGATCACGCTTGCCGGCGCCGGGTCGGTACTCGCGAAAGGGTCTACCGCCAATAAAGGCGGCACAAACCTCACGACGAGCGTGCTCCTCGGTTCGATCTTCAATCAAGCCAGCTCGCGAGACATCCCCGGCTACAGCGATCCGATCAGGTTGCGCCATGCCGCGCAGCACGTGGGCGTCGACGTCGTCTTCGCGATGCATCATTTCTGCAACCCCGCGCAAGGCGAGCCGGCGCCGTCGCCGCAGCTCGCGAGCCTCTGTACCGCGCTCGGGCTCTCGCGCTAGCGCCCGACGAACTCGTACAGGGAGCGGCCGAGCATCGGCCCGCCGACCGGACGAAAACGGGGATCGTTCAACGTTTCTCCCGCGGCGGGGAGCGCGTAGACGGGCTCGCGCCGCGACCACGCCGCGTACCGTGACGCCAGAGAGAGCGGATGCGCGGCGACGATCGTGCGGGTGGCAAGACTCCCATCGGCGTAGGCCCCGTACGCAAGCGTCGTAGCGTCCGCCCACGGCGTGACGACGATTGCGTGCTGCGGAACCGACTGCGCGATCCAGGTGAGGAGCGGGCGGCTTGAGACGCTGCGCTGCATCGAGGCGACGTCCGCATTGGCAATGCCGAGGTGAATCGCATTGCCGATGAGCACGAGCGCCCAGACGATGCGTCGCGGATCGATCGTCCAGGTGAACTCGACGGTGATGGCACCGGCGAAAAGCGCTGCGATCCAGAGCGGAAGCATGAGGTAACGCGAGGGGTCGCCTTCGGCGGCAGCCAAGCCGAATGCGATGAAGCTTGCCGAGATCGCGCCGGCGATCAGCATGATGCAGATCGCGCTGCGCCGCTGCAGCAGCAGGATGATTCCTAGGCCGGCCACGACCACGAAGACGATGTCGTACGTGGTGTGGATCGTCGCATAGAGTCCTTGCAGATACCCGAGCCAATGCTGTGGGTTGGCGACGTTCGCCCAGAGCGGTGCGGCGCCGAACGGCGCGCCCGAGACCTCGGTGACGAACCCCGCGCGCGTGCTCGGAGCATTCGCGTCCCAGTAGACGCGCGCGGCCGGCGGCGCGAGCATTTGCGTGGGGTCGATTGGATGTTGCTCGATTCCTGCCGCGCGTACCGGGAGATAGAGATAGGAGCACAGCACGAGCGCGAGCGCCATGAGCGACGCTCCGGCGTTCGAGAACGTCACGTGGCGTATGCGCGCGACGAGTGCGACCACGATGCAGGGGAGCAGCCACAGCGAAACGGGGTGCACGGCGAGCGCCGCTCCCCACGACGCGGCGGCGCCGACGATGTCGCGCGTTCGCTCGTGCTTGAGCCAACCGCATAAATAGTAGAGCGTCATCGCCTGGAAGAGCAGCGCGAGATCCTGTGTATCCGCTTGCGCGCCATGCATCCAAATGCTGCGCGCCCATGCGAAACACAGAAAAGCGCCGAGCGAGGTGACCGGCCCGATTCCAATGCGAATGGCGGTGATCACGCCCACGACGCAGGTGAGCGACATGCAGAGCGCGCCGAAGAGGTTCATGCGATAGGCAAGCGAGTCGACGGCCACGGCATGCGAGAAGAGCCAGCCGAGGAGCACGAAGATCGGATAGCCGGTGGCGTGAGGGATCCCGAGAAGGTACGGCACGCCCTGCATCTCGGCAAGGTCTCTCGAGGCGACGTCATGCGAGAGAGAAAAGACGTACGTCAGCATCGGTATGAGAAAGGCCAGCGCGACCACGATGCGATGGCGATGATGGTGCGCCGCTCGAACTGCGTGATAGCCGCCGTGGGCCATGCGCGCGTAGCCGAGGTACTCCAAGAGTCGTCTCCTTTCACGCCACCCGCGAGAAACGGTAAAACGCGGCACGCATGAGACGTGCCGGGGCCATCGCGTCGCATTGCCCGGCTGCCGCACCGGGTCCTGCTGGGTCGCCTCTCGGGCAAGTAGGACGTGGGCCGGTTTCGCGTTAGGCGTCCAGCGCTCGCCTGCCGAAAGGCGGCGCCTGACGTCGTTTCACCTGCGGTTCCGAAAATCTCTGTATGGGTACGTTGTACCGCATGAACGAGCCGGTTCCGAGCATGCGAATTGACGCGCTCGAGGTGCAAACGCCGATCCTCGACGTTCGCCAACAGCCGCACGTCTATCAGATCCGCGGCGCCATCCGCCACGATCCAGAAGCATTGCTTGCCGTGGAGCATCCGCATGTACCGGTCGACAAGACCGAGCCCCGTGGCGTTGTGCGGAGACGGCGTGGCGCAGGAGTAGTTGCGAAAGGAGCCCTTGAGATGAATGTGCCGGTCTGCGCTTGTGCGGCCTGCACGTGCGAGGTTCAACGCCAGGGCGATCGATGCTCGCAAACGTGCCGCGAGTGCGACGAACGCGCCGAGGTCTGTCTCTGCGCGCATCCGGGCTGCGCGGGCGGCGAGGTGGAAGAAGAGCTCTTTAGAGCTTCCTCATAAGGAGGGAGAGCGACGGGCCGCGCCGCACGTCGGCTCCATGCGCGCAGCCGTTGTCACGCTCTTCGTCCTGCTGCTCGTCGTGGCGTGTTCGCACGTGCAGCGCGTGCAGCAATCGGAGGCCGCGGCCACGGCAAGCGCACTCCCAACCGCTGCGCCGAGTCCGTCGCCGACCCCTGCGTACGTCGATATGCACGGCGTCGCGGCTGCGCCCTATATCGACCAGCTCACGCAACTGCAAGTGTTCTGGCCACCCGGCGGTCTCTTCGAGCCGGCCAAGCCGGTACTGCGGCGTGAGTTCGTCCGGTGGCTGATGCGAGCGGATGCAACGATCTGGGCCGCACATCCATCGGTAGTGCTGCATCCGGCGCAGCCGGGCGCGAAGCAGTATTTCAAAGACGTTGCAACCGACGATCCGGATTTCGCCGCCATCGAGGGCATGCACGATGCCGGCATCGTCATTGGATATTCGAACCGAACATTTCGGCCCAACGTCGCGATTACGCGCGAAGAGGCGCTCGCGATCAAAGCGTACGTGGACTGCGGCGCACCGGATCCCATGATCGCCGACGACCTCGCGCAGGCGTATTACGAGCTTCCACGGTGGAAGGACGCGCATCGCATCTCGCACGCCTACGTCGCGGCAATCGCGAGCTGTCTCTTGCAAGACCAAGGAACGACGCAGGAGAATCGGCTCGACACGATCGCGCGAACGTTCGGGAGCATCTCGGCCCTGCAGCCGCAGCGTCCCCTCGATCGGGCGGAGGCGGCGGCGATGCTCTGGGAAATCGGTCAGCAGAAGCCGGATTTGACGAACTTTCCGCCGCGTACGGCAGCCGAGGCGCTCGCTCCTTAGGGCGACGCGAGAAGCCTGACCGTTAGGAGCACGAACTCGTCGCGCGGCGGTGCTCGGCCAGCCGAGGCTGCCGCCTTGCCAGGGTGGCATTTCAGCGGCATCGTATGCGGGCGCGTTCATGTTGCGTTCATTTGTCCCGGGTACTCTGGATGAACGGTGCGCATTCTAGTCATCGAAGATGACGAGCCGCTACGAACGCTTCTGCGGCGGGGCCTGAGCGAGGACGGCCACGTCGTCGATGCGCTCGCCGACGGCCGCGATGCCGACGCCTACCTGGCCGGCATGGCATACGACGTGCTCATCCTCGATTTGATGCTGCCGCACGAGGGTGGCCTCTCGATCCTGCGGCGCATGCGCGCCTGCGGCGACCGGACGCCGGTACTGATTCTCACGGCCCGCGATTCGGTCGACGACATCGTTGCCGGACTCGACGCCGGCGCTGACGACTACATGTGCAAGCCGTTTGCATTCGCAGAGCTCGAGGCGCGGCTGCGCTCGCTCGCACGGCGCCCGACGGATTGGGCCGGCGACGTGCTCAGCGTCGACGACGTGTCGTTCGACTGCGCGACTCGTGAGGCGCGGCGCGGGGACCGGCAGCTCGACCTGACGGCGAAAGAAGCGGCCTTCCTCGAAATCATGCTGCGCAACCCCGGTCGCACCGTCCCGCGCTCGATGCTCGAAGCGCGCTTGTGGGATCGTGAGACGGATCCTGAATCCAACGTTCTCGACGTCTACGCGCGGCGGCTACGCATGAAGCTCAGCGCCGGCGGCGAGGTTCCTCTATTGCACACGATACGCGGTATCGGATTCCGGTTCGAGAAGCAGGAGTGAGCATACGGGCACGGCTGACCCGGACAGTCGTCGGCGTCGTGGTCTTGGCGATCGTCGTCTCCGGCGGTATCTCGTTCTTCGTCGTGGACCGTACGCTGCGCTCCAGCTTTCACGCACAGCTCGATACGCTCGTGCGCTCCGTCGCGGGCGCCGCCGACATTCGCGACGGACGTTTGAACCTCGACGCTCACGACATGCTCCAGATCTCTCTGGTGCACGCCGGGACGCCCTTCGCGCTTTTCGACCGCGCGCATCACCGGGTCGTCGGCGATCTGCTGCCGCCGCCCGCGGAGCGCGCAGGCCTCGCCGTTGCAACCGCGCCCGTGAGGCGAAACGGGATCCTCTACGGCTGGGCTGCCGCCTGGGAGCCCGAAGGCTGGATCGGCGCCTTCGATCGATGGGTGATCGGCGCGACGATCGCAATCGGGCTCGTCCTGGCGGCGGTCGGCATCGCACTCTCTCGCCGAACGGTCGGCGCGGTCCTCGCGCCCCTCGATGAGATCGCCTCCTTGGCGGAGCGCATCGAAGCTCACGACCTCTCCTCGCGGCTGCGCTCGACCGACGACGGTGAAGTCGGCCGCATTTGCGCTTCCTTCAACCGCATGTTAGATCGTCTCGAGCACGCGTTCGCACGCGAACGGCGATTCGTCGCGGACGTGTCGCACGAGTTGCGTACTCCGCTCGCCGTCATCACGGCGGAAGCGGAGCTCGCGTTGCGCCGAGATCGCGGCGGTCAAGAGTATCGTGAGGCGCTCGCTTCAATTCGGCGCGAGGCCGAACGCTTAGGCGAGCTAACCGGGGAGCTGCTCGAGGCCGCGCGTTCGCAAGTCGACGCGCAGGACGTGCAGAGGCTCGACCTGTCCCGCATCGTTACCGACGTCGCGAAGCGCGTGCACTCGGCGGCAGAGGTCCACGGCGTCACGGTGCTCCTCGATGCCAACGGCGCGGAGCCCGCCCGTGCGAACGCCGCCACCGTCGAGCGGGCACTGCTCGCGGTGGTGCACAACGCAATCCAGCACGCGGGGAATACGGGCACGGTGCTGCTGCGCGTCTTTGCGACCCCGAGCGTCGCCTCAATCGCCGTTGCCGACAGCGGCCACGGTTTTAGCGACGAGGCGCTCGCCCACGCAACCGAACGTTTTTGGCGAGGCGACGCGGCGCGTGCGCGGGGCGGCACGGGGCTCGGCCTCGCGATAGCACGAGCGATGATCGAATCCGGTGGAGGCTCGATTACGCTGTCGAATCGCGCTGAGGGCGGAGCGCTCGTGACGATCTCCTTACCGCGGGGCGATGCGTGAAGCTCGAAGATTTTTCGATTCGCCACGAGCGCGTCATCCTATTCGTCGTAGCGGTTCTGGTGGTTCTGGGCGTGTGGAGCTACACGCAGACTCGGGCGGCGATCTTTCCGACGATGACGTTCTCACGGATCGACGTCGTGGCAGATGCGGGCAACCTGCCGCCCGAGCAGATGCACGTCAGCATCGGGATTCCTTTGGAGCGGGCGTTCCTCGGCCTGCCGTTCGTGCAGCGCGTCCTCACGACGTCGGCGCAAGGCAGCACGGAGCTCGCCGTTCAGTTCGACCCCAAAACGAACGCGCAGACCGACCTGCAGTACGTGGAAGCGGCCGTGGCGCGTACCCGCTCTGCGCTTCCACCGGACGCGAACGTTCAAGCGAACATCATCTATCCTCAGAGCGAGCCGATCCTGGAGTACGGCCTGACCTCCCGGACCTTCTCGCAGACGTTACTGAACGAATACGCCAGCTTGAATATCGTTCCGGAGATTTATGGCATTCGAGGATTGTACCGGGCCCTCGTGGTCGGCGGTCCGCAGCGAGAGTATCACGTCGAGCTCGATCCCGCCGCGCTCGCGTCCTCGAAGCTGACGCCAGCGAACGTGGTGAACGCCATCGCGGCGGCCAACGACATCGCTGCCGTCGGCATCTCGCAGGCGTACTCGCAGCGTAGCGCCCTGCTCGTGGACGCGCAACTCCGCAACGCCGCCCAGCTGGAGCGCATCGTCGTTCCGACCATCCAGGGCCCGGGCGTCACCGTCGGCTCGCTCGGGGCGGTGCGCCTTGGAACCGCTCCGGAGAGCGTCCAAATGTCGATCGACGCGACCCACGGCGTCGGCCTCAACGTCTATGCGCTGCCGGGGGCGGATCAAGTTCGACTCGCGGACGCCGTGAAAGCGCGCGTGGCGCGCGTCGCGTCCAGGCTTCCGGCGGGCATAGGGATTCGCCGGTTCTGGGATTCGACGAAGATCATCGTCGACTCGCAGAAGAGTTTACGCGATGCAATTCTGATGGGAGCCTTGCTCGCCATCGGCGTAATATTCTTTTTCTTGCGTAACGCGCGCATCACTGCGGTTGCGGCGCTGGTGATCCCTGCGGCAATGGCGATCGCCGTGCTCGCGATTCACCTGTTCGGCGAATCGCTGAATATCATGAGCCTCGGAGGCCTCGCGATCGCCGTGGGTCTGATCATCGACGACGCGATCGTCGTGGTCGAGGCGATCGCGCACACGTTACACGACGTTGCGCGGATCTCCGTGCAGGATGCGGTGAGAGCGGCGATGCGCAAGCTCGTCGCGCCGATGACCGCGTCGACGTTGGCTACCGTGGTGGTCTTTGCACCGCTCTCACTGGTCGGCGGCGTGCCGGGCGCGTTCTTTCAATCGCTCGCGCTGACGCTGACGTGCGCTCTGGTCGTCTCTCTTGGGCTCGCGCTCTTCGTAACCCCCAGCCTGTTTCGCCGCCTTTTGGCAACGCGCGTGCCTCGGCTCGAGAGCGAGGGCATTCATCGCGTCTTGGATCGCTACGAGCCGGTTCTGCGCTGGGCGCTTGCAAATAGGCGCGTCGCGTATGCGATGGGCGGCGGCATCCTCCTGGTCACCCTCGCGCTTCTGATGACGTTGCCGACAGACTTCTTGCCGAAGCTGGACGAAGGCCAGTTCGAAATGATCTACCGGATGCCGGTCGGCACGACGCTAGCCGCTTCCGATGCTGCAGCGCTGGCGGTGGAACGGATCGTGCTGCGCGATCCTGCGGTCGTCGCCGAGGGGCGTTTTACCGGCATCGACACGAACGGATACTCACCGACGCCTGTGCGCAACGGAACGTTCCGCGTGATGCTCGCGCCGCTCGGGCAACGCAGCGCATTCGACGCGGTCGCAAATCGGCTGCGCGATGGGATCGCGGCCGCCGTACCGGCGATGCAGCTCGACATCCATCAGATCCTCGAAGATATGATCAACGACGTTTCGGGGGCGCCGGCTCCGATTCAGGTCGTGATCGGCGGCTCCGATCAAAACGTGCTCGTGCAGACGGCAACGCGCGTTGCGGCGACGATTTCGCGCGTTCCGGGCGTCGCAGACGTCTTCTCCGGCGTACGGAGAGACGACCCCACGATGCGCTTAGAGCCGAACTTCGCGCGCCTAGCGCGCATGGGCGCCGACACGCCCGCGCTGGCGCAGGCGTTGGCGGCGGGAGCGCAAGGCACGATTGCCACGCAGCTCCCGGAGCAGACGATGCTCGTTCCGGTCAGGGTCGCGATGGCCGGCGCCGCCGGCAACGCCGGTGCCGTTGCAAACGCCGTCAACGTCGCCGGGGATGCGATTGCGTTCACACAGATCGCCAGTGCACGGATGGATCGCTCAACGACCGACGTCACCGACATCAACGGCGTGCGATCGATGATCGTTACCGCAAACGTCGGAGGGCACAGTCTTTCCACCGTCGTGGCCGGGCTGCGTCGCGCCATAGCGGCGTCGAAGGTCCCTCCCGGCTATACCGTGCACATAGAGGGCGCCTATCAAGCGCAACAAGAGTCCTTTCGTCAGTTTGCAGAGGTCATCGGCATCGCGTTGGTTCTCGTTTTCAGCGCGATGCTCGCGTCGTTCAAATCTTTTCGGCAGCCGATCGTCATCCTGACGGCGGTTCCTCTCGCGCCGATCGGGGTAGCACTCGGTCTCGTGCTGACCCATACGCCCTTCAACGTCTCGTCATTCATGGGCTTGTTGTTGCTGATCGGATTGGTCGTGAAGAACGGCATCCTGCTCGTCGATGCGGCCAATCGCTTTCGACGAGAAGGAAACGACGTGACCGAGGCGCTCGTGCTCGCCGGCCGGGAACGTTTGCGGCCGATCCTCATGACGACGTTCGCGACCATCGGTGGGCTCTTGCCGCTGGCCTTCGGAATCGGAGCGGGTGCCGCGATGGAACGGCCGCTCGCGATTGCCGTCGTCGGCGGGCTTTCGACGGCGACCGTCTTCACGCTGATTCTGATTCCGGTGATGTACGCTGCGCTGTGCACCGCAGAGGAGCCCGCGATATGAGAGCGCGCCGAGCCGTCGCCCTGATTGCCGCGCTCATTGCCGGCGCGGGTGCGACTCCGACTAGAGGCGTGCCGGCATTCGCCGCGTTGTCGCTCGCGGGCGCGGAGTCGACGACCATCGCGCGCGACGTATCCGTCCAAGAAGCTTACGCTGTCGTCGCGCAGCGGTCCGCCCTGCTGCACCTTGCGCGCGTTCGGGCCTATCCTCATCTCGTCGGCGATTACAGCCTTTCCGCGCAAGCTGGGACCACGCCGAACTCCACGCTCGAGCAGCATCTATTGAGCGTAGGAGCGGGAATCTCTTTGAACGACATCCTCGCGAGCGCACAGGCGACTCGCTCCGCTGCCGGCGACGTGCTCGCGTCGCAACGACAGGCGGATGCCGCTGTGCTCGCCGCGCGCGAGCGGGCGGTGCGATTGTACTACGGTGCACTCTCTGCCGTGGCACTCGAGACCTTTCGGGCCGCCGAGCTTGCTGGCGCCCTGCGTGACCGGAACGCTGCTGCGCTTCGCGCGCGCAGTGGTGAAGCTCCCGAGCTCGACGTGATTCGAGCGGACGTCACGCTGGAACAAGCGCGAGCCGACCTCGCGCTGGCAGCCGCGCAGCGCGTTGACGCCATCGGAGCGTTGGCGTCGGCAACCGGCGTCGAAGCAGCGAGCCTAGCGACAATCACGACCGAGCCCGGACCGCCAGCCACGCGCGGCGGAGTCGACGCGTACGTCTCTCGCGCGCTCGCACAGAGGCCTGAGATTGCCGCGCTCATGGCGTTGGTCGCGGCACGCCGAGCTGACGTCTCTCTCGCCAAACAGAGCGCGCTTCCGAGTGTGACGGCCAGCGGCGGAGTACAAGGAGGGGCAGACACCGGTCAACCCATTCACGGATCCGTGGCGGGGGTGCACGTCGATCTCCCGCTGGGATCGCCGGCCTCGTCGAATACGCAGATCGCGCGCGCGCAGTTCGATGCCGTCAGCGCGCAGCTTATCGACGTTCGGAGAACGATCGCGCTGGAGGTTGCCGCCGCCTTCGGTGATGCTCACGCAGCGGATGCGTCGGCGCAAGCCGCCGCAGCGGCTAGCGAGCAGGCCGCGCGCGCGTTGCGCGCGGTCGAATTAGGATATCGCGAAGGTGCAAGCTCGAGCCTCGACGTTGCCGACGCGCGGCGCACGTACGTGCAAGCATCGGTCAACGCGGTCGTGGCGGAGTACCTACGGGCGCAAGCGCATGCAATCTTGGAGGTCATCGTTCCATGAAACGACCGTTCGTCATCGTCGCGGTCGCTGCTGTCGGCGTCGTTCTCATCACATGGCTGGTCGTGCGAAGTCATCGCGGCGTCGTAATGCCGGCCGCGCAGCAACAGGTTCCGGTCGCGATCGTACGCTACGGGAGCGTCGATGAGACGATCGAGCTCGCGGGTCGCGTGGGGCCGGCCGCCGGCACGCAGACGAAGCTCGCCTTTTCGATTCCCGGAACCGTCAGCGGCATCGACGTAAGCCTCGGACAGCACGTGCAAAGCGGCACCATCTTGGCGCGGCTCGACGCGCGGCCTCTCGCGCTTGTCGCACAACAAGCGCAAGCCCAAGCGCAGGCCGCGGCGGCTCAGGAAGCGTACGCGCGCATCGACCGGATATCGGTGAGGTTGCGCGTAGACGAGGCCGAGCTTGCGCGTCAGCGCGTTCTTCTCGGCGCGGGCGTGGTTGCGCGCCGCGACCTCGAGGCGGTGCAAGCCACGGTTGCGAGCGATCGCGCGGACGTGCAGAGCGCGCGCGACGCGCTTGCGGCCGCCGAAGCGACGGCAGCCGCGGCAAGTGCTCGTGCGTCGTCCGCGCAGTACGATCTCTCGCGCTCGGCGCTGCGGGCGCCCTTCGATAGCGTGGTCGTCGGTGTCTACGCCCAACCGGGGCAAGTAGTAGACGCGACCGTTCCCATCGTTGCCGTCGCGGCGGCACAAACGTACGTCGCGACGCTCGACGTCCCGGTTACGGACGTTCCACGCATTGCGAGTGGGGATCTCGTTCATGTGAACGCCGCCGGGAGAACGTTCGATGCGCGCATCGGTGCGGTGGCGCCGGCGGTCAATCCTGCGACCGGTCTAGCAGAGCTCAGCGTTGAAGGCATTCCAAGCGACATCCCACCGGGAACCCCGATCGACGCGCGCGTCGTGTACGGCCACGCTCGCGGGCTCGTCGTACCGCAGAGCAGCCTCATCGCCGACCCGCAAACCGGGAAGCTGCTGACGTTCGTCGAGTCGCACGACCGGAGCGGCACTCAACGCTTCACCATCCGCAACGTGAGCGTCGGCGCGCAGGACGCGCGCTCTGCGATCGTCGGCGGCCTGTACGCCGGCGAGCGCGTTGCATCGCAAGGAACGATAAACTTACTGGCGCCGCCGTCAGGCGGCGATTGAACCCTGGATTCCGTTGAGGAGCGGACTCGATTTGGACTCCCAGCACGGCAGCCTTTCGGGCTTCCATGCCGCTCGCATAGGAGAATCCCTTTCCATCCGGTACAGCTTCTCAAGGCGGGGGCCGGTCCCACATGGTGTTACCCGATGCCCTCTGATGAAGGAGGAGCCGTGCGTTCGAAAACAGCGTTCTGTCTCGCACTCTTCGCCGCGTGTACCGTGGCGGCATGGGCGGCGACGCCTGCCGAACGAGCTGCCGTAGCGGCGCTCGTGCACTACGAGCGCGCTCACTACGGCAACACGGATGTGGAGCAGCCCGTATGTTTCATCATCCAGAGTTGGGCGCAATGCTCGTTCGGAACGGGCCACGGAAACGCGGAAGTCAATGCTTGGCTTCGTTATAAGAGCGGCAGCTGGCGTTTCTTGGGCTCCGGTGGCGGCGTCACGAACGCGCAGATGTTGGAGAAGTCGTACGGCATTCCGCCGGCGATCGCGCGCGCGTTCCAAGCAAAGCAGTAACCCGCCTCTCGAATATGCCGCCGCGCGAATGGCGCCAAGTATAGCGATGTCGGATGGTGGGCGGTATTGGGATTGAACCAATGACCTCTTCCGTGTCAAGGAAGCGCTCTCCCACTGAGCTAACCGCCCGTCCTTCGACGCAGCCTGGACGACAGCGGGTTATTCGTAGTTCTGCGGCGGCCCTGCTTCGAAGGCCGCGATGGAGGAGCGCCATTCGTCTGGGACTCGAATGGAGTGCCCGTGGCGAAAGTCGTACGCGACGAGCACGGTCTTGCCGAGCGCTGCAACGTAGTCGTGGTCGCGGCTCCAGATCTCGTGGCTCATCTCGAAGGACTTGTTGCCGACGTGCGACACCTTGCAGCCGACGGTGACCTCTTCATGGTACCGAAGCTGCTGCTGATACGTGAAGTCGAGCTGGGCGAGAATCATGCCGCGTTCGCCGTTGATCGGCTCTTGTACCACGCGCGTGAAGTACTCACACCGAATCGTTTCGATCCAACGGATATAGGCGACGTTGTTGACGTGCTGGAGCATGTCGACGTCCGACCACGGCACGGTGAAGGTCCAGAGCAGAGGGAAGCCGCTGATCATGGCGCGCGCATTCTCCGCTGGACAGATTGGGTCCGGCAGGGGTAGGATAACGCCTGTCCAAGACGAGGGGCTGCGCTGCTGAAAGTGGCCGGTGACGTGGGCGCGTAGCTCAGTGGGAGAGCATCCGCTTCACACGCGGGGGGTCGTTGGTTCAATCCCAACCGTGCCCACCACCGTGGCGCTGTAGCTCAGTTGGTTAGAGCGCCGCCCTGTCACGGCGGAGGTCGTGGGTTCGAGCCCCATCAGCGTCGCCAGTTTGGTAGCGGGCGCACCGTACGAACGATGCGCCCGTGTACGGGAGCCGAGCCAAGGTAGCTCAGTCGGTAGAGCACGCGCCTGAAAAGTGCGGTGTCGGCGGTTCGATTCCGCCCCTTGGCACGCCGTCGCGAGCGCCCGCAATGCGGGCGCTCGCTCATTCTCTAGCGGGCGAGCTCTGCGAGAGCCTGAAAGAGCTTGCGAAGTGCCACGACGATCGCGACGCACGCGCCGATTGCGATGGCGATGCGCTCGATCTGCGCTTCCTTTTCTCGTGTCTCGTCAACGTTCTTCATCATCGATATCGTCACTCCAGCGTTCGGTGGAAGAAGTCCACCGAGCGGCGCCACGCCGTCTCCGCCTCCTCGTGTTTGTAATTTCCCAGACCCTTAGGATTGCAGAAGGCGTGTCCGGCATCGTACCGATAGAACTCGTATGGCACGTTGCCCGCCTTGAGTCGCTCTTCGAGCGCATCGACGGTCGCAATATTGAAGAACTCGTCGTGGAGCGCCCAGTGCCCCATCAAGGGAATGCGAATCTTCGACGGGTCGCCCGCTTCCGGCGGCGGGCAGCCGTAGTAGACGACGGCCGCGTCGAACTCCGGCACGTACATTGCAGCGAGAAGCGCGAGCGCGCCCCCCATGCAGTACCCGGTGACGCCGACCTTGGAACTGCGCTGTTTCAAGAACTGCGCCGCACCACGCGCATCCTGGTTCGCCGCGTCGCCGAAGTCCAGGCCCTGCATCAGATGATTGGCTTCGTCGCCCGTTGCAGCGACACGTCCGCGATAGAGGTCGGGGACCAAGGCCCTGAAGCCTTCGGAGGCGAGGCGCTCCGCGGTATGCTTCATCTGGTCGTTGACGCCCCACCACTCCTCGAGCATGACGACGCCCGGAGCGGCAGGCCGATCCGGCGGCTCGGCCAGATACCCGGGAGCGCGCTTTGCGTCGGGACGGGCGAACTCGATCATCGACCCCATGAGGCGTCCTTTAGGCGACGCCTTCCTCGGCGTCCTGTCGATCCATGTTGGAGGCCTTGTCGTTCGTGAGCCAGGCGTTTGCGGCGCGGACGCCCTCGGCCGGAACGCGCTCTTCGAACCAGCGAAGAATCTCCTCGTCGGTCGTGTGCGCGCGTATCGCAGCATTGAACTGCTCGGGAGTCACTCCCCAGCGTTCCAGCACCCCGCGATCCATCGGGCACGGATAGATGTAGTCGTGGATCGCGCCGGCCGCCGCTGCGCGCGCCTTGTCGAAGACGCGCAGGAGCCACAGCGCCCCTCCTGCAGACTCCCGACCTCGCCGTGGAAATGTCGTACCGTCGCGAAAATCAGTAGGCATGCGGCCCATAACCTCCGGCGTTCGGAGCGGGTTGCCGCCGCCGAGCGCACGAATCCGCGGCGAGAGATGAGCGTACTTCGGCTCGGGGACTCTTCACGCTGGCATGCGACGATCGCTGTTCTCGCAGCTGCAGCCCTCTACGCGCTGCTTCCTCCGAACTACACGATCGGGCCGGCGTGGATCGCCCCGATGATGGTGCTGATCGTGCTCGTTCCGCTGCTGGTCATGCGTGTTCGCGGCGCGGAATGGAAGCTCCAGCGCGCGGCGTCGATCGTGCTCATCGCGATCGTGAACTTCTTCAACGCCACGTCGGTCGTGCTGCTCGTCTACTATCTGCTCGCTGCCTCCCGCCATCAAACCGGTGCAGAACTCCTGACCGCCGGGGCGCAGATTTGGATCACGAACGTCCTCGTCTTCGCCCTTTGGTACTGGGAGCTTGACGGCGGTGGGCCGTACCCGCGGTCGCTGCATGCCTCGGCACGCGAAATCGCCGACGCGGACTTCCTCTTTCCGCAGATGGCCGCCAACCCCGGACAGGCCGCGTGCATTGCAGCCGACTGGAAGCCGCAGTTCGTCGACTACCTCTACCTCGCTTTCGTGACCGCAACCGCGCTCAGCCCTGCCGACGTTATGCCGCTCAGCCCTATGGCAAAGATGCTCATGCTCCTGGAAGGCTTGATCTCGCTCGTGACCCTGGCGCTCGTGCTGGCACGCGCGGTCAACGTCCTCGCATAGCTTCCCTAGGATGGCCGGGCGAGCGGAACGAACCGAGGGGGGCCGTGGCGCGCGGGTATGATGTAATGGTAGCCTGCGACCTTCCCAAGGTTGATGCGTGGGTTCGATTCCCACTACCCGCTCCACGTTTCGGCGACGTAGCCAAGTGGTAAGGCAGAGCTCTGCAAAAGCTCCATCCGGCAGTTCGAATCTGCCCGTCGCCTCAAACTCCCAGAAGTCCTCGACATGCGCGTCGCCGTAGTAGGCGCTGGGGCCATCGGCGGTTTTTTGGCAGCCGCGCTCGCTCGCTCGGGCATCTCGACTGCCGTGGTCGCGCGGGGCGAACACCTCGACGCGATCCGCGCGCAAGGCGTGCGCGTCGATAGCGATCTTGGCTCGTTCAGCGCGCGCGTCGACGCGGCAGCGGACCTGCGCGATCTCGCTCCGGCCGACGCGCTGCTGTTGACCTTCAAGGCGCATCAGTGGCCGAGCTTTCTCGAACAACTCGCGCCGTACGCCGGCAGAAGCGCGCCCATCGTAACCATGCAAAACGGCATTCCGTTTTGGTTCGAGCGTAATCCGCCGCTCGAGTCCGTCGACCCCGGCGGGCGAATCGGTGCGCTCTTCGACGACGCGCAGACGATCGGAGGCGTCGTGCACGTCTCGGGGCACGTGGCCGAGCCCGGTCGCGTCGTGCAGAGCGGCGGCCTTCGCTACATACTCGGCGAGGCGATCGGAACAAACGGCACGCGCGTAGCGGAGATTGCGAGCGTGCTGCGTACTGCCGGCCTCGCCGTGGAGGTCGACGACGCTATTCGTCGCGCGCTGTGGTTCAAGCTCGTTGGGAATGCGAGCCTCAACCCCGTGAGCGCTGCGACGCACGAGACCATCGGGCAGATCGTGCGCGATCCGCCGGTTCTTGCGCAGGTGCGCGCGCTGATGTGTGAAGTGCTCGACGTCGGCAAGCGTCTGGGCTTGGTGGGCAACGTGGAAGAAGAGGCTGACGCGCGTATCGCGTATGCGTCGCGCCTCGACGATGTGAAGACTTCGATGCTGCAAGATCTGGAGGCGGGCCGCCCGCTCGAGCTCGATCCGATTCTCGGAGCGGCGATCGAGCTTGCAGATCGGCGCGGCATCCCGGTGCCGCGCCTGCGCGCCATCGCCGAGCAGCTGCACGAGCTCGCGTCTTAGGCATTGCGCGTTGCTTGCCCGCCGCATCATCCCATGTCTGGACGTCAAAGACGGGCGCGTCGTCAAGGGCGTGAACTTCGTCTCGCTGCGCGATGCAGGCGATCCGGTTGGGCTGGCAGCGCTCTACGAGAGCCGCGGTGCCGACGAGTTGGTCTTTCTCGACATCACCGCGACGATCGAAGGGCGCAAGGCGACGCATGAGGTGGTACGGGCCGTGGCCTGCGATCTGTCGATTCCGTTTGCCGTCGGGGGCGGCGTTGATGGCGTGGAAGAGGTGCGCGCGCTGCTACGAGCCGGGTGCGACAAGGTGTCGCTCAATAGCGCTGCGGTTCGCGACCCGGACGTGCTGCGCCGCGCTTCGGCGGAGTTCGGCAGCCAATGCATCCTGCTGGCGATTGACGCGCGCCGGCGAGACGGCGGCTGGGATGTTGTGATCGACGGCGGCCGCACGCCGACCGGCCGCGACGCGATCGCGTGGGCGAACCAAGCCTGCGGGCAGAGCGGTGCGGGCGAAGTGCTGCTGACGTCGATGGATCGCGACGGGACGCGATCGGGCTACGATCTGGAGCTCACGCGCGCCGTTCGCGCTGCGGTTCCCGTGCCGGTCATCGCCTCGGGCGGCGCCGGATCGCTGGAGGACTTCGCGCGCGTCTTTATCGAGGCGGAGGCCGACGCCGCGCTTGCGGCATCGCTCTTTCACTTCGGCGAGATCGACATTCCCATATTGAAGGAAGCGCTGGCGAAGCGCGGCATTCCCATTCGACCATGGACCTCGCAGGGCTGAAGTTCGACGATCGCGGTCTGCTCCCGGTGATCATCTCTGATGCGTGTACCGGTGACGTGCTGACGCTTGCCTGGGCAAACCGCGACGCCCTCGAGCGCACAGCGCAGACGCGCGAGGCGCACCTCTTCAGCCGTAGCCGAGAACGCCTGTGGCGTAAAGGTGAAGAGAGCGGGAACGTCCAGCACGTCGTCGAGATGGTGGCGGACTGCGACGGTGACGCCGTGCTCTATCGCGTCGATCCGAGCGGCCCTGCGTGCCACACGGGCGAGCGGAGCTGCTTCCATACGACGCTGCTGGAGCGAGAACGGGACTGCGTTGCAGGCGACTTTCTCCGCGCCGTCGCGTACCTGCAGCGCGTCCTTCACGAGCGGAAGACGTCCGCGCCGGCCGGCTCGTACGTCGCAACGCTCTACGCCGGCGGAGTCGATCGAATCGGGAAGAAGGTTGGCGAAGAGGCGACCGAGGTCGTCATCGCGGCGAAGAACGCCGCCGACGACCCCGTTGTGTGGGAGGCCGCGGATTTGCTCTTTCATCTGTTCGTGTTGCTCCAAGCACGCAACATCTCCATCGACCGCGTCGGAGCGCATCTGCTCGAGCGTGCGCGGTAGCGACCCGATCGCTGCGCCCACGGCAATCGACGAGTTGGAGGGCGTCGGTGAGAAGTCCGCGCGGCTCTTTCGCGCGCTCCGCATCGAGAGCGCACGCGATCTACTCGACTATTTTCCGTTTCGCTACGACGATCTCCGCGAGCCGATGCCCGCCGCGAGTTTGCGCGACGTCGCGCCCGACGAGCATGCGGAGGTCAACGCGCTCGGCCGCGTCGTCGGCGTACGCGAACGGCGCGCCCGCAGTCTCGAGATCGTCGAGGTGCGGGCGGAAGACGAGAGTGGTGCGTTCATTGCGAAGTGGATTGGACAACGGCGGTTCGTCATCGGCCGCTTTCGCGAGGGGATGCGGCTCTTCGTTCGTGGTCGCCTCGAGCGCTCGCTGGCGGAGCCCATCGTGAACGTTACGCAGTATCGCATGCTTGGGGAGGACGAGCGGTACCGCGGCGAGTTGGTCCCCGTCTACCGCGCGAGCAAGGAGCTTCCGACGCGCAAGATCGGGCTCGTAGTGAGGAAGAATCTCTCGCTTCTGCTCCAGCTCGCGGGCGAGGACGTGGTTCCAGCGGCTCTGGCGCAAGAGCGCAATCTCCCGCCCTTGCACGACGCCTATCGCGCGGTCCACGCACCGCAGACGCCCGAAGAAGCGGAACGCGCGCGCGCGCGTTTTGTCTTCGCGGAGTTTCTGGTGCTCGCTGCGGGCGCGCAACTGCGCCGCCTCCACCGAGAGCGGGAGCACGACGCGGCAGCACTGCAGCCTCCCGCGTCTTTACTCGACGAACTGGAGGCGACGCTGCCGTTCGCGCTGACGAACGCGCAGCGACGCGCGATCGGTGAGATCTGGAGCGACATGTCGCGAGACGTTCCCATGAATCGTCTGCTGCAAGGCGACGTCGGCAGCGGCAAGACGCTCGTCGCAGCCGCCGCGGTGCTGCTCGCGGCGCAAAACGGCTTTCAGTCTGCACTGATGGCGCCGACCGAGATTCTCGCGACGCAACATGCGCAGAAGCTGAGTCAGCTGCTCGTGCCGTTTCATATAAACGTGGAGCCGATCCTAGGAAGCCAAGGGCAGCGGGCACGTCAAACGGCCGTGGACCGCATTGCCGGCGGAGAAGCCGGGCTCGCCGTCGGGACGCACGCGCTGCTAACCGAGAACGTAGAGTTTTCACGACTGGGCCTCGCGATCATCGACGAGCAGCAGCGCTTTGGGGTCGAGCATCGCGCGCGGTTGCGCGCAAAAGGCGTCGCACCGCACACGCTGCACATGACGGCGACGCCGATTCCGCGCACCCTCGCGCGAGTGCTGTACGCGGACCTCGATGAGTCTCGTGTGGACGAGATGCCTCCGGGTCGGCTCGCGGTGAAGACGTTTGCGGTGCGGGCGTCTCGACGCGACGACGTCTATGCGTTCGTGCGCGCGGTCGTGGCGCGGGGAGGCCAAGTGTACGTGGTCGCCCCGGCGATCGACGAGGCCGAAAATGGGGCGACCGGCGCTGTCGGTGTGTTCGAGCACCTGCAGCGCGACGTTTTTGCCGATCTGCGCTTGGGGTTGGTGCACGGCCGTCTCGGTGCGCGTGAGAAAGAAGCGACAATGCAGCGATTCCTGCGCGGCCAGATCGACGTCCTCGTAGCGACAACGGTCATCGAGGTGGGCGTCGACGTTCCAAACGCCCAGCTCATGGTCGTGCTCGACGCCCAACGGTACGGGCTCGCGCAGCTGCACCAACTTCGCGGGCGCGTGGGACGCGGAGCTGCGCAGTCGTCGTGCGTCCTCGTCTATCCCGACGACCGCGACGAGACGCAGCGCTTGGCGATCCTCGCGCAAAGCAACGACGGCTTTGCCATCGCCGAAGCGGACTTGGAGATACGCGGATCGGGAGAGTTCGCGGGAACCGTGCAGTCGGGCAAAGACGCGTTACGGTTTGGAGACGTCGCGCGAGACTTCGCGATCTACGCCGAGGCTCGAACTGCCGCGGAGCAGATCATGCGTGACGACCCCGCGCTCGGGGAGCCTGCGAATGCGGGGCTGAGGGCCGCGCTCGACGCGACGCCCTCACTGCACGTGCTGCTGACGTCGTCCTAGGAATCAGCACTTGCCTGAGCGCGCAAGGTGCGGCGCCGCTTCGGTTTGAAAGCCGCCGTATGCCCCGCGCCTTGATTCGCCTGCTGCTTTGCTGCTGCTCGCTCCTGCCGCTCGCGCTCTCGACGCGCTCGGCCGGTGCGCAAGGCGTGAGCGTCACGCGTGCGACGCTCGCAAACGGACTACAGGTGGTCGTCGTGCACGATCCGCTCGCCCCGGTGGTCACGGCGGTCATGAACTATCGCGTCGGCTCCGACGAGCAATCGTTGCCGGGCTTGGCGCACGCGACCGAGCACATGATGTTTCGCGGCAGCGCGACGCTGTCGTCCTCGTCGTTCATGGACGTCGTCAGCATGACCGGCGGCAACTTCGACGCGGACACGCGCAACGACGTCACGCAGTACTATTTTACGGTTCCGGCACGGTATCTCGATATCGCGCTACGACTCGAGCGCGCGCGCGCGACCGGCCTCTCGATGGCGCAGAGTCAGTGGAACCAAGAGCGGCTCGCGATCACGCAAGAGGTTACTCAAGACAACTCCAATGCGATCTACCGGCTCTTCACGAAGATGTCGCAGCGCATGCTGGCCGGAACGCCATACGCGCACAACACGCTCGGCACGATTCGCGCCTTCGCGAGAGAGATCAACCGGCCGCAGCTACTCTCGTTCTATCGCACGTGGTACCATCCGAATAATGCCGTCTACGTCATTGCCGGCGACGTCGATGGCCCGAGTACGATCGCAGCCGTGCGGCGCATCTTCGGCGACGTGCCGGCGGCGCCGCTGCCGCGCCGCCCCACGGTGCGCCTGCGGCCGCTGACGGCGGTAACGTATCGCGAGTCGAGCGACCTGCCGGTAACCGTCGTCATGCTCGGCTACCGGATGCCCGGCTACCGCAGTCCCGATTACGCCGCGGGACAGATTCTCGGCGACGTGCTGGCGAGCCAGCGCTCAGCTCTCTACGAGCTCGTGGCGCGCGGAAAGATGCTCTACACGACGTTCCAAGCCGACTCGTACGCGCGAACGTCGATCGGCGTCGTGTTTGGCGTCGTACCGGTAACGGCGAACGTGCAGGACGCTGCAGCGGAAATGCGCGCCGCCATAGATCGGTATCGCCGTAGCGGCGTGCCGCGAGACCTCGTCGCGGCTGCGAAGCGTCGCGAGATCGCGCAGCGCGAGTTCTCCCGCAGCTCGGTGCAAAGCCTCGCGTTCGATTGGAGCGACGCGCTCGCAGTGCAGGGCCTGCAGGCTCCCGACGACGCGATCGCCGCGTTCGGCCGCGTGACCGAGGCGGACGTAAACCGCGTCCTGCGCAGCGACCTCGCCGCCTCGCGTACGGTGAGCGCTTACGCGGTGCCGCACAACGCTGGTGCGCCCAGCATGGGATCGTCCGGTCTCGCTGCGGAGACGAACCGCATCGCGCCGACGAGTCACGCGCAGCTTCCGCCGTGGGCCCGCAACATTCTCGCCCATCCGCGCGTTCCTGCGCAGACGCTCTCGCCTGCGTCGTTCACCCTCGCAAACGGTCTGCGGGTCGTCATTCAGCCGGAGACGAGCTCCCACAGCGTGACGCTGAGCGGAACGATCCGAAACGATCCGCAAGTACAGGAGCCGGCTGGAGAGGACGGCGTGGCCGGCGTAACGTCGGCGCTGCTGCCGTACGGCACGACGACGTATAGCCGTCTGGGCTACCAGACCGCGCTGGACGCGATCGCCGCCGACGTCAACACCGGTACGGACTTCTCGCTGCGCGTGCTCGCGTCAGATTTCGATAGAGGTGTAGCATTGCTCGCAGACGACGAGCTGCACCCGGCGCTCTCTACGGCAGACTTCGCCATCGTCAAGCGGCAGGAGGCGCAGGCCCTCGTCGGCGAGGCAAACTCACCAGACCATCTGACGGACGTGGCGCTCGCCGACGCCCTCTATCCGCCCGGCGATCCAGCGCGCCGCTTCGCGACGGCAGCGAGCGTCGATGCGCTGACGCTGGACGACGTTCGCAACTGGTATGCGGCTGCGTACCGGCCCGACCTCACCACGATCGTGATCGTCGGCGACGTAGGCCCGCAGCACGCGCGCTCCGTGATCGAGCGATACTTCGGCGCGTGGCGATCGGTAGGCCCCAAACCACGTACCGAGCCTCCGCCGGTCGGGCTCAACATGCCGTCGGCCATCGTCATTCCAGCGACGGGGCGCGTGCAATCGTCCGTGACGCTCGACGAGACGTCGGGATTCGGCCGAACGTCGAGCGATTGGGCGGCACTCCAAGTCGCGAACACGGTCCTCACGGGCGGTTTCTATAGCTCCTTGCTCTATCACGACGTGCGGGAGGTGCACGGCTACGCGTACGCGGTGGGCAGCAGCATGGATGCGCGGCCGACGCGCTCCAGCGTCACGATTACGTACGCATGCGATCCGAAGAACATTCTGCCCGCGCAGGCTCTCGTCGTGCGCGACCTCCTGCAGCTCCAATCGCGCCCGTTGTCCGCCGATCGGTTGATGCTCGCCAAAGCGCTGTTGATGGGGCGCGTTCCGATCCTGGAGGCAAGCTACGACGGCGTCGCCGCGCAGCTCCTTGACGACGCGTCGCGCGGCCTTCCGCTGGACCAAAATCTCATCGACGCACGCGCAGAACTGCGCGCGACGGCATCGCAGGTGCAGGCGGCGGTGCGGCGATGGATCCGGCCGCGCGATTTCGTGCGCGTCGTCACCGGTCCTGGCCCGGGTCCCGGCGAGTGATTGCCGTGCAAACGTGCGCAATTGCCTTCGATATCGACCACACGCTCGCGATCGATAACAAGCTCGAGCGCATCGCCTTTCTGCGGCTCCTCGCGCGTATCGACGGCGAAGGGGGAAGGCTGCTCGGAACGCTCGACCAAGAGACGAGCGCGATCGACGCATTGTTGGAGCGCCAGCGCAGCGGCGCCTTCACGATCGACGATGCGGTCCGCCGCTTCGTCAGCGAGCGTGGCGTCACGCATACCAAGCCGTTCGTCGAGCACTTTCGCGAGATCGTTCTTTCGCTCGTCGACCACGTCGTCGTGCCGCTTCCGGGCGTACCACGAATGCTCGACGAGCTGCGCGCGCGCGGAATTGCGACGGCGGTGCTCAGCAACGGCTGGAGCCCGCTGCAGCAGCGCAAGGCGGAGCGCGCCGGGTTTGCCGGTCCCGTCCTCGCGAGCGCCGACGTCGGTGCGGCCAAGCCAGATCGCAGCGCCTTCGCCGCGCTCGTCGATCGTCTCGGCCTGCCGGCACAGTGCATTTGGTACGTGGGCGACAATCCACGCACCGACGTCGCCGGCGCACATGCGGCGGGATTACGCACCGCGTGGTACAACGCCGAAGGCCGCAGATACCCGGGCGATCTCACGCCGCCGGATGCGGTAATCGCCGACATCTGCGATGCGGTCGGTCTCGTCACGCTTGCGGTGGGCTCGTAGCGAATGCCGAAGATCACGGGAGGACAACTCGGAAGCCGTAAACTGCGCTCGCCCAAGGGCGGTACGGTGCGGCCGACGCCCGGACGCGTAAAAGAGGCCCTTTTTTCGATCCTCATGCAGCGGGTCGAGGGCGCAAACGTCCTGGACCTGTTTGCCGGGACAGGAGCCATCGGCATCGAGGCGGTCTCTCGCGGTGCGGCGCGCGTCGTTTGCGTCGAGGGGGATCGCGCTATCGCTCACGCGATCGAAGAGGCAGTAGAGGAGTTGGATATCGATAAAACGCTGAGCGTCGTAGCCGCGCCTGCGGAACGCGCCCTCTATCGTATCGAGGGGCCCTTCGATATCGTCTATCTCGACCCGCCGTATGCGAGCGACGTGCCCCTGCATCTCCTGGGGCTCTTGCGCGACCGCCGCTTGCTAGCACCCGATGCAGTCGTCATCTACGAGCATGCGGCCCGCCGCATTCTTCCCGACATACCGGGGTATCGCTCTACCCGCGAAGAAGTCTACGGCGATGTGGCGCTGGCATTTCTCGCTGCAGAAGCATCGTGAAGCTTAACGGGCGTGCGTCCGTTGCGACGCATGCCATCCTTCCCGGTTCGTTCGACCCGCCCACGAACGGGCATCTCGACGTCATCGAGCGCGCGGCGGCGTGCTTCGGCCGCGTAACCGTTGCCGTCGTCGTCAACCCGCAGAAGCGGCAGCCGATGTTCTCGCTCCACGATCGTGAAGCGATGCTGAAGGAGTGCACGGCACGCCTCCCCAACGTGGCGGTGGAACACTTTCGCGGCCTGCTTGCCGACTACGTGAAGCGGATGGAGGCCGACGTGATCGTGAAAGGGCTGCGCGCTGTTTCGGACTTTGAGAACGAGATGTCGACCGCGTTGATGAACCGATCGCTCTCCAACGTCGACACGTTCTTTCTGATGTCCGACCAACGTTACTCGTTCGTCAGCTCCAGCATCGTCAAAGAGGTCTTCTTTCTCGGCGGCGACGTCGCCGCGCTCGTACCCGAGCCCGTCCTGCGCATCATGAGCGCGAAGCGGGCCGCTCGCTCGACATAACGGAGGTTCAGATGTCGGTTTATCGCGTTTTGGACAAGCTCGAGGCATACGTGCGCGAGGGCACGTGGCTCCCTGCCGGGTACCGCATTCTCTCCGAGGAGCGGCTTTCGGAGTTCATCGAGAAGATGCGAGCGACGCTCCCTGAGGAAGTCGGACGGGCAAAGATCATCACGAAGGATCACGAGCGCATGTTGCGCGCGGCGCAAGAGAAGGCGCAGGCGCTCGTGGACGACGCGGCCACTAAACACGAAGAGATGGTCGATCAGCACGAGGTCGTTCAACGCGCGCGCCGCACGGCGGAGGCCGTTCTGCGCGACGCACAGGAGCGCGCGCAGCGGGTTCGCGAGGGTGCCGATCACTATGCAGCGTCGGTCCTCGGCGAGATGGAATCGCGTCTCTCAGGCGCGCTTGGTGCCGTGCGCAAAGGGCGCGATGCGCTCTCGTCTGAGGCGACGACCGGCACGACGAGCGCGCCGCAGCTCGCAGATGCCGCGGCAAAGAGCAAGCGCGCCGCATTCGATCAGGAGCATGCGCCTGCAGACGTCGAAACGGCGACGCTCGAGGCCGTCGAGAGCTGAGCTAAGCTTCCTAGACCGGCGGCGCTTGCACGTTGTGGGCGAAGGCCTCGAGCCTCGCCCGATCGATCGCTTTGACGCGTCCGCGATCGAGCTCTACCGCTCCCGCGTTCTTCAGGCGCAGCAGCGCGCGCGCCGCCATGTCTCGTACGGTTCCTGCGGCCGCGGCGATCTGTGCTTGCGAGAGATGTTCCACGCCGGGAAGGCCGCGGGTCATGCCGATCGAAGCGCGCGCGTAGCCCAAGAGAAACTTTGCGACGCGCTGCAGGACGTGGGCGAACGCAAGGTCGGCGATCGTGTCGATCGAGCGCCTTCGCGCCTGCGACGCGGCGATGAGGAAGCCCAGCGCGAGCTCGGCATCGTTGCGACACGCGTGGATCACCGCTTCGCTTGAAATGGTGAGGAGCGTCGCCTGCGTGAGCGCTTCCGCGCGCGTGGTGGCGCCGCCGCCGTCGAAGGTGCCGCTCTCGTTGATCGTGTCGTGCGCGAGGCGCTCGCCGATCGTATGTGTCTTCCCGTCCGGCGAGAGCAGCGTGTAGATGATCTTGCCGCTGCGCACGATGCCGAGGTACGGCCACACTTCGCCTTCGTCGAAGATCGTCTCGCCCGCTTCATAGGATCGTTCTCCCGTCTGGCTTGCGAGCTCCTTGATCGTCGATGCCTTGGCCGTGGAGAAGGGCGGCACGTGCTGGAGGAACGACTCGACGTCGGCGTTCTCGTCGATGCGCTCGAGGCGCACGGTCCAGCGGTTCCCTCCGAAGTTGCGTGCGTCCCATGAAAAGCGGCCTGGGCGCAGCTGCATCATCTCGTTGCGCAGCGCGCGTGGATCGGTCTCCTCGACGATCTCCATGACGCCGCCGAGCTGGAGCTTGTCAAAGCTCTCCACGATGTGCTCCGTCCGCGTCGCAGCCGAGAGCGACCGGGCATCGAGCGTGATGGCGGCGGGACGGGTGAATGGCATTCGCCAGGCCTCCTTAGGGGGCGCGTACGTCCGTGCCTGCCGGAAGGCTCCGCGCTCGCGGGGAAGCCTCAATGCATGTCCGTGAAAGACTCCGACGTCATCGTGGTTGCAGGCGCACGCACGCCGTTCGGCAATCTCGGCGGGGCTCTCTCCGAGCTCAGCGCTACGGACCTCGGCGTGCTTGCGGCGGAAGCCGCAATCGCTCGCTCGGGCGTTCCGAGGGACCGAATCGACGACGTCGTCTTTGGCAATGTGATCCAGACGAGCGTGGATGCAGCGTACATCGCACGCCATATCGGATTGCGTGCCGGGCTGCGCGTCGACGTGCCCGCGCTCGCGGTGAACCGTCTGTGCGGATCGGGTTTGCAGGCGATTCTTTCAGCGGCACAGTCGCTCGTGCTCGGTGACGCACGCTACGCCTTGGCCGGCGGCAGCGAGTCGATGAGCCAAGCGCCGCACGTGGTTCGCGGCGCGCGCAAAGGACTGCGTTTGGGAGCGGACGTTCGCTTCGAGGATTCGCTCTGGGAGGCGTTGACGGACTCGTACAACGGCATGCCGATGGCCATTACCGCCGAGAACCTCGCATCGCAGTACGACGTGACGCGCGCGCAGAGCGACGAGTTCGCGCTGCAGAGTCAGGAACGTGCGCTCTCGGCGCGGGCGTCGGGTTTCTTCGACGAAGAGATCGTGCCGGTACGCGTCTACGGCCCGAAGGGGGAATCGGTAATCGGTGCAGACGAGGGACCGCGCGCCGGGGTGACGCTCGAGCGTCTCGCCACGCTGCCGGCGCGCTTCAAGCCCAATGGCATCGTCACCGCGGGAAACGCGAGCGGTATTAGCGACGGCGCGGCTGCCGTCGTGCTGACGACGGTGCGCCAAGCGCGGGCGGACGGCATCGCGTGGCTCGGGCGCCTAGCGGGCGCAAGCGTGCTGGGCGTCGATCCCGACCTGATGGGCATCGGTCCCGCGTACGCAATTCCGAGGGCACTGCAGAATGCGGGCATCGGAGATGAGGACCTGGCGGTGATGGAGATCAACGAAGCGTTTGCGCCGCAGGTGCTCGCCTGCATGCGCGAGCTGCGGCGCGACCCGTTCGCGCAAAACGTCAATCCGCACGGCGGCGCGATCTCACTCGGGCACCCGCTCGCCGCGTCGGGCGCGCGCCTCGCGCTGACGACGCTGCACGAGCTGCGCCGCCGGGGAGGCGGTTACGGCGTCGCGTCGGCGTGCATCGGTGGGGGCCAAGGAATCGCCGCGGTCTTCGCCGTGGAGTAGGCGGGCTCGTGTTAAACCGGCTTTGGGATCTGCTGGCGGTCGTCATCGTGCTTGCGATTGCGTGGAAGATATTTCTCGCTCCACGGTCGCTTTCGGTCGCCGCGGCATATCCGGCGCCGCACGCAACGTACCAGCGCCTCGACGGCGGGGAGTTTCGCGTAACGCAGGCGCGGGGAAGCGTGCTCTTCCTCGATTTCTACGCATCGTGGTGCGAGCCGTGCCGCGAAGAGCTGCCGAAGGTCGAAGCATACGCTCGTGCGCACCCGTCGGTGGAGGTGGTGCCGGTCGACGTCGGAGAGCCGCGCGTGGTGGCCGCGAGCTTTGCGCGCCGGTTGAATCTGCGTAACGTCGCTCTCGACCCCGAAGCCCTCTCCCGAGGGTTCTTTTCGATCTCCGGGTTTCCGACGATCGTGGCGATCGATCCGCGGGGGCGCGTTCGCGCTACGTGGGCCGGCTATGATCCCCTCGTCGAGAGTACGATGGCACATGCGGTCGCGACGCTCGCGCGCAGCGTAGAGAGCGTTACGCCCCGCTGAAGCGCGGCTTGCGCTTTTCGAGGAAGGCCCGGGCGCCTTCGCTGAAATCTGCCGTCGCGACGAGCCGTGCAAACTCGGTCGCTTCGAGTTCCAAGGCGTCGTCGAGGCTGAGATGAGCGCCGCCGTCGATCGCGCGCTTGCACGCCGCGATGGCGAGCGGAGCCTTTGCGGCGATGAGCGCGGCGATCCGTCGTGCCTCGAGCATGAGATCGCCTTGCGGAACGACGCGCTCGACCAAGCCGATTCGCAGCGCCTCCTGCGCGTCGACGATCTCGCCGGTGAGGCATAGGTACATCGCGTGGGCCCGGCCGACGAGACGCGTGGTGCGCTGAGATCCGCCGTACCCCGGAATGATTCCGAGATTGACCTCCGGCTGCCCGAGCCGTGCCGTCTGGGAGGCGATGCGAATGTCGCAAGCCAACGCGAGCTCGCAGCCTCCGCCGAGCGCGAAACCGTTGATCGCCGCGATGATCGGAACGCGCATCCGCTCCATCTGACGGGTGAGCGCCTGGCCGGTCCGAGCAGCAACCTTCGCCGCGACCGACGATTCCAGCGCCGCAAGCTCGGCGATATCTGCGCCGGCCGCGAAAGCCTTCTCGCCGCTTCCTGTGAGGATCACCGCGCGCATGGCAGGGTCGGCGTCGATGGCACGCAGCGCCGAGGAGAGCTCAGCGAGCAGTGCGCCGTTGAGCGCGTTGAGGACCGCGGGCCGATTCAACGTGACGACCGCAATGCCGCCGGCGCTCTCGATGACGAGGTTCTCGTATCGGTCAGGCATACTCGTAGAATCCCTTTCCGCTTTTACGGCCGTAGCGGCCGGCGAGCACCAGGCGTTTGAGCAGCGGCGGCGGCGCCATCGCCGGATCTTTGAACTCGTCGAACATGATCTCCGCAATGTAATACGTCGTGTCGAGCCCGACGAAGTCGAGCAGCTCGAACGGGCCCATTGGATACCCGCAACCGAGTTTCATTCCCTTGTCGATGTCCTCTTTCGTCGCCACGCCCTGCTCATAGCACCGGATCGCAGAGAGCAAATACGGGACGAGCAGGCGGTTCACGACGAATCCCGGCGTGTCTTGCGCGAGTATCGGCTCCTTATCGAGCCTACGCGAGAAGGCGAAGAGCGTGTCGACGACCTCTTGCGATGTGGCAATCGTCTTCACGATCTCGACGAGCTTCATGATGGGCACGGGATTGAAGAAGTGCAAGCCGGCGACGCGGTTCGGGCGCGTGGTTTTTGCGGCAAGCTCGATGACGCACAGGCTTGATGTGTTCGTGCAGAGGATTGCGTGCGGAGCGAGCAGCGCGTCGAGTCGCGCAAACAGTCCCGCCTTTGCCTCGGCGTTCTCGACGATTGCCTCGATCGCCAGATCGCACTCCTTGAGATCGTCTATTTGCGTCGTCGGGCGAATGCGAGCGAGAACGCGATCGCGCTCGGCTCGATCGATGCGCCCTCGCTCGACGAACCTGTCGAGAGAGGCCTCGATCGCGGACATCCCGCGCCGTAGTGGAGAGTCTTCGACTTCCGCCAGGGTGACGTCGTAGCCCGCCGCGGCGCAGGCTTGCGCGATGCCGTTTCCCATCAAGCCGGCGCCGCAGACGCCGACCGCACGAATCTCCGTCATGACGTGACTCTACCACAAGCGCGCCCGATGACGTATAATGCTTTCATGCGAACGGTCTACCATGAAGCGCTCGAAGGGACGCGGCTCGACGTCGTGCGCCTGGGCGCGCTCGTCGGAGACGCACTGCGTGCGGCAGCCGACGCGCTCGAGCGGCGGAACGCGGCGACGGGGGCGCGCGTCGTGGCAGGCGACGACATCGTGGACGACTTGCGCCGCAAAATCGAGTCGAATTGCATCGAGTTGATCTGGCGACAGCAGCCGGTCGCGGGCGAGCTGCGAGAGATCGCCGCGATGTTGAACCTGGCGACCGATCTGGAGCGGATCGGCGACTATGCCGTGGAGCTGGCAAAGAACGCGATCAAGCTCGCCGACATGCCCTTGCGGCCGCAGCGCGTCGAGATCGACCGAATCGTCGGCGTGGTCCACGGGATGTTGCTCGATGCGATGAGAGCCTACTCCGAGCGCGACGACGCCCTTGCAAGCTCGGTGATCGAGCGCGACGCGGAGGTGGATCGCCTGTACAAACGGAGCATCACCGTCCTGCAAGAAGAGATGCAAGCCGATCCGGAGATCGTTCCTGCCGCGACGCGGTTTCTGTTCATCTTGACGTCGCTCGAGCGCGCCGGGGATAGGGCCGGCAATATCGCCTGGCACACCAAAGACATGCTCGGCCTCGGCTAGTTTTGTTCAGGCTGTTGTCGCCTCGGGGCTCGTTTACCATAGTAAACGTCGCCCGCTCGGCTCCTAAGCCTGAACAAAACTACCTCGAGAGCATGCTGTTGTCGCCTCGGGGCTCGTGTACCATAGTAAACGTCGCCCGCTCGGCTCCTAAGCCTGAACAAAACTACCTCGAGAGCATGCTGTTGTCGCCTCGGGGCTCGTTTACCATAGTACACGTCGCCCGCTCGGCTCCTAAGCCTGAACAAAACTAGGTCGAAACCGGATCGAGAACGTGTGACGCCTTTGCCGCGATCTGAGTTTCTCGTTCCCGAGAAGCTCGTGTATCTGAATCACGCTGCCACGGGCATTCTGCCGCGTTGCACGCGCGATGCGTGTACGGCTTTCGTGCAGGCTCAAAGCGAAGGCGGTGTCCTGGGAACGTTTCCATACGAGCTGCGGATGCCGGAGTTTCGCACGAAGCTGGCGGGGTTCATCGGAGCTCAAGGCGATGAGGTCGCCTTTCTGCGCAGTACGAGCGAAGCGACGAACGTTCTTGCGCTGGGCCTTGACTGGGCCCCGGGCGACGAAGTCCTTCTATGCGACAACGAGTTCCCTGCGAACGCGATTCCGTGGCTTGCGCTGCGTTCGCGCGGCGTCGTGGTGCGTTTCATCGAGACCGCGCGCGAACGGATGACGCCGGAGGTGCTCCGGCATTCGCTCTCTGCGCGCACGCGCGTCGTGACCGTGTCATGGGTTTCGTTTGCGGACGGATACCGGCACGATCTCGCCGCACTTGCCGAGATCGCGCACGCGCGTGGAGCGTTTCTCTGCGTCGACGGCATTCAAGGTTTGGGAGTCTTCCCGATGGACGTGGGTGCTTGCAACGTGGACGCGTTCTATGGCGGCGGGCAGAAGTGGATGCTCGCACTACAAGGAATTTCGTATCTGTACGTGGGCGAAAGACTGCGCGAGCGGCTCAGCGTCGCGGCGCCCGGGTGGCGGTCGCTTTCGAACATGTGGGATTTTCTCGACTATGCTCAGCCCTACGCCGGGGACGTGTCGAGATTTGAAGGCGGAACGCCGAGTTTCATCGGCGCCCTCTCGCTGGCTTCATCGGTCGAGTTCTTGGAACGCTACGATCGTCGCGCGGTCGCGGAGCACGTGCTCGCGCTCACCGATCGTCTCGTCGAAGGCATAGAGCGCGCCGGCGCCGAGACCGCCGCTCCGCGGGGGCCGGGCGTCTCTTCGGGCATCGTAACGATCGTTGCGAGCGGCGAGGATCCGGTCGAGCTCGGGCGCAGACTGCAGCGCGAAGGCATCGTCACCACGTATCGAGGCAACGGCATCCGCGTGGCGCCACACGGCTACAACACATTCGAGGAGATCGACGCGCTGCTCGACGCAATCGCGCCTAGTATCCGCCTTCCTTAACGACGCAGGGAGCCATGACCGCTTCCTTCATGCCGTGGATGAGATGCTTATCCGACGGCGCGACCGTCGCCAGCACGCCGCCGAGCGTAACGTTCTGCTCCGCGGCTGTAGCCTGCCCTGAGCTCGTCGAAGGGACGAAATAATAGGGGCAGAGCCGAACGCGCCCCTCGAAGTGCGCGATCTCGTCTTTAGCGCGATCGAAGTACGGCTGGCGCAGGCGCTTGCCTTTGTGGAAGCGCTGCAAGACATACGGCGTGCGTTCGTACGACGCGAGCGCGGTGTCCAGCGCCTGGGCCCACTCTTCCTTGGTGAGGTCGTTGGCAATCTTCACGCCGCGCGATCCCCAAGCAAGTTCTGAGAAGCCCGACGGTTTGGTGACGAAGGTGCGCTCGCTTTTGCCGAGGTCGAGCAGCTGCTTCCAATCGTTCACCGGCACGCCCGATGCCGTGAGATCGTCTAGCGACGCCTGCGGCGGGAGTGGGCGAGGATCGAGAACCCACGTGCGCGGCATGAGCGCGCGAACGCGATCGTACGCGCCGGATCCCATCTCGGCGCGCCAGAGCGCCGCGAGCGCCGGATGGTGCAGGAGCGCGAACGAGAGCTTCTCCTCGAGCTGCGCCTTCGGCGGAGGCGTCATCTTGACGCGGCCGTGACGAGCGGCGTAGAGCATCAGCTCTTGCTTGGGAATGTTGAGGAGATCGAAGAGCTCGAAGTTGCGATAGAGAACGTCGAGCTTCTCTTCGCGGCCGTCGGGGAGCCGAACAAAGAGTGCGTCCTCCGTGAAGACGATGTCTTGCGGAGCGCAGACGTAGACGTTTCCTGCGCGCAAGCGTCGCACTGCGTCGGCGATCCAGTTCATCTCGGCGCGGTAGTCTCCGGACTCATCCGAGACCACGACGGCGGTCGCCGGCTCGGCCACTCCGGATGCGGAGCGCAGCATGCCGGCAAACGCCAGCGGCATACCGTCGACGCCGCCGATCGACTCGATGCCGAGCTTGCAGTATGCTTCGGTCATCGCACCGACGAAGCCGAGGCCGCCCGGAATGCTGTCGAGTTCGGTCGCGACGAACCCATCGTCGGTCAAGAGGAGATCGGGGCGAATGACGCCCGGTAGGTCTTGTTTGAAGCGGTTCTGCCTTGCGAGACGCACGATGTGCTCAGGTTTGCCGAGGTCTAAATAGTCGGCGATGAACGCCGGTGCGGTTCCGCGCGCGCTACGCAGATAGAGCGCATTCAGCGCCCGGTAGAAGGCCAGAAGGTCGGCACCGATTTGCTCGATGCGCGCCGCGCTCTGCGGCGACAATGGAAACGGCTCGGGGCTGATGCGCCAGGCGATTCGTTCGTGCTCGTCCTCGACCCTGAAGAGCCCGGACGGAATCGTCTCGTACAGGAAATGCGCTTGCTCGCGAGCCGTGAGATTGGGTTGGACTGCCGTGCAGGCCATTAGTCGTCTCTCCCGCGGCAACAGTCCGGAATTTTGGGGTCCTTGAAGGCGATATATCTGCGTCGCACGGTCCCCATAAGGTTCCCTGCCGGCCCCCGGGTTTCACCTGCTCGACCGGGGTTTGACGCGGCGGGGTATTCTAGGGGTGGTGTCCATAGATCTCATCGCCCTCGATCTCGACGGGACGCTGCTCGATTCGCACGAGCAGGTCTCCGAAGCCAATCGCGCCGCCATCGCAGCCGCACTCGCGGAGGGCATCCGCGTCGTCCTCGTGACCGGCCGTGGCGTCGAAGCCCCGACGCAGATCTCTCACAACCTCGGGCTGGCGTTGCCGGTCATCTGCTGTCACGGCGCGCTCACGAAAGACATTCAGACGGGGAAGACCATCGGCCACATTCCCGTTCCCGCGATGTATGCGAAGCCGATGCTGGAGTTTGCGGAGGCGAAGGGCATCGACGTCGCAGTGTATCTGGAGGAGCGCTTCTATCGCATGCCGGGAGCGCGCCGCTATATGAGCGACATGCGCGGCCCTGAGTGGCAGGAGATTGCGAGCTTTCGGGATCTCCCGCAGATCGCTCCGACGTTTCTGCGCTTCCTTGGTACGGACGCCGTCTCCACGTTACGCGCGACGTTCGGCGATCTGCCGTTGCACTTCAAGTACGAAACGTGGGGTGAGTTCGAAGAGTGCGCGGTGACGAGCCGTGACGCGACGAAGCGCAATGCGCTTACGAATCTGTGCGCGACGTACGAGGTTCCGCGCGAACGCGTGCTTGCGATCGGCGACTCGCGCAACGACGTGCCGATGCTGCGCTGGGCCGGCATCGGCGTGGCGATGGGGAACGCCGAGCCGGACGTCGCCCGCGCGGTCGGGCGCGTGACGGCGGGGAACGACGACGACGGCGTCGCGCGGGCCATCGAGCGATACGTGCAAAGAGCGCCGTATCGCGCGCGCAGCGCATGACGGTTCGCGTCGTCGCCTTCGCGCGCATTCGCGAGCTGCTCGGCGCTTCGGAGAGCCTGCTGACGCTTCCCAGCGCAGCGCGCGTGCGCGACGCATGGTTGGCGTTGGCGGAACGTACGCCTGCGCTCCGCGAGCTGAGCCCGTCGACGCGCATCGCGCGCAACGGACTGCTCGTGCCGCGCGACGAGCGGCTGCAGGATGGAGACGAAATCGCGTTGCTGCCGCCGAGCGGGGGAGGGTAACGTGTTCGCCATCGCGCGTGACGAAATCGACGTAGCCGCCGTGGAGGAGGCCGTGCGCTCGCCGGAGTGCGGAGCGATCGTCACGTTCGTGGGCGCCGTGCGCGGGCAATCGGACGACGGCCTTCCCGTCGCTGGTCTCGAGTACGAGGCGCACGAGCCGCTGGCCATCGAAGCGTTCGAGCACATTGCGCGAGAGGCGCGAGCGCGCTGGGGCGAGCTTCGCGTTGCCGTCGTGCATCGCTCCGGTGTGCTCGACGTGGGCGACGTTGCCGTCGTGGTTGCCGTCGCGGCGCCGCACCGGTCGGAAGCGTTCTCGGCGTGCGCCTTTGCAATCGACGAGCTGAAGCAGCGCGCGCCGATCTGGAAGAAGGAGCGCTATCGGGAAGGCTCGGCAGACCGCTGGCGCGAGAATCCGTGAGGCTCGAGCTGCTTCGCGTCGCGGCCACGCGTAACGAGATCGCGGTCCTGCGCTACGTGCCGCGCAGGCCCCGCGGCCTCGCGCTCGTCGTTGCGCACGGGTATTCATCGTCGAAGCAGAATCTCGATCCATTGTGCGCGTTTCTTGCCGCGCACGGTTTCGAGCTCTTCAGCCTTGACTTTCCCGGCCACAAGCTGGGTGCTTCGGGAGGACGCCTGCACGATTTCGAGGAGTGCCTCGACACGATGGCGTCGGTCACGCGCTCCGCGCGCTCGGAGTGCGGCGATCCTATCTTGCTCGGGCACAGCCTCGGAGCGGTGACCGCGCTCGTCTGCGCAGCCCGCGATCCGGCGATTCCGGGAGTCGTCGCGATCGCAACCGGGTATCGCCGGCCGGCCGCGCTCGACGCGCTGCAACGAAACGTCACCGTCGATCTGCGCGCTGCCTACGTGGACGGCCCGTCGTTACCCGAGCTCTTTGCGGGCGTCGATGAGCGCCTCGACGAGGCGCTCCCGCTGCTCGCGGGGCGACCCGCGCTCTACGTGGCGGCCGAACGCGACGCGATGGTTCCACCGTCGAGCGTGAAGGAGCTGTACGAGCGCGCGCCCGAGCCCAAGCGCTTTGCACGCGTCGAGAGCAATCACACCGCGGCAGGCGAGCACGCGCGAACGCCGGTGCTGCAATGGCTAAACGAGTTGCAGCCGCGCACGTGAGCTCGCTTCAGGCTGCCGAACTACGGCGATACAGCAGGCATCTGCTGATCCCGGAGGTTGGCCTTGCGGGACAAGAGCGACTCGCACGTTCGCGCGCGCTCGTGATCGGCAGTGGCGGCCTGGGCTCGCCGGCGCTGCAGTACCTTGCCGCCGCGGGCGTCGGGCGCATCGGCATCATCGACGATGACGTCGTCGACGAGACGAACTTGCAGCGGCAGACGATCTTTGCGACGAGCGACGTCGGAACGCCGAAGGCGCAAGCCGCAGCAGAGCGCGTTCACGCAATCAACCCGTTCGTCGCGGTGGACGCGCTGCATCTGCGGTTTGCGCAAGAAAACGCGCGGGAGCTCGTTGCACTCTACGACGTCGTGCTCGATTGTAGCGATCGCTTTCCCACGCGGTACCTCGTCAACGATGCATGCATTCTCGAAGCTAAACCCGACGTGTACGGTTCGATCTTCCGGTTTGACGGCCAGATCGGCGTCTTCACGAAGGGCGCGCCTTGCTACCGGTGCCTCTATCCCGAACCTCCTCCGGCGGGAAGCGTGCCGACCTGCGCGGAGGGGGGCGTCCTCGGCGTTCTCGCAGGCATCGTGGGATCGTGGCAGGCGAACGAGGCGCTCAAGCTGCTGCTGGGAATCGGCGAGCCGCTTGCCGGCCGCCTGATGCTGATCGATGCGCTTGGCGCGCGAACGCGCGAGGTATCTTTCGCGCGAGATCCGGCGTGCGCGCTCTGCGGGGAAGAGCGCGTACTAGATGAAGCGCGGGAGATGGACTACGGGGCGCCGACCTTGGGCGCGGGGGAGGAGGTCGACGCGGCGGACCTGGATGCGGTCCTCGGTGAATGGACGCTGCTCGACGTGCGGGAGCCGCACGAAGCCGTCCTCGGAATCATCGCCGGCGCGGTTGCGATTCCGGCTAGCCAGCTCGAAGCGCGCCTGCACGAGCTTGACAGCGCGAAACCGTATGTGGTTGCGTGCCGCGTGGGCGCGAAATCGCAGTGGGCCGTCCAGCGTATGCGTGACGCCGGCTTCACTCGCGTGCGTCACGTGCGCGGCGGGTTGCTCGTCTACGCCGCGCGGCACGACGAGTTCGCGTTCTTCTAGGAGCCCAGGCGATGAAGCAGAGGCTCTTCGGAAAAACGGGCGTCGCGGTGCCCGTCATCGGTCAAGGAACATGGGATATTCCCGAGCGCGGCGACGGGCGCGCGCACGCGCTCGCCGCGCTCCGGCGGGGCATCGAGTTGGGCATGACGCACGTCGATACGGCAGAGATGTACGGGGCTGGACGCGTGGAGGAGATCGTCGGCGAAGCGATCGCCGGCATTGCGAGAGACGGTCTCTTCATCGCGAGCAAAGTTCTCCCGAGCAATGCGAGCTTCGAGGGAACGCTTGCGGCATGCGATGCCTCCTTGCGGCGCTTGCGGCTCGACTATCTCGACCTCTACATGCTGCATTGGCCCTCGGAGTATCCACTGGCGGAGACGATGCGTGCGTTCGAGCGTCTGGTGCGCGACGGCAAGACGCGCTTCGTCGGCGTGAGCAACTTCGAGCTCGAGGAGATGCAGGAAGCGATGCGTGATCTTCGAGACGTTCCGCTAGCGTGCAATCAGGTGCTCTATCACCTGCGCGAACGCGGCGTCGAGCGGCGCCTAATCCCGGCGGCACGCGATGCCCAAGCAGCCGTCGTGGCGTACACGCCGTTCGGTCGCGGAAGCTTCCCGCGCGCTCTCGCTGCGCCCGGCGGCGTTCTCGATCGGGTCGCGCGCAAGCACGGTGTGACGCCGCGAACGGTGATTCTCGCATTTCTGACGCGCGAGCCGAACGTGTTCACGATTCCGAAGGCATCGAGCATCACGCACGTGGAAGAGAACGCTCGTGCCGGCGACTTGCAGCTCGATGCCGAGGACGTCGCGGCGATCGACGCGGCATCGCCCATGGGCCCCGATGGACC
Organism: Candidatus Dormiibacterota bacterium; assembly: GCA_035532035.1. NCBI lineage: Bacteria > Bacillati > Candidatus Dormiibacterota > Candidatus Dormiibacterota bacterium. The sequence continues at coordinate 224,888 of DATKRS010000004.1, forward strand.
GCTCGCAACGCTCTGAGGCGCGGGATGCCGCGCTCGTGCCATCGTCGGGCACGGCCGGCCCGAGAAAGGCGAGATTCGTGCGCAGGTCGGCGCGGCGTTCGACTGGTTGATGGAGCGTTGACGAGAACGGTGGTTGCGAAGGAGGCCGTGGTCGAGCTCGTGCGCGATGCTGCAGCGGAGAACGGAGCGTGTGACGTGCGCATTGCTCCGGCATTCGTCGACGAAACCACGCGTACGCGGCTGCGTGCGGCGTTCGCGCGCGGCGATTTCGCGACGTGGGGCTATGGCGACGACCGGGCCGTGCGAGCCACGGACCCGGCGACGATTCTCGAGCGCGCAAGCAGCGTGCTGTGCGTTGCGTTCGCCTACGCGACCGCCGCGCCGAGTCGCGCGCCCTTGACAGGGCGCGTCTCGAACTACGCGTGGTCGCTCGACTACCACGAACGCTTGTTGCACGTGCTTCGAGCGGCGGCCCGTCGCATCGACGAGCTGGCCGGTGCGCCCGTGACGGCTATCGCCTGCGACACGAAACCGATTGCCGAACGTGCGTACGCAGCACGTGCGGGGCTGGGTTGGACCGGCAAGCACACGAATCTGATCTCCCGCCGCCTGGGATCGTACGTCTTTCTGGGGGAGATCGTCACCACGCTCGAGCTCGAGCCGGACGCGCCGCTGCGTACCGGTTGCGGGGCGTGCTCGCGTTGCGTCGATGCGTGTCCGACGGGCGCGCTTCGCGGCGATTATACGATCGATGCGACGCGCTGCATCTCCGATTTGACACAGCGCACGGACGCGATTCCACGCGAGCTCCGTCCGCTCGTCGGCGAGTGGGTGTGGGGATGCGACATCTGCCAGAGCGTTTGCCCGCCGACGCAGCGGGCGGGCGAGCGCGGAGCGCGCGCGGACGCGGCGGTGAACGCATTCGCGGCCACGCCTGAACTCGTGCGCCTGCTGCGGATGCGCTCGAGCGAGTACCGCAGGTACATTGCACGTACGGCGATGGGCTGGCGAGGCGCCGCCGTGTTGCGCCGTAACGCGGCGGTGGCGCTTGGCAACGCGTTGGATCGTTCGACCGTTCCGGCGCTGGTGGAGGCCTTGGATCGCGACCCGCACCCGATGGTGCGCGGGCACGCAGCCTGGGCCTTGGGACGCATCGGATCCCCAGCGGCGCTCGCGGCACTGCAGGCGCGGATGGAATGCGAACGAGACGGTACGGTACGCGAGGAGATCGCAGCAGTGCTCGTGCGCACGTGATCGTCTGCCGATTCACGCGCGACCTACGCTTGGAGGATCACGCCGCACTCGCGACGGCAGCGGATCGCGGGCCCGTCCTTCCGGCGCTGGTCGTCGACGGCGAGCTGAACGCAAGTCTCCGCCGGTCGCCGCGCCGCGCGGCGTTCTTTGCCGGCGCGGTGCGCGCGCTCGATGAGGCGTTGCGCGAGCGTGGGAGCCGCCTCGTCGTACGTCGCGGCGAAGCCCCCGAAGCGTTGGTGCGCTTGGCGCGAGAGAGCGGGGCGAGCGGCATCGTCTGGAGCGCTCGATACGACGGCGCGGGCGCGCGCGCCGATCTATCGCTACGCGCGTCATTGGAAGAGGCGGGCGTGCACGCGCAATGCGTTCACGATGCTCCGGCAATCGGCCCCGAAGAGATCGCACGCAGCCCGGACGGCGGTTATCGCGCGTTCCAGCCGTACTTCGAGCGCTGGCGATCGCTCCCGATCGCATCCTACGATCGTCCGATCCTCCTGCACTTTGCGCAGCCCGAGAGCGAGAGCGAGGCCTTGCCGGCAGCGCGAGAGTTCGGGGCAACGAGCGCGGCGGAGGACGCCGCACCAGCCCACGCGCTCGAGCGCCTCCAGGCGTTCCTTGACGGCGCCGCGCGCGGATATGCGGCAGATCGCTACCTGCCCGCGGTCGACGGAACGTCGCGCCTTTGCGCGCACCTTTCGTTTGGAACGCTCGCGCTGCGGACGGCGGTGCGCGCAACCCAACGCTGCCTCGAGAATCCCTTTCTGCTCAACGAGGAGCGCCGCTCCCTGCGCCTCTTCCTGCGCTCGCTTGCGTTGCGCGACTTCTTTCTGCAGCTCGCATGGTTCCATCCCGAGACCGACGACGCGGCACTGCAGGTGCGCATGCGCGAGTTCGCGTTTGCACGGCAGCACCCGCATCTCGATGCGTGGAGAGAAGGCAGGACCGGATACCCGCTCGTCGATGCGGGAATCCGGCAGTTGCGAAAGACGGGGTGGATGCATCCGCACGTCCGCTCGGTGGCTGCCTCTTTTCTCTGCTTCGATTTGGGAGTGGACTGGCGCGTAGGGCGGGAGACCTGGGATCGTTTCGAGGTCGAGGACGATGCGGCAATCGCGAGCGGAAACTGGCAATGGATTGCGGGCATCGGTGCAGATCTCGTGCAGTATCCGAGGATCTACAACCCTCGCCGCCAACAGCTGCGCTTCGACCCGCTGGGTGAGTACGTGCGGCGATGGATTCCGGAGCTGGCGCACGCGCCGTTGCACGGTGCACGCGAGCGCGTGCCGATGCTGCCGCTTTACGACGCAGCATCATACCCGTCGCCGGTGGTCGATCACGCGCGCGAAGCGCGCGCGTTTCTCGAGCGCTATCGCTCGTACGCCGCGCCCCGGCGGGGCGGCGCGCAAGGTTCCCCGGCGACGGGGGGGTAACCGGGTAACGGATGACCCGCCGGGCGGTACTTCAGCGTCTTGCACGCGAGGCGCGACCCTATTACCCGCGCATCGGCATCGCGTTGGCGCTCGGAACGCTCGCCGGTGTGCTGAGCCTGGTCGCGCCGTGGGCCTTCGGCGCGATCATCGGGCGGGTGCTCGCTCCGCCCGCAGGACACCACCCCGACGTGCGCGTGCTCTATTTCGGCTTGGCAGCGACGTTTGCCGCGCAACTCCTCGCCAATCTCGCGACATACTTTCAGACGTACCTGACGGCGTGGAGCGGCCAACACCTGATCGCGCGGTGGCGCGTCGCACTCTTTACGCGCGTGTTGAACCTCCCGCTCGGAGAGTTCGACAAGTGGCGTCCGGGCGAGCTCATCGCGCGTTTCAGCAACGATCTCCAGCTCATGACCGACGCGGTGAGCGTCTCCCTGCCGCAGTTCGTCGTTGCCGTGGTGACGTTTGCCGCATCCTTCGCGATGATGATCTACCTCGATTGGCTCCTGACGCTGACGCTCGTCGTCGTCGCTCCGATCGTGTCGTTTGCCGTGTCGAAGTTCCAGGGCCTGATCTCCACGAGCACGCTCAACACGCAGGAGCGCGTCGCGGACCTGTCGGCGAATCTCGCCGAGGTTTTAAGCGGCCAGCGCGTGGTCAAAGCGTTCGGTGGAGAAGAGTACGAGATTCGGCGTTTTCGCCGCTCGAACGACGACTTCTTCGGCGCGTATATGAAGCTTACGCAGTTCATCCAAACGCAGCCGCTCGTCGTTTCGACGATCATGGTGCTGGCCGTCGTGATCATCATGTGGCTCTCGGTGCGGGAAGTACTCGTCGGGCGCCTGACGACGGAGCACGTCTTCAACTACTGGCTGCTCCTGGTCAATCTCGCCAACCCGCTGAATCGTCTAGCCGCGTTCGTCGGCGATCTCGCGAAGTCGGTCGTCGGCGCGGGGCGCGTTTTCGAGATTCTCGATCTCCCGGTCGAAGTAGCGGATCGCCCCGGAGCGCGGCCGCTCGAGGTAATGAAGGGGGCGATCGACTTCGAGAACGTCTCGTTTTGGTACAAGCTCGACGATCCGCCGGCGCTAACCGGCGTGAACGCGAGCGTTGCTGCAGGCGAGATCGTCGCGCTCGTCGGCCGATCGGGTGCGGGGAAGACGACCCTCGTGAATCTCGTACCACGTTTTTACGAACCGCAGCGCGGCGTCGTGCGAATCGACGGAACCGACGTCGCGGAGATTCGGCTCGCGGATCTCCGTCGCGCGATCGGCATCGTGCCGCAAGATCCGCAGCTGCTGCGCGGCACGATCCTCGACAATATTCGTTACGGGCGCCTCGACGCGCCCGATGACGAGGCGCGCGCGGCGGCGCGCGACGCGAATGCCGACGAGTTCGTCGAAGCGTTGCCGGACGGCTATGCGACGCAGGTCGGAGAGCGCGGCATACGTCTGTCAGGCGGGGAGCGGCAACGCATCGCGATTGCCCGTGCATTGCTGCGCGACCCTCGAATCCTGATTCTGGACGAGGCGACGAGCGCGCTGGACTCTCATTCGGAAGCGTTGATCCAGCAAGCGCTAGAGCGCCTGATGCAAGGCCGCACGACGCTCATCATCGCGCACCGCCTGTCGACGATCCGCCGCGCGCATCGTATTCTCTACATCGAAGGAGGCCGGGTAGCCGAGATCGGCACGCACGACGAGCTGATCACGCGCGGCGGGGCCTATGCTTCCCTTCACTCTGCGCAGTTCGCGTAACAGGAGCCGCTGTGAAACTCATCGTCGAGCTGATTCTCTCGGTCATACTGCATCCCATCGCCGTGATCTTCGCATGGATCAATCTCATCGGGCGCGACGACATGGACGGGTGGAAGAAGCTGCTATGGGCGCTGGTCTGCCTCTTGTGGCCGATCGGCGTGCTGCTCTACATTCTTCTGGGGGACGGCGCCCTGTGGTAAAGACGCGGCTCGGGCGGGGCCTGCAAACGAACGCCCGATGCTAGCTGCCCGAGTTGTGGCGATTGCACGCGAGAGAAGGCGCCCGAATAGAAGTCGGCTGCGTCGAGAAGCGCGATTCCGCCGGGGCTGCGCGCGTTGCGATAAGCGCCGAGCGCAGCGTGAAACGATTCTTCGGGAGCGCGCGCAACCCACCCGACGCTCTGCGTGCGGTCGCCGGCGACGACCGCGAAGAAGACGGCGTTTGCCGGATCCCACGCCGGCGCCGGCGTGGGATGCGGCGGGACCCAGCACCATCCGTACGTCGGATCGTCGATCCACGCGCCGTAATGATAGGGGATCCATCCCCACGATTCGCGCGCGATCCACGTCCAGCCGATTCCCCGACGCCAGAACCAGCGCCCGTCGCGATAGGGCGCCCAGCGCGGGTATTCGTGCGGCTGCCACGTAAGTCCGTACGGCTTCAGCGTCCTCCACGTGCCGTACGCCGAGAACTCCGTGACGCCGCGCAGCGGCGGTGGTAGGCGCGTATCGTTGCGAGCGGCGATCTCGACGGCGTCACGCGTCTGGTTGAACCCGTCGAACGCGTCGCTCGGCGGCTGCGCCGCGTAGCGCAAGACGGGCTGCGACGCCGGACCGGCGATCGTCACATCCTCCCCGGGAGAGAGAACCTGCGTGCCGTTGGGGGTGATGATGCGTATCGTGCCGCGATGGGCGCCAACCGACGTCTGGCCGCCGGTAACGGCGATGCGGAAGAGGCCGGGAGCATCCGGCCCGAGGGCGATCGACGCCGTGTCGACGCGCGGTGAGTCGCCGTTGGGCTGCGACGAGACCTCGAGCGTTCCGCCGAGGAGCCGAACGTCTCGATGGTGCGGCGTGAGCGCGACGATCTGCAGCGTCGTGTTCTGATCGAGCCGCAGCGCGACGGTGGGGTCGAGTTGGAGCTCGGCCTGCGCGCCGGCGCGCGTTGCAAACGTGTCGCCGGCGAGGAGCGGTGCGTTGCGCAGCGCAACGACCTGCCCGCCCTCAGCGCGCGTTATCGTTGCGCCCCCTTGCAGCACGCTGATATGCGCGACGAGGGCCACCGCCGCTACTCCGACCATCGAATCGTCACCCCCGCATCGTGAAAACCAAAGTAGCGCTGCGCAGAGCCTCGGAGGTACGCGAGCAGCGGTTCGCGGACGACCGCGACGCGCATGCGCTCGGGCAGCGCCGCTATGGGCACCCACTGTGCTGCGACGACGTGGTCGTGGCTGGAGGGAACGCTCGGCTCGCCGGTCGTCTCGAGGAGAAACGTTAGATTCATCACATGCGTCGCGCCGTCGTAGCTTTCGCTCACATACGCGAAGTCGACGACGCGACCTTGCAATCCCGTCTCTTCCCGCAGCTCGCGGACGACGGTCTCACGAGCAAGCTCTGCGCCTTCCTGGCGACCGCCCGGCAGGGTCCAGAGTGGCTCCGGGTGATTAGCGTACGTGGAGGCGACGAGGAGCACGCAGTCGCCCCGGCGTGCGATGCCGGTAGCGATGCGGACGTTCATTGCAGGATGCCTTCGAAGACGTCGAGCGTTGCGGCGGCGGTTCTCTCCCAGGTCATCGTCGCCGCGCGTGCCAGGCCGCGGCGGCGCAGCTCGGCCGCGTACGCGGCATCATCGACGACGCGCCGGATGCCTTCGGCGAGCGCCTGCGGATCCTCCGGCTCCACGTAGTGCGCCGCATCGCCGCCCGCTTCCGGGAGCGAAGACGCTGTGCAGGTGACGACCGGCGTCCCGTAACTCATCGCCTCCAAGATCGGAAGGCCGAAACCTTCGTACCGTGACGGAAAGGCGAAGAGCGCGCAGGCCCGGTAGAGCGCGGCTAGCGTTTGCTCGTCGACGTATCCCAACGCGCGCACGGCGACCGCTATCCCCTCGATGCTTTTCGGGTCGGATTCGCCGGCGACGACGAGCGTGAGATCGGGACGCTCCCGCTGGACGAGCGACATCGCGCGAGCGAGCACGTCGATGCCCTTACGCCGCTCCATCGTGCCGACGAAGAGCACGAAACGCCCGAGTGAAGCGACGCCGGCGTCTTCGCGTGGCGGCAGCGGCGCAGAGACGCCAAGCGGTATCGGAACGAGCCGCTCCGGTGGAATTCGTAGCTCGCGAGCGAGCTCGGTTTGCGAGAAGCGCGAGAGCGTGAGGAGCGCAGCACATCGCGCCGCAGCGTCGCGAAAGATACGCTGCGCTTCGGGCGCATAACCCGGGACGACGAAGTTCGACGCGTCGCAGAGCGTCGCGACGGCCGGCAGGGAGAACCTGGTCCAGCTGCAGCCGTTGAACGGAAACCAGAGTGCATCGAGGCCGGCGCGGCCGTGAAAGCGCCGCGAGACGACGGGATACGAGCGATCGACCTCGCGCCGGTAACGTTGCGCGACGGTCCAGGCGTGCCATTCGGGAACGACGAGCGTGACGTCGACGCGGTCGCGAAACCGCTCACTCCACGCGCGCAGAACGGCGCGAAGGTAGCGCCCGATGCCGCGACGATCGCCGGGGAGATTCCACGCGTCGACGCCGATGCGGATCATCGCGCAGCAGCGTCGCGAAAGACGGCGACGTGCTGCTCGGCACTGCGATTCCATTGAAATGCTGCCGCGCGTTCGAAACCGCGCGCGATCAGTCGCGCGCGCTCGTCGCCGTCTTCTGTGATGCGACGCAGCGCCGCGCTCCAGGCCGCAACGTCGCGCGGCGGCGCGAAGAGTACCGCGTCGTCCCCGATCTCCGGTAAGGAGCTTGCCGCCGACGCGAGGACAGGTGTCCCGCACGCCATCGCTTCGACGAGCGGCATGCCGAACGTTTCGTGATAAGAGGGCACGACGACTGCCAGCGCTCCGCGATAGAGGTTGCGCAAACCGGCGCTCGTCTCGGAGGCAAGGTCGTCGGCGAAGTGTCCGGCGTGGACGACGCCTTCGCGCTGCGGCGCGTGTGTGCCGGCAACCGCGATGGGTGGTCCGTCTCCCTGCGGCCATGCGGCGCGGTGCGCTTCGTACAGCAGATCGAAGTTTTTGCGCGGCTCGGCCTGCGGATCGCCGACGAAGAGCAGGTACCCGCCGATTTCGAGCGGAGCGTGCGGCAGCGCTTCACCCGGCGTGAACGAGGGTGAGACGCCGTGATAGATGACGGCGATGCGCTCGCGCGGCACCCCGAAGACCGCATGAATCTCGTCCGCGCCGAAACGGGAGACGGCGATGACCCGTACGGCTCGCTCGACCGATCGAAGAAACGGCAGTTGATCGCGGCGCCGGTGGCGGCGGTCTTCGTGCGGAAAGCGGAACGGTACCGCGTCGTGAATCGTCGCGACCGACGGACCGCGCCAGCGGAGAAAGGTGCCGTTCGCGGGATTCCAGAGCACGTCGGCGTTACGCGGCACGCGCGCGCAGACGCGGAAGCGATGGCTCCCGACGGCGCGCTCGAGCGCCACGCGCATGCCCCAGCGCGATAAGCCCCCAACGACGAGCGTGAGGGCGACGTCGTCGCGCGGAGCGAGACGGCGCAGAATGGCGCGCAGGTAGCGCCCGATGCCGCGCGTGTCCTCGACTGCGGCGCGTGCGTCGACGGCGACGTGAAGAGCCACGAGGCGCTTTTCGGAGATGGAGCTGCCGAATACTCTGCGAAGGACCGAGGATGGGCGTAGCCGCGCATCTCATCCTCGGCGCACGCGAGGAGCCGTTCTTGCCGGCATTGCTCGCGTCGCTCGACGGCGTTGCCGGTATGCTTCTCGTAAACGACAACGCGCCGGGTGCGTCACCGCACGCGGAGGCGCTTTCGCAGAGTGCCTTCGGACGGATGGGGAAGCTGGTCGTCGATCGCACCGCATTCTCCGGCTTTGCCGACGCGAGAAACGTCTGTCTGCGTCTGCACGCACGGGCCGCGGCGGGCGACTGGGTCGCGTTCGTCGACGCCGACGAGGTACACGGCGAAGCTGCGTCTCGTATCGCCTCGCACCTCGACGACGTGCCGCCGGAGATCGCGTTCGTCGACGGCTACACGTGGCATTTCTTCCAATCGTTCGCGTGGTACACGGCGATCGAGCGGCGGATGATGTTCTTCCGCTTCCGCCCGGGGGCGCGGTGGGAGGGGCTCGTCCACGAGCGGCTGGTCGGCCTGGACGGCGGCCGGATCGCTCTTCCGTACGTTTACGCGCATTACGGCCACACGCTCGAGCCACGCCGCCACGCCGAGAAGGGCCGTCACTACTCCGCGCTCGGGGCGCCGGGGAACGTGCTCGGCGAGGAGGAGCTGCTTAGCTTCGACGTCACGCGGTACTTCGCGCCCGTCTACCACCTGCTGATGCGTTTCCACGGCAAGCATCCGGCCGCCGCCGCCCCGACCCTCGCACGGCTGCGCGCGCCTCTCGAGCCCTTTCATACCGTAACGGAGGGGGTGGCTCGGCGTCAGTCGCCCGTCGTCAAGGCCCTCAATGCAGTCCGGCGTCTAAACTACGAGCTGCGCTGGCGCGGGCGGGCACTGAACCCGCTCGCTCGGCGTTTGCTCCAGGGGCCGAGGGCCCCCAAGCGGCGAAACTGAGAGCGGGGCCCGCTGCCCTAATGGAGGACCCATGATTCATATTTTCCGGTTCATCGTCGGCGCGGTCGTGCTGTACTGCATCGCGCGGTTCGGCTCGGCTCTCGGCTTCGATCCGGGCGTCACGGTACGGGACGCGGCCATCGTCGCGTTGATCTTCGGAGTGGTCAACGCACTGATCGGCCCCGTGCTGCGACTCATCGCCTGGCCGATCAACTTCCTGACCCACGGGCTGTTCAGCATCGTCATCAACTACGTGCTCTTCATCATCACCGTAGACGTGGCGCCGCACTTCGCGCCGACGTTCCGGCTTTCAGGGACGGTCAACTGGTGGCTCGCCGACCTCTGGGGTGCGCTCATCCTGATGGTCGTGGGCACCCTCGTCCAGCAGCTCTGGCGCCATCCCTCGGAGCGAGGGGCAACGCAAGCTACCCCCTAGCCTCGTTTCGAGTCCCCGTTGCAGTGGACGCAGGGCGGTGATACAATACCGCTCTGTGCCCCGCGCGGCCGTTCTCAGTGCGTAGTTGCCCTGAGCCGAGTCGAAGGGGCCCTGCCGAGGCGACGGTGGGACCGCTTACGTGACCACGTGAGTCGTGCTCCCTGCGTAGGTGAAGGCAGGTGACCCGCTCGGGGAAGCCCTTGAATCTGATCGACGTCAACAACTTCGACGCCATGCGCATCGGCCTCGCGTCGCCGGAACAAATTCGCGCGTGGTCTTTTGGCGAAGTAAAGAAACCCGAAACGATCAACTACCGCACGCTCAAGCCCGAGCGCGACGGTCTTTTCTGTGAAAAGATCTTCGGCCCGACCAAAGACTGGGAATGCCATTGCGGCAAGTATAAACGGATTCGGTTCAAGGGAATGATCTGCGATCGCTGCGGCGTCGAGATCACGCGGGCGAAGGTTCGCCGCGAGCGCATGGGCCACATCGAGCTCGCCACGCCGGTAAGCCACATCTGGTACCTCAAAGGCGTTCCGAGCCGCATCGGTATCTTGCTCGACATGTCGCCGCGCCAGCTCGAGAAGGTGATCTACTTCGCGTCCTACGTCGTCATCGATCCGGGCGATACGACGCTGGCAAAGCGCGAGGTGCTCTCCGAGCAGAAGTATCGCGAAGCGCGCGACAAGTTCGGCAATCGTTTCAAGGCCGGCATGGGAGCCGAAGCAATTCGCGAGCTCCTACGCGACCTGAACCTGAAACGGCTTCAGGAAGACCTGCGCAAAGATTTCAAGGAAACGTCGGGTCAAAAGCGGCTCAAGGTCATCAAGCGGCTCGAGGTGGTCGAGGCGTTTCTCGCGAGCGGAAACCGTCCCGAGTGGATGGTTCTCGCCGCCGTTCCGGTTATCGCACCGGAGCTGCGCCCGATGGTGCAGCTCGACGGCGGGCGCTTTGCGACGTCGGACCTCAACGATCTGTACCGGCGCGTCATCAACCGCAACAACCGCCTGAAGCGGCTGCTCGAACTCAACGCACCCGAGATCATCATCAAGAACGAAAAGCGCATGCTGCAGGAGGCCGTCGATGCGCTGATCGACAACGGCCGCCGCGGGCGCCCGGTGACCGGGCCGAACAATCGTCCGCTCAAGTCGCTCTCGGATATTCTCAAAGGTAAGCAGGGACGCTTCCGGCAGAACCTGCTGGGCAAGCGCGTCGACTACTCGGGCCGGTCAGTCATCGTCGTCGGTCCGACGCTCAAGCTGCATCAGTGCGGCCTGCCCAAAGAGATGGCGCTCGAGCTTTTCAAGCCGTTCGTGATGAAGAAGCTCGTCGACCGCACGCTCGCGCACAACATCAAGAGCGCGAAGCGCATGGTCGAGCGCGTGCGCCCCGAGGTGTGGGACGTACTCGAAGAGGTCATCAAGGAGCATCCGGTGTTGCTCAACCGCGCGCCGACGCTCCATCGCTTGGGCATCCAGGCCTTTGAGCCCGTGCTCGTCGAGGGCAAGGCGATCCACCTGCACCCGCTCGTGTGCACGCCATACAATGCCGACTTCGACGGCGACCAGATGGCCGTGCATCTGCCGCTCTCCGCGGGCGCGCAGGCGGAGGCGCGCATTCTGATGCTCTCGAGCAACAATATCTTGCTTCCCGCATACGGCAACCCCGTGTCGATTCCGACGCAAGACATGGTGCTCGGGCTCTACTACCTGACCTTCCAGCGCGAGGAGTACAGGGGACCGGCGAAGGCCGCGGTCTCCGAGGACTTCGACGGCGTCGCGCGCGACGGTGCGATGCCGGCGTTCTCGGATTCCAAGGAGGCGGTGCTCGCCTATGAGACGCACGGAATCAAGCTGCAAGAGTGGATCAACGTTCGGCGCAACGGCGAGCTCGTCAAGACCACGGTTGGGCGCGTGATCTTCAATCAGGCGTTTCCCGAAGCGTGGAACCATCGATTCGTCAATGGCATCGTCGACAAGGGCGAGCTGAAGAAGATCATCACGGACTGCTATCGTACGTACGGCAATGCAGAGACGGCAGGCTTCCTGGACGCGATCAAGGATCTCGGCTTCCACTACGCGACGCTCTCGGGGACGACGGTTTCGATTAGCGACATCATCGTGCCGGAGAAGAAGCACGAGATCGTCGCGGACGCCCAAAAAGAAGTCGACGATCTGCACCGGCTCTTCGAGCAAGGCTTCATTTCGGACGACGAGCAGTACAACAAGACGATCGAGATCTGGTCGCGAGCGAGCGAAGAGGTGACGAGCGCGATGCAAGCCGCGCAGAATCCGCTCAACCCGGTCTTCATGATGGCGACGTCCGGCGCCCGCGGCTCCATCGCGCAGGTCAAGCAGCTCGGCGGCATGCGCGGCTTGATGTCGGATCCCTCCGGTCGCATCTTGGAGATTCCGGTCAAAGCGTCACTCAAAGAGGGCCTGACGGTTCTCGAGTACTTCATCTCGACGCACGGCGCGCGCAAAGGCCTCGCCGACACGGCGCTGCGTACGGCGGACTCCGGCTATCTCACGCGCCGGCTCGTGGACGTCGCGCAAGACGTCATCGTGCGCGAAGAGGATTGCGGAACGACGAGTGGCATCACGGTGCACGACATCCGCTCAGGCAAGGAGATCATCGAGCCGCTCGGCGACCGAATCGTTGGGCGGCGCGCGGCCGAAGAGCTGCGCACCGACCCGCGCCGGCCCACGACGGCGATCGTCAAGCGCAACGACGAGATCACCGAAGAGAAGGCGAAGGCCATCGTCGAGGCCGGCATCGAGGACGTGAAGATCCGCTCGGTGCTGACGTGCCGCTCGAAGTACGGCGTGTGTGCGGTGTGCTACGGTCGCGATCTCGCGACCAGCGGCCGGGCCGACATCGGCACGGCGGTCGGCATTATCGCCGCGCAATCGATCGGCGAGCCGGGCACCCAGCTCACGCTGCGAACGTTCCACACCGGCGGCGTCGCAACCGAGGACATCATCACCGGTCTGCCGCGCGTGGAGGAGATCTTCGAGGCGCGTAAACCCAAGGGTCAAGCAATCGTTACGGAACAGTCGGGAACCGTTCGTCTCGCCGAAGAGAAGAATCGGCGCGTCGTCTACGTGACTGACGAGGCCGGCGAAGAGCACGAGTACGACGTTCCGTACGGCATGCACCTCACGGTGCGCGACGGCGACCGGGCCGAGGCGGGCGATCCGCTCAACGAAGGCTCGCTCAACCCGCACGACATCCTGCGCATCAAGGGGCAGACCGCACTACAAAACTACCTCGTCGAAGAAGTACAGAAGGTCTATCGCTCGCAAGGCGTCGACATCAACGACAAGCACATCGAGGTGATCGTTCGCTCGATGCTGCGCAAGGTGAAGATCGTCGACGGCGGCGATACGAACTTCCTCCCCGGGCAGCTCGTGGAGTCGGCGAACTTCAACGAGACGAACGAACGCATCACGCAAGGCGGCGGCGCGGCGGCGACGGCGTCGCCGGTGCTGCTCGGCGTGACGAAGGCCTCGCTTGCGACCGACTCGTTCCTCTCGGCAGCATCGTTCCAAGAGACGACGCGCGTCCTAACGGATGCGGCGATCAAGGGCAAGTACGATCCGTTGCTCGGCCTCAAGGAGAACGTGATCATCGGTAAGCTCATCCCGGCGGGAACGGGCATGACCCGCTACCGGCAGATCGAAATCGTACCCCAGGGTCAAGACGTCGACGAGGAAGGGCGCTCGCGTACGCAAATCGACTTCAGCTTCGGCGGCATGACCGCGGACGAAGCCGCATTCGCCGAAGTCATGGGCGGCGCGGGAGACGGCGTCAGCCGGTTGATGAGCGCGTACGAGCGCAACCGCGAGCCTCAGACGGTGCAGTACGAAGGCGAATACGAAGACCACGCCAACGTGCAAGCGCCGCCGAAGAAGACGCAGTACGACCGCATAAAGGGCATCAACCCCGAGGAACTGTAAAGAGCCCGCGCACATGTCGCCCGCTCGGCTCCTAAGCCTGATCGAAGCTGCGCGCTCTTCAGATTTCCAATGCCCGATAGAGTTCGAACTTTAGCCACGGGACTGCAGGGTGCGAGAACTCCTCGCACCCTGCGTATTTTCTGAGCCCTTCGGGAGCGTGCGCGACGATACTGCGCGATGCTGGAGCGACGTCGAGCACGAGCACGCTGCCGTGGCTGAGATAGAGCGCGATCTTCTCCAGAATATCTCGTTCGCGATCTCCCGGTGAGCGAATATCAACGGCAACGTGTCTCCCTTGCAGGCCATCTTGGCCGGAAACCCACAATTCTCATTGGACTAGATTCCGGGGCTCAAACCCCGGGTAGTCGCGGCGTACGAAGCCACAAGACGCTGTGCTGTGAGTTCAGGGAAAGGGTTCGGAGGTGACCTCTGCGGAGGGCCCTACGAGATTGCCGAAGCCACTTCTGCATATCTGCAAAGCAGGTTTACGAGCGCCATCTGTTCCGGCGTAGAACAGCGCGTGTCGAGTAGACGCGGCGAGCAAACCAATACGCTCATGCATTGTGCGCGCGAGATCGCAACGTTGAAGCGGTTCTTTTCGAAGAGAAAGCCGATGTCACGTGGGATATCGTCGCCGCTGGAAGTCGCCATCGAGTAGAAGACGACCGGCGCCTCCTGGCCCTGAAACTTGTCGACGGTTCCGACCGCTACGCCGTGCAGTCCGGCGTCGGTCAAACGCTGCGCTATGAGCCGGCGCTGCGCGTTGTACGGTGAGACGACGAGCACGTCGCGCGGCGTGAAGGCTCTTGGCTTCGGCGTCGGATCGTCGGGCGCCGCGACCGTAACGGTTCCGTCGAGGAGCCGCGTTATCTGGCCGACGACGGCGTCGGCTTCCTCCCGCGATTCGCGGCGATTACCTTCGTGCTCGACGGCGAGATACCGCAGCCCGCTGCCGGTAAGGCCTTGTGATTCGACGCGGTTGGCGTACGTCGCTTCACTCGCCTGCAGGCGGCCTGCGTAGACGCTCTCCGAGATGAACGCGCAAATCTGCGGATGCATCCGGTGCGAACGGTCGAGAAAGACGCCGCGCTCGGGCGGAACGGTCGCATCGTCGCCGAGCAGATGCGCGAGCACCGAGAGCTCGACGCCGGGCGGATGCGCGCCCTGCGAGACCTGTGCGAGCTGCAGCGGGTCGCCCAAGAGAATGATGTTGTGCGCGCAGGGAGCGCACGCGATCGCGTTGGCGAGCGAGACCTGCCCCGCCTCGTCGATGACGAGATAGTCGTACGCGCCGGCAAGCTCCTCGCGCGAGAGAGCCCAGGCGGTGCCTGCTGCAAGGTCGTGCGGCTCGGACAACGCGTCGGCTGCAAACGAGGGCGTGACGAACGATTCTGCCAGCTTCGACTCGAAGCGAGAACCCTCGGTCGTGTTGCTGCAGCGCTGGATGCCGCGAAAGCTCTGCCCGCGACGCACCGCCTGCTCCTCGATCTTGTGGAGCAGGTTGTGGATGACCTTATGTGAGTTGGCGAGAACCGCGACGCGTTTGCCCGCGCGAAGCAAATCGAGCACGACGCCGGCACCCGTCGTACTCTTGCCGCTGCCCGGCGGCCCTTGAACGAAGAGATAACTCTCGTCGAGACGCTGCGCGATCTCGGCGATCGACTCCGCATCGGGAACCTCGGGCTGCAGGCTCTGCCCGAGCGTTCCGCCGAGCAGTCGTGGTAAGCGCCGAAGGAGCACGTCGGCGAGGGCGCGATGGCGAACTTCGAAGGTGCCGTCGAGATACGATTCGGCGACGCGCTGCAGCGCCGCGCGAATGGTCTCGGATGGGATCGCCGGGACCGGCGCGAGCGCGTCCAGATCCGCAGGCTCAACGCCCCCACGAAGCTTTACGTGGATTTCGAGCACGTCGTCGTCGACGGCGACGATCGTTCCCGCTTCGTGTGGGCGTGCCGCATCGAGCACGTAAGCGCCGTCACCGGCTTGAAATCCGTGGAGCTGGTCGGGAAAAGCGAAGACGTAGACGGGGTTCTGCCTGGGCGTCTGCCGGTACGGCGGGACGTCGCTGCGATGGCGAAGGCCCCCGATTGCTTTGCGATCGAACTCGACGAGCTCGTCGCGGTTTTCGCAGCGGTAGAAGTACGCCCACCAAGCCGGCTTGTCGTCGCGACGGTGATAGTCGAGCAGGTGGCCGAGAAGCCAGCGCGCGCGAAATCGCTCGTCGGCGTCGCGCAGGGCGATGGCGCTTTGGGGCGCGTCGAGCCCCGCGAGGAGCGCGTCGCGAAGCTGCGCGCGCTCGTCGTTTGCGTCCTGCGCGGTCTCTGCGCGCGGCTCGGGCGCTGGCTTCCATGGGAAATCGCCGTCGCGCCCAACGAGCTCGGCTCTGCGCGCGAGGAGCCAGTCGCGCAGCCGGAGCGTCGAGATGCAGTCATCGCGATTGTAGTTCTCGATGTCGACGAGAATGTTGTCATCGCCGTCGATCAGCCACGACTCGAACATGAGAATGGAGTCGTCGCCGCGTTGGGTCTTGGTCTCGCGGGCGAAGCCGTAAAACGGCTCGAGCTTCTTGATCGAGTACGACGGCTGCGAGATGCGCAGGCCTTGCCGGACCACGGCGTACAGGTCGACGAAGGACTGCGCTCGGAGCAGGGTGTCGAGTTCCTCCTCGCGCGTTGCGTAGAAACCTGCGAGCCGTTTGAGCGCCGCCGTCTCGTACGGTGCGTAGTGGTAGACGTGCATGCCGGGATACTCGTCATGGCGGCGCGCGAGGAGATCGACGAGGGCCTCGAGGGCAGAACGCTCGTCGCGTCCGCTCTTGGCCCAGTACGCGACGTAACGCCTCTCCTTCGCAAAATAGACGCCGAAGAGATACTCGAGCCCGCGCTGCGGCGTGTAGAGCGGATCGCCTTCCATATCGAAGAAAACATCGCCCTCGTCCGGAGGCGGAAGCAGTGCGAAACCGCGCGACGGCTGCGCGGGAAGCAGTTCGTACGTCAGTACTCCCGTCGTGCGCTGGCCGTGCTGCAGCCGCGCTTGGTCGCACAAGCGCTCGAAGGTCTCGGGCGTCATGCCGTTGGGGCGTCGCTCTTCACCGGCAGTCGCGAGCTGCGCGATCGTCGTAATGCTCGCGCTGCCGAGCCGGCGAATATCGTCGCGGCGCATCAGCGCGACGAGCCCGAGGTAGTCGTCGGCATCGCGGCGCGCGTCGCAGACGGGGTTCCAGCGGCAGACGCGGCAGTGCGATACCTCGTGCGGGTAGGCGCCGTTGCGCCCTCCGTCGACGTGCGCGAGAAATCCCGCCTTGAGGTGGCGGTAGTATGCGAGATAGCTTGCGAGTTCGTAGGGCGCTTCGACGTTGCTGCCCGGAACGACGACGATCCGCCGCGGCATGCCGCCCTGCAGGCGCGCGACGTGCTCGCTGTAGTTGCACAGTTGCACGAGAAAGTACGTCTTCGTCGCGAGCGCGAGCTTCGTGTCGAGCACCTCGTAGCTCCACGGCCAGCGGGCGCTCGGGGTATCGACGCGCCGCAGGAAGTCGGCGTGGCCCATGAACGTTCCGTCGAAGAACGTCGCTTGGTAGATGATCTCCGCCCCGCGCTCCATCGCCGCGAGCGTCGCGTGCTCGGCCTCGTAGAGGCCCTGCGCATCGTGCCGATCTCCGGCGGGAATCTCGCAGACCCCGAGACCCCGCGATCGCAGGATCTCCAGATAGCGGCGCTCGTGCTCGTCGCCTTTGCGCGCGAGCAGTTGCGCCGTTTCGTCCGGCTCGGGCCGTAGGCGCTGCCGCTCCGTCGCCTCGCGCTCGAGCTGCGTCAGGGCTGCGCACTCGAGAAACCCGTTTAGGTCGGACGCCGAGAAGACGAGACGACCGTCGATGCGCTGCATGAGCCAATCGTATGCGCTTTCGATGCCATACGCCTGGCGCGATGCGCTCGAGTAGCTATACGATTTCCTTACGTTTCCCTCGCCGTTTCCTTACGGACCGGCCCTATGCCGTGCGTGACGCCTGGCGTAGGTTGGAAGTATGTTCACTTTCTTCCTCAGTCTTCTCATGGGCTTCGCGGGCGTGCACGGGATGGATACGGGCGTCGGCCCGACCGGGGCCGCCGTCCGCTCGACCTCGATCCAGCCTCCCCATCACGCTCGCATCATGGACGTGGGCACGCTTCCGACCGGCTAAGGACTGCCGGCCCCAGGAGGGTGCCGCGCGCAGCGACAAGCCTTCGCACATGGCTGCGAAGGCCTCGACCCTGGGTCTGAGGATAGCACGCGAGGCGTTCCTACGCGCGGACTATGACGCGTGCGTCGAGATCCTTTGCGGGCGTCGCGGCGCCGAAAGAGACTTTCTCCTAGCCAGAACCTACCTTCGTATGCGGCGTCACGACGACGCGGAACGCGTTCTGCGCGCATCGCGAGCGAAGAAGCGCTCCACCTGGGCGGCGCTTGCGGGCGCAGCGATCGGGCGCCAAGGCGACACCGACGGCGCCAGGGCGCTCATCGAGGTCGCACTCGCAACGGCGAGAACGCTAGAAGAGCGCGCAGAGGCCCGCTATCAGCGGGCTTTGCTGCACTGGATGCTCCACGAGACCGACGCTGCGAGCGCGATCTTGGAGAACGAGGACTTCGGCACGTTCTCGGCAGTTGCCGAAGAGCTTCGCGCCTGGCTTGCCGTCGAGCGCGCGGATTACGCAAGCGCGATCAGGCGCTTCGAGCAGGCGGCGACCCTCGCGGGCGCAGATCTCATGGTGGTCACGGCATCGCTCTCGAATGCAGCGATCTACGCGCGCGAGATGTACATCCCGGCGGTGATGTCGGGCGTCCTGCATCGCGTGGAGAGCGTCGCTCGAACGCCGTATCTCGAGCTCACGCTCTACCAAATCACGCGCGCTGCAGCATGGTTTGCGGCAATCGACGGCGATTTCGTTCGAGCGATGCAGCAGTTCAGCGCGCTGGAGTCGTTCCGCGTGGAGCGATCGTGGCACGTCTTCGCCCTTTGCGATCGCGCATATCTCTCGCTCGCGCTAGGTGAAGACGTCAACGGATGGCTCGTCGCCGATCAAGCCCTCGCGCTTGCGGACCAGCTCGAATGGGAGACGTTCAAGGGCAGCGAGCGCGTTGCGCTGCTCTATCTCGCAAACGTCTTCGCGCTGCATCGTCCTCTGCAGGCGCAGCGGTGCTGGCGCCGCTACAAAGCCGTTCCCGAACCAGGCCCATTCTCCGCGGCGTTTCGGCATGAGCCGCACGTGGAAGCGTGGGAACATTTTACGGCCGGCTTGGTGGAAAAGGGATTGGGCAACCCGCCGGCTGCAGCGGCGCACTTCAATCGCGCCTACTCGATTTACCGGCGACTCGGCTTCGAATGGCGTGCGGTGCTGACGCTCGTCGCGCAGCGCGGCGTCATTCCCGACGACCGCACCTACGACGAGTACATCGACACGGTGCTGCGCCGCTTCCCCAACTCGTGGCTCGGCCTCATCGTGGACCGGGAGCGCCGCCACGCACGCGCGCCGGTGACGAGTATCGCATGATCGCAGCTCTCGCGTCGGCTTCGGCGACGGCGCCGCTCGTGCGTGGGTACGACGTGCTGATCTCCGCCGGGCACGAGGGGCGGCCGCAGAGTTGCGCGCGCTTTCCGGAGCGTCACTGCTATCTTGGCACGGCGGGCGAGCGGGAATGGACGCCGATCGTCGCGGACGCGGCGACGCATGTCTTGCGCGATTACGGCATTCGCGTCGTACGTCTTCCGGCAGATTATCCCGACGACTATGCCGTTCGTGTAGCCGTATTCATCCATTTCGACGGCTCGGCGGTGCCGTGCAGAAGTGGCGCATCGGTCGGCTACCCGAGCGCTAAGGACCGCTTCACGGCGGCGCTCTGGAAACGGCTCTACGGCAGGTTCTTTCGCTTCGGCTTTCGACCCGACAACTTCAGCATCGGTCTGCGCGAGTACTACGGCTACGACCAGGCGCGCACGGCCGACGGCGCGTACGTGCTGGAGCTGGGCGAGATGACGTGCCCCGCGCAGCGAGGGTGGCTCGCGCCGCGCTTGCGCTGGATCGGGGCGCTCGTCGCATTCTGGATCGGCCGCGTCATCGATCGTGACGTTCCGTTCCCACGCCGGCAAGCGGGTGATCCGAGATGATCCGCCCGGTCCGCCCCGACGGCCGCATCGAAACCGGCGGGACGTTCAAGCCGATCCCGCGGCCGCGCGTGGTAGATCGCATCGCGGCTGCCGCCACGCAGCGCATCGCATTGATCGTCGCTCCTGCCGGATACGGGAAATCGGTTGCGCTGTCGCAGTTCTTGCGAGAGCTCGACGAATCGTGGCTGCGCTTCGACTTGCGTCCCGAGCACGACACGCTGCCCGGTGTATTGCGCGGCTTCGCCGAGGCGATTGAGGAGGCCGCGCCCGAAGCTCGGCGCACCCTCGCGGGCGCATACGAACGCAACCGCGCATCGCCCACCGCCGGCTCCGATCTCGCACTCTGGATGTACCAGCATCTGAAGGCGTGGCGTGGAACGATCGCCGTCGACGACCTGCACGTCGCTGAGAAGGACCCCGAGGTCGTCCGCTTCTTCGTCGCGCTCATCGAGCGAACGAAGACGCACATTCGCTGGATCGTCTCGACGCGCAGCGCCGCCGGGCTCCCGGTCGGGACGTGGCTCGCGTACGGCGATTGCGACCTCATGATCGACGAGCGCGATCTCTGCTTCACGACCGAGGAGGCGAAACAAGCTGCTGCGGCGTTCAAGCTGGGCGTACGTGAAGAAGAGCTGCGCTCGCTGCTGGATCTCACCGAAGGATGGCCGACGGCGCTGAGCTTCGCGCTGCGCACGTCGACGCGCTCGGTGGATCTGCGATCGATCACGACGATGACGCGCGAGATGATCTATCAGTACCTCGCGGAGCAGGTGTACCGTTCCCTCAGTGCTGAGGAGCGTGAGTTTCTCGAGGCGATCTCGCTGCTCTCGGAGATCGACGTCGACGTGATGGTGGCGATCGGCTTCGACCGCGCGAGGAAGCTCATCAGCGATCTGCGCGAGCGCGTTGCTTTTCTCTATGAGGTGCGACCGGGCGTCTATCGCTGTCACGACCTCTTCCGCGACTTCGTCCTGCACCAGTTGTCGCTGGAGGGAGAAGCGGCGACGAACCGTTTGCGCTGCGTGATTGCGGGCGCGATGGAGACGCTCTCGCGACCGAACGTCGCGCTTCGGCTGTACGCCGATGCCGGAGCGGAGGCATCGGTACTGCGCTTGGTCGAAGCGCACGGCTTCGATCTCCTCGCAACCGGTCATACGGACCTCGCGCTCACCGCAATTGCGGCGCTCACCGAGCAGCACCGCCGCGAGCATCCCGTCGTGCTCGCCCTGCGCGGCGTGCTCGAGTCATCGATCGGCCGCTTCGCGGAAGCGGAGCCGCTGCTGATGCGCAGCCTCGAGCTCGGCCAAGACGCGGGGCTGCGTGCGGCTACTGGGATGCGCCTCGCGCTGCTCTACGTCAATCAGGGTAGGGACGCTACCGGCGTGCTGGATCCGCTGACGGCGGACGATCGCATTCCGGCTCCGCTGCTGGCCGAGGCGCTCGCGCTGCGCGCCGTGGTCGCCGCACGGGCCGGTGAGGCGGAACGCGCGACGGAGCTTCTCGACCGGGTCGAAGCGGTCGTGCAGATGTTCGAGGAGAGCGATTCGCTCGCGCGCACGCTGCAGCGCGTCGGCGTTGCAGCCTGGGAGCTGCGCCAGGATCAGCGGGCGCGGTTCGCGCTCGCGCGCAGCGCGGAGATGGCAAACCGCCTCTCGCTCCACAGCCTCGCCTGTCTTGCGTTGGACACGCTTGCTCTGGAGGCATGGTATTGCGAGAACGACGTGCCGTACGCGTTATGGTACGCGCAGCAGGCCGCATCGGCGGCGGCGAAGTCGGGCGACATCTTCAGCATGCAGACGACGGCGCTGCGCCTGCTCGCGATCGAAACATGGCGCGGAAACGTCGAGCGCATGGTGGCACTCGAGCGCCAAGCCGGCGAGCTGCGCACGAGCGACGCCTCCCGCGGCGTGTACTTGGTCGGGAGCCATGCGTACCGTCACGCGTGGGAGGGGCGCTTTGCCGAAGCGCACAGCGCGCTCGCTACCGTGCTCGACCGCGTGACGCACGGCTTCGACAGGATCATGGCGCGAGCGGTCTACACGCTCTGCCTCTCCCTGGACGGCAAGTTCAAAGAGTCGAAGGATGAGACGGCGGCTCTGATGGAGGCCATCGACGCCGAGAAGCCGCAGCGCGACGGTTTCGCGTCGCTCGGCCTCGAGATCGCGCAACTCCTAGGCATCCTGGCCGAGGTCGTCGCCGGCCGCAGGACGGTGGCGGCGAAC
Source organism: Candidatus Dormiibacterota bacterium (assembly GCA_035532035.1). Classification (NCBI taxonomy): domain Bacteria; kingdom Bacillati; phylum Candidatus Dormiibacterota; species Candidatus Dormiibacterota bacterium. Next base: position 246,846 of record DATKRS010000004.1, read on the forward strand.
CTGCTGAAGCGCCGGCCCGCGCTCTCGGGCCGCCCCAGCGCCGAAGCGCTGAGGGAAGGCGTCACCAAGCTCTTGCGCAGCGTTGAGCGCCAGCCGTACCGTCCGGCGGAGATCGAGGACGCGCTCGGGCAAGCCTCGGAGCACGCGCTCGGCGGATTCGCCCGGCTCCTCGCGGTCGCCCAGGAGCACCTAAAGAGGAGCGGCGGCGAGGAGAGCGAGCGCGAGCGGCTGACCGAGGCGGAGATCAAAGTGATCCGGCTTCTGGCCGAGGGGCTGAGCCCGAAGGAGATCGCCGCGCAGACCGAGCGCTCGGTCTTGACCGTCCAGACGCACATCAAGCACGCCATCGCCAAGCTCAACTGCAGCGGAACGGCCGAGCTGGTCACCGCCATCCACCATCGGGGGCTCGAGGCGCTGCTCGGATAGAGTGCCTGAAAACAGGCATACCCAAATTTGGGTAGAGACAGTAGCCGAGCCGCTCGGCTATTCTGATGGCGAGAACCTCTCTACCCAGGAGAACCAACAACATGTTAACTGCCATGCTCGCCCTCGCCGGGTTCGCAATGCACATCCTCGGAGGAGTCGCCGCGCTCCCCGGCCTCGTCGTGGAGATCTCACCGCCGGCTGGCGTGGGCTAAAGCCACCTCGAAGAGTTCGCGGCATGAGAGAAAGGGACGTCTCTGGTGCCGGATCCAGAAATTACAATTACCACGCTCGGCGAGGTCCTGGGACGGGACCTCGGAACGCTGAAACGCAGCGCGATCGAGCAACTAACGCTCCCTGAGCTGAGCGGCGATACCGCGACCGACGCGGCGCTGGAGACGCTCTTGGATCGGATGTGCCTCTCGCTCGCACTCGCGAAGCCGATCGGGTTGGTGACGTGGGCGGAGCGTGAGGCGCGCCGGGTCGGGCGCGCGGGGGTGAGCGATATGCTCTCCGCCGCAGCGCATGCGATCTCGGTTGCTGCAGGATCGTACTCGATAGATCGCCCGCGGGTCGTGGCCTCTCTCGACCTTCTTGCAGCCGAGGCGCAGCGCGCCGTGTTCGGGACGCCCTCCGAGGCGACGACGCAGACGGAGGTGGACCGAGCGGCGGACGTGCTGATGGCAATGCTTGCCGAGCGCGATGCGGCGACGAGTTGTCACTCGAAGGCTACCGCGGTGTGGGCGCGCCGTCTCGCGACGGCACTTGGATTGGATGCCGACGGCGTTGAGTTCGTCGAGCTGTGCGGTCTCTTGGCCGACGTCGGCAAGATCGCAACGCCTGACGCGATCCTGAACAAGCCCGGACCTCTGAGTCCGGACGAGTGGACCGTGATACAGGCGCACTCCGCGGGCGGAGCGCGGATCCTCGAGCAGATTCCTTCGCTGCGCCGCTGTGCGTTCGTCGTTCGTTCCCACCACGAGCGGTTCGACGGAAAGGGCTATCCCGACCGGCTGAACGGCAATGCGATCCCGTTCGAGGCGCGGATCGTCGCGGTGGCCGATTCCTTCCACGCGATGGTGACCGAGCGTCCGTATCGCAACGCCATCTCACCTCGAGCTGCGATGAAAATCCTCGAAGAGGGGCGCGGCACCCAGTGGGATCCGAAGATCGTGGACGCCTTCCTCGCCCTCTTCGAGCGCAAGGAGCCTGTCGCCAAGCCGCGGATGCTGCACGCCGCCGTCTAGGAGCCTCCTAGGGCCTTTCTGGCCGCGACTCAGGCCGGGCACAGGGTTCGGCAGCAGGATGCAGCGTAGATGAATGGGGTGACGCACGCGCGTGTCGCGGTGGTCGACGACGACCGCATGATTCGGGAGATGCTCGAGCTTGGGCTCTCTCGCGAAGGCTTCGAGGTTGCCACGGCTGCAGACGGGCAGGCGGCGCTCGAACTCGTGCGGCGCTTCGACCCCGAGGTCATCATCCTAGATATCATGATGCCGAAGATCGACGGCTTGGCGCTCTTGCCCATGCTGCGCGAGATCAGCCACGTCCCGATCGTGATGCTGACAGCGAAGGGCGCTCTCGAAGACAAAGTGCGCAGCCTGGGTGCCGGCGCCGACGATTATCTCGTCAAGCCGTTCATCTTCGAAGAGTTGATCGCGCGCATTCAGGCAAAGCTGCGCAGGCCGCAGTTGATCGAGGAGCAAGTGCTGCACTGGCACGACCTCTCCCTCAACACCGACACGCGCGAGGTTCGCCGGGGCAAGGATCCGATCGAGCTCACGCACCGAGAGTTCGATCTTCTCTCCGTCTTCATGCGCGAGCCGCGCCGCGTGTTCAGCAAAGACCACCTTCTCGAGCTCGTCTGGGGGCACGACTTCGAAGGTGGACCGAACATCGTAGAGACGTACATCTCGTACCTGAGAGCGAAGATCGATCGAGCGGGCGAACCCGGTTCCTTCATTCGCACGGTGCGCAGCGTCGGCTACGGCCTCTCGCAATAGTGTTCCAGCGCTCCGTCGCGTCGCGACTCGCGTTGCTGTACGCGACGATCTTCGGCGTGACGATCCTGCTCGTCGTGCTCGCATCGGCGATTGCGCTCATCGCCGAGCTCAGTCACTTCGAGCTCGAGCTCATGATCGGCAAACAACAGCAGGCGCGATTCATCGCGCAAGGGTACGAGGACGCAGGCCTCTCGCTGCGGCAAGCTGCGCCCGCGATCGTCAACGAGCTGAGCAACCTCGGAACGCGCGTTGCGGTCTTCGATCAGGAAGGCGCATATGTCGCGGGCGACCGCACACTCCATCCGCCCGGGTTGGACCGGATGCTCGCGCTGCGCATTCATCAATTGGAAGCGTTGAACCCGGTGACGCGCTTTCCGCGCGTCTTCGTCATGCCGCCGGGACAGACCGGACCGCCGCTGCCCATCGGGCACGGGCCTCCGACGCGCAGCGTCACCGCGGTTGCCGGCGGATTCGTCGGGATTGAGACGTCGCTCTGGCTCTTGCTCGGGTCGCTCATGCCGTACTGGTTCGTCGTTCTCGGGCTCGCGCTCGGAGCGACCGTGCTCTCGTGGTTCGGCGGCCGGCTCGTCGCCGCGCAGGCGCTGCGGCCGCTCAACGACGTGACGGATTCGTTGCTGGCTCTCGCGGACGGCGATTACACGCAACGCCGGTTCGTCATGGCCGGTGGTGACGAGATCGCGACGCTGACGGGCGCGTACAACGATGCGGCGGCCTCTGTCGCTTCGGCGATGGAGCAGCGCCGCGCGACGGAAGAGCGGATGCGGCTCTTCGTCGCCGATGCGGGGCACGAGCTGCGCACGCCGCTCACGGTGATCGGAGGGTACATCGACGTCCTGCGGCGCGGTGCCGTGGAAGAGGTTCGGGTCGCGCGGCAGATTCTGTCGACGATGGCGCTCGAGAAAGAGCACATGCGCGGCTTGATCGATCGGCTCATGCGCTTGGCCCGTCTCGATGCGGAGGCTGGGCCGAATGCCGAGCCCATCAACGTCGTCGATCTATTGCGCTCGCAGTGCGACGCGGCGCGCAGATATGACGAGCAGCGCACGATCGATTACAGCGTCGATGGTGCGACCGAGATAGTCGCAGACCGCGCCGAACTCGGAGAGGCAATCTGGAACATCCTCGAAAACGCGCTGAAGTACGCGCCGGAGAGTCCCATTCATCTCTCCGCGTTGCGCAGCAACGGCCACACGACGATCTCCGTTCGCGACGAGGGCCCGGGTATGTCCGAGCCCGAGCGGCTTCACGCCTTCGAGCGTTTCTACCGGGGCGATCAGCGTGGGGAGATCGCCGGAAGCGGCCTGGGCCTCTCGATCGCCAAACGCGCCGTCGAGCGCGCGGGTGGAGCGATCGGCATCGAGAGCGCTCCGGGACGCGGGACCACGGTAAGCATTACGCTGGAGAGTCCGGCCTAGGGCTTCCCTAACTCTCAGCCTGCATCCAGAGAATATCGAGACAATCGCGAGCGATGGTACGCCGGCTCGTTCTCCATGCGATGACGGCGCTCGCGATCGTCGTGGCGCCGCTTCCAAGCCTCGCACAGCAGAGCGACTCCGGCCGAATCCGCATCGTCGTCGTCGACGCTTCGTCGAAGGCGCCGGTGGCGCTTGCGCGCGTCCTGCTTACGGGCCCCGTGATCGCAAGCGAGGTGACGCGCGAGAACGGGCAAGTGCTCTTCACCGACGTCCCGGATGGCATCTACCGTGCGCGCGTCGTCAAGAACGGCTACGAAGCCGCGACGTCGCCGCAGTTCGAAATCATCGAAGGGCGCGCCGTCGAGGTGAGCGTGAGCTTGGCGGCAACGTCGGGACTACGCGTGATCGGCAGGGTGACCGTGCACTCTTCGACCCTGGTATCCGCCGATACGCTCAACCAAGACTCGGCGCAGCGGCGGCTCTCGAGCGATCTCGCGGACGCGCTCAACAAGCTTTCGGGGGTCTCGGTCTCGACGTCGAGTGACGACAGCGACGCGACGCAGACCGTCTCGCTCGAAGGCCACGACGCGAGCCAGACGCAGCTCACCCTCGACGGAATCCCTCTCAACGCTCCCGGCGCAGCCGGTAATCTCGGCATGTTCGCGACCGATCTGTTCACGGGCGCGTCGGTGCGCATGGGACCGCAGCTCGGCGGACTCGGCGGCGGTGTCAACTTCTCGACGCTCGAGCCGACGCTGAGCTGGCTCTCCTATCTCACATTCTCGGCGGGCTCGTACGGGCGCTACAACTATTCGCTGGCAGAGACGGGCTCCGACGGCAAGCTGGGCGTGGCGCTCCAGACGACGGACCGCTTCACACCGAGTTTGGTAGACGGAGAGCGCTACCTCGACGCGAGCGGTCTCGACTACATCCACGAGGGGAACACGTCCATCGGCGGAGAGCTCGTGAAGCTGCATTACGCCTTCAGCGATACGCAGACGCTGGTCGGCACGTTCATGAACTCGACGCGGGAGAGTGGGCTCGTCTGTCTGCGTATCGACGGTACGTTGCCGTGTGGATACGGCCCTAACAACGGCATGCAGAGCAACTTCGACATGTACTCGCTGACCGACGACGCACTCCTAGGCGCAACGACCGTCCAAGCATCGATCTACGGCATGGACGCCAAGAGCGTGCGCGACGAGCTCAACCGGTTCGTCGGCGGCATCGCCGATCCCAACGGCTTCGCGACGAACGCCGCGAGCCGAGGGTTTTCCATCAACGCGATGCTGCCGTCCCGGGAGCGCCATACCATCGCGCTCTCGGCCTACGGCACGACGACGCAAGTGACGAGCACGCCGCTCGTGACGCAGGCGATTCCGTACTACCTGGGCGCGGCGCAGTCGTCCTATGACGCATTCCAGGCTACGGATACGATCCATTCCAACGACAAGCTGACGTTGACCGATTCCCTCGGCATCAGCCACGCCTCGCACGCGCCTTCGACGCTTCTGGCGAGCGCCGGGATGACATGGAGGCCGACCGCGCGCGACACGTACGCGCTCTCGTACGCTCTCGGAGGCGTCGCCGCCGGTGGGACGCGGCAGACCACGCTGACCGATCCGGCTTCGCTGCAGTTCGACTGCTACGGCAACGTTGCGTACGGGAGCGCCCCCGGCGACCAGCCCGGCGCGAGCTCGTCCAGCTCGCTGCGCGCCGCCTACACGCGCGCGCTGCCGGGTGGCAGCATTTCGTTGCAGCTCTATCGCCAAGTCGAGAACGGCGTCGTGCTTCCGGTCGACGTGAACGGCTCGGTGCTCACCTCCACGGGCGTCGTACCCGTGACGTACCCCTCGCTCGTGCAACCGATCTGGGACTCCCCTGCAGGTTGCGATCGGCCGCCGGGAACGCCTTTCTCGGCGACGCAGCTGTACTTCATGACGCCGATAGGCGGCACGCAACGCGTCTATCAAGGCGTGGAGCTTTCGTCATACCTGACGTTCGGTGATTTGGTCGTGCAGCCGTTCTACAATCTCACCTCGGCGACGGTCTTCTCGGTCGATCCGCGTATCGAGAACCCGTATTCGATCGTCATCCCCGGCAGGCAGATCCCGAACGTTCCGCTGAACCGCGCGGGAATCACGTTCGACTACAAGGCGTCCGGCTCGCCGCTCGAGTATTTGCTCGACGCACAGTACACCGCCAGCAACAACTGGAGTCATCTGCCGGCCTACCTGACGATGGATGCAGGCGTGGGAGCACAGCTCGAGCACGGGACGTTGACGGCGATCGCGAGCAACGTCACGAACGCGTACGGCGGCGTCTTTACCAGCTCGCAGTGGGAAGTCCCGTACGTCACGCTCGGCGGCATGCAGATCGCGAACCTTGCGCGGCCGTTACAACCGCGCATGTATTCGGTGACGTACACGGTGAAGTTCGGCGCCGGAGCGCAGCAAGTGACGACGCAGACGGCGCTGCAGAACGAGTCGCACCGTGGCCCAGTGGGCTTTTTCGGCGGGCGCCGCGGTCCCGGTCCGGCGCGCGGAGGATTCCGCAATCTGTTTTCGCCTTTGCCGGCGGCACCGCCGGTGCAGCCGTTTGCGCTCCGCACGGGCGCGCAGCTCTGCGCCGCCGGCGACGCGGCCTATGCTCGCGAGCTCGGGGAGACGCTCGCCGCATTCGTGGTCCGAATCGAAACGGCGAAAACCACGGCAGGGTACCCGGCGACGATGCCGGTGCCGAGTCTCCCCGACGCGACGGTCGCATACCACGGTCTGGGCGCCACGTACGCGCTGACCGTCACGCCACGGTCGTTCGAACGCATGCGTCCGATCATCGGGTGCCTGAGCGTCCATCGCGCGACGCCGGACGACGTTACGGCACACCATCTCTACCGGCCGCAGACGCAACTCTTCATGGTGCCGCAGCTCGAGTTCATGCCGGCGGTTGGGTTGTATTTCGCGCCACAGCCGCCGCAGCCGGGCCAGGAGAACTTCCGCGTCTACGTCCTGCCTTCGGCGCCGCCTGCCAACCCGTTCGAGGTGCGTGCCGGTGGATCGTGCGCGGGCCCCGAGCGCAACACCGCGGTGGAGCTGATCGGCGAGCTGCGCGCACATTTCACGAAAGGCGTGGCGGCCCCGAGCTTCACGATCACGCCGCACGCCGCGCGAGCCGGCACCTGGTACGAGCTGAATCCCGGCGATCCGGCAACGCTCGGTGCGCTCCTGCGCTGCGGACGCGTTGCCGGTGCCACCGCACAGGAGCTGCAGCAGCGCGGCTGGGACGGCAGGAGCGTTCCGGAGCTGAACTACGCGCCGGCACTCGGAATCTATATGATTCGCCCGGAGTTCCGGCCTAACGGCGGCGTGTTGATTCACGGCGGCCGGCCGGCGCCTTCTGCCAGCGTCTCGCCGTTGCCGTCGCCCTCTCCGCCGTAATCTCGTCCTCCGCAGTCCGTTTCCACTGCTCCTTCGCGACGAGGGAATTAGGGCCGTTCGGAAGAGCGGCCCTGTTTTCGCGCGAGCTCGACCATCTCGAGCATGCGCGGATGACTGCCGGGAATCGTCGTCACCCACGCCTCGAATCGCGGCACCGGCTCCCCGACGCGAAAGAGAAAGTACCATGCATTCATCTCGCCCATGAAGGCGAAGCGTCTCTTGAGGGCCTTCGCCGTGGCTGCGTAGTCGGCGAAACCGCGTAGGTAGTCGCGGAAGGTTCCGTGCTCGCGATCGAGCTCGAGCAACGTGCGCGCGTTACGAATCGTGGCTTGAACCTTGCGTGGCGAACGCAGGACGCCGTCGGTCTCGAGAACGCGTGCGGTATCAGCATCTGCGAACGCCGCGACGCGCGCGACGTCGAATCCGTCGAATGCGCTGCGGTACGCGTCCCAATGCGCCGCGATCTGCTTCCAGCTCACGCCCGCTTGAAAAACGGCGCGCGTCATGATCTCGAGGTAGTCGTCGAGCGAGCTTGGCATGACGACCTGCGGAATCGTCGCCGTCACGGTGCGTTGCGAGCCGCGTCGAGAGCCAGCGCGGTCATCATCGCAACGCCGGCCGGCAGTGCGGATTCGTCGATGTCGAAGAGGCTGGAATGGTGCGGGTGCGAGGTCGCCGGGCCGCCGCGCGCGCCGAGCGTGTAGAAACACGCGGGAACGCGCTGCGCGAAGAACGAGAAGTCTTCGGCACCCATGAGGCGATCGGCCTCGATGGCGCGTTCGTCGCCGACCAGGCGTGCCGCGAGGGCGCGCGCATAGGCGGTCTGATCCGGATCGTTTGCCGTTACCGGGTAGCGCCAGAGGTAATCGAAGGCGTATTTCGCGCCCGCCGCGTCGCAGCACGAGCGGAGCACGCGCTCGATGCGCTCCGGCATGGCATTGCGAACGTCGGCGGAGAATGCGCGGACGGTCCCCAACATGCGACACGTACGCGGAATGACGTTGTGGATCGTTCCGGCGTGAATGGACGCAATGGTAATGACGGCGGGCTCGAGCGGATCGATTGCGCGTGAAGCGATCTGCTGCACGGACGTGACGAAGTTCGCGGCGACCACGATGGGATCGACGGTTTCATGTGGCGCCGCACCGTGTCCGCCGACGCCCAGCACGTCGATCTCTATGGAGTCGCTGGATGCGTACATCGGGCCGGCGCGGAAGGCCAGCGTCCCGGTGGGATATTTGGACGACAGATGCAGCCCGTACGCACGCTCGATCCCGAAGCGCTCGATGAGGCCTTCGTCGACCATCGCCTTCGCGCCGCCCTTGCCTTCCTCTGCGGGCTGGAAGACGAGGCAAAGCGTTCCTGCGAGCTCGTGGCGCGCGCTTGCGACGAGCGTCGCTACTCCGAGCAGGATCGCGACGTGACCGTCATGGCCGCAAGCATGCATCGTACCGTCGATGCGCGAGCGGTAGGCGTGTTCGGTTTCCTCGAGGATCGGCAGCGCATCCATATCCGCGCGCAGCATGATCGTGCGACCCGGCAGCGCTCCGCGGATGACGCCGACGACACCCGTCATCGCGATTCGTTCGTGCACTTCGAAGCCGAGCGATCGGAGCCGTTGCGCGACGAACGCGGCAGTGCGCTGCTCCTCGAACCCGAGCTCCGGCTGCATGTGGAGATGGCGTCGCACTGCGACGACATCGTCGACCAGCTCTGAAGGGACCGCGAGCGTGGACACGCCGGTAACTTCGGCGGCGAGGCTTCGGAGGCCCACGCGGCAGGGACTTTTGTCGCTGGGGTCGCAGAAGCCGCGGGATACTTCAGGAACGAAACGTCACATGACCAAGGCTCGGCTCTTCGGCGAATACGCGTCGTATCACAACGACCCGCGTAATCGCATCTGTCACGCGTTCGGAATCCCGCTCATCATCCTCGGTCTCTTGGGGCTCACCGCGCAGGTGCGCCTCGGCCCCGTGACCCTTGCCATGGTTCTCGCAGTTCTCACGCTCGCGTACTACGTCACGATCGATTTACGCGGCACGCTGGTATCGTTGCTGATCTTCGCCGCACTCTACGTCATCGGCACGAGGCTCGCGTGGGAGTTCGATGCGGGCGCATTCGTTCTCGGCTGGATCTTCCAGCTCGTCGGGCATCGGTTCGAGGGAACGAAACCGAAGTTCCTCGAGAATCTGATCTATCTCTTGATCGGCCCGCTCTATATATTCGAAGAGGGAGTCGATGCTTTGGCCCGTTGCTTTTAGGAGTCATTGTCCGTGTACGTAGACGAGATGCTCAACTGTGTGGATTGCGGCCGCCAGTTCGTATTTAGTGCCGGGGAGCAGCGCTTTTACGAACAGAAGGGTTTCCAGAACAAACCGAACCGGTGCCAGGATTGCCGGCAAGCGCGTAAGGCGATGCGCACGCAGAGCGGCCAACCGAGCGGCGCAGGCGGTGCGCCGCGGGTGCGCGAGACGTTCACGGCGACGTGCAGCAACTGCGGTGCGGTAGCGGAGCTGCCGTTCAATCCGCGCGGCGATAAGCCCGTGTACTGTCGAGACTGCTTTTCGTCACGATAGAGACCGCGACCAGCAGCACTACGTTCACGAGCAAGCCGAGAAACCCGGGGTTCACGCCCCAGGGAGCAGGTGTCGCGGTCAAGCAGATCACGGTCGCAATTCCGCCTGCCACGCCTGCGCCGACGCCCCATGCCGTCGCGCGGCGCCAGACGAACGCGCTGACCACGCCCGGTGCGGCCTGCGTAATGCCGTTGTATACGATCAACAGCAGCCCGACCAGCGTCTGTTTTTCGAAGAGCCATAGGGCGAGCGCGAGTACGGCAATGACGAGAACGAAGGCGCGCGTCGCGAGCACGCGGGCGCTGTCGCTGCGTGCGAGCCCGAGCCCGTCGCCCAGAACGTTCTTCGCTGCGACGCTCGCCGTTCCGAGCAGGAGCGCCGAGGCGGGCACGAGTGCGGCGAGCGCTCCGGCTGCCGCGACGAGCCCCATGACCCACGGCGGGTAGAAGCGTTGGACGACGAGGAGGAACGATTCGTCGACCTTCGCTCCCTTCAGGCCCGGAACGATGAGCAGCGCGCTAAAGCCGGCGAAGAACACGAGCAAGAGCACGACTTGATAGAGCGGCAGAAAGACGGCGTTCCGGCGCAGAACGCTCTCGCTGCGCGCACTGTACGTCGCGGCGAAGGATTGCGGCCCCATGAAGAAGCCGATGCCGGTCAGCAGCACCGTTGAGACGTACCAGACCGTGCCGTTCGGCGCTCCCGCCGGAGCGAGCGTCAGCATCGCCGCGTGTGCCGCGCGCAGGTGCGCGAACATCCCGGGTATCGAACCAAAGAAGTGCAGGGGAAGGGCGATGCCGGCAAAGACGACCGCAGCGAGCACCAATGCGTCCTTGATGACGCTGGCCCACGCGGTGCCGCGCAACCCAGCAGAGAAGACGAAGAGCGCGATCAGCAGGAAGGCGACGCCGACGGCAGCCGTCGCGTCGAAGGTGCCGTACCCGGCGAGCGCGAGCAGTGTCTGCAAGCCGCTCAGCTGGAGAGTTACGTATGGGATCATGAAGACGAGTTGCACGAGCGCGATGCCCACGCCGAGCGTCCGGCTTCCGTAGCGATCGATGAAGAAATCGGGGCCCGTCAGCAGCCCGCGCTCCTTGCCGACCCGCCAGATCGCGGGCAGCAAGAAGTACCCGATGACGTAGCCGCACGTTCCGTACGCGAGGATGTAGTATGCGGGCGCGCCACGGCCGTATGCCAAGCCTGCCGCGCCCAGAAAGGTGAAACTCGTGTAGACTTCGCCGGCGAGCAAGAGCCAGAGGAAGACGGTGCCGAAGGAGCGGCCGCCGACGATGAACTCTACAGGACTCGTGTGAACGTGCCACGAGCTCCAGAGCGCAAAGAGAATCGTCGCCACGATGACGAGCGCGACGATCCCGAGCGCGAGGCCGGCAGCACTCACCAGCGTCCCTCCACGCGGCCGACGAGCCAGAGGCAGGCGGGCGTCGCGAAGACCCACGCTACGACCCAGAACAGAACGAACGGAAGCCCGAAGACCGTCGGATCGAGATGGTTGACGAACGGCACGGCGATCGTCAGCGCGAGGATCGGAACGAGTACGAGCGTCGCGCGCAGCACTTTCATGGACCAGGCTCCTTAGGGGGCCCTACGTGCGCGCCGGTCGCGGCGATATCCTTGGAGGGCCGGTCGCGAAGCCGCGAGGCGTCAGTGGCGCGCAGTCAGTTGAACGTCGCGCCTCCGTGCGAGGTGTTCACGACGCGCGGAACGCCGTGATCCCCGCTGAAGAAGCACGCGATCGTTACGCTGACCCACGACACGGTTTGCGTGCCCGGCTCGGTGCGCGTCCAAACCGTTCCGTCGAACGTTCCGAGCGCCGGCAGCGGCGGATTCCACGTGACGCTCGTGTCGGTTTCACTGCCGCCTGAGCCGCCGCCGGTGCAGTCGAGGCTCCCGGTGGTTCCAGCATTGGGAATCGTCACGGTGCAGCCCGTTCCAATCGCGACGGTCATCGACGATCCTTGACACGAATCGACGACGGCGTCGACCGTTTGCGCGCCTGCGTTGCGTATGGTCTGATCCGCTGAGGCTACGGCAAACGCGCAGCCGGGAGTGGCGCCCGCCGGCGTTGCAGTTGCGTCGCCGTTGAACGGCCAGTTCAATGGATCGAACGAGACCTTGCCGGAACAGGTCCCAGGCGAAAGTGAAAACGCTCCGGTGTAGTTCGATTCGGTCGCCCATAAGCGGACCATGTGGTCGGTCACGCAGCCGTTGGCGTCGGTGGCGTTGGAGGCGTCGGTATGGTTCGGCGCGTTCGTATCGAGGCTTCCGTTGCGCAGATAGAGTTGCGCGTACGAACAAGCGCCGCCGTTGCCGGGGCTCATCCAAAATACGATCTTGCCTAGCGTCGAGAGCGGCCCGGTGGCGGGCGCGAGCGAGGCCGTAAATGCGACGCCCTCAGAGCTTTCCGACACGGAATCGGACGGCGCGCGTGGGTCGGCATAGTGGTTGTAGATGATGCCGGTGCAGTCGAGTGCCGAGGGAGGCACGAGCGTTACCGTGAGCGCGATTGCGGCGGTGGCGGGCGTCGGCGACGGCGTTGCCGGTGCGGTTCCGGGCACCGTCACGACCGCGAGGTCGCTCGTGCAAGCGGCAGCACTGCTGCCGGTAAACGCGATGCGCGGCGCGAGGGATGCCGCATCGAACGTCTTGGTGAGTGAGATTGTTACGCTGCTTCCTGCGCGCGGAAGGGCGCTTGCGGGGATCGCGATCGCGCCGTTCGCGTGCGTCGCCTGAGCTGAGCCGTATGCGGCGGTGAGCCAGCCCATGACGGCGACCGATGTCGAAGCGCTCTGGCCGTACGCGTCGCGCACGGACGCGCTGCAAAGCCCGGCGCTCTGCGGCTGCAAAGGAAATGTAGCGGGCGCGTCGTTCGTGCTTGCGCCGTTTGCGTTGGGATATGAGTACGGTACAGCCGGCGGCGGCGAGGGCGAGCGCGCCGCTTCGGCAGGTGAGTAGGCGGGCGAGTATGGTGAGGGAAGGACGTCGGGGAACGCAGCGACGCCGTTTCCGCACGTGAAGCCGGGAGCGGCAAACCAATGCACATATCCCCACTCGGTCGCGACGAACTGCTCTCGCTCGCCTTGAGGCCAGTGAAAGAGGAGCGCGGGCGGCGTGACGAGCGGTACGTTCGGCGTCGGGGAAGGGTTTGGACCGCCGGGAACGCTAAGCGCGACGCGGCATGCAAGCGAGCGCGTCGAACTCACTCCCGATCGCGGATTGGTGAACGTCAACAAGAACCCGCCCGGGGGACAGGCCGGTTCTTGTGCGATCACCGCAAAACGCGCGTTGCCGTTTGCATCGAGCGCCGGATACGACGCCTCTGCGCTCGCATCTCCGGCGCTGTCCACGAAGAGCGAGAACGGCGGCGTCCCGAGCGTGCGCTCGCGGACGTTCGCGTCGGCAATCACGGGCATCGCCGACGTCGGGTTAACGGCGCCCGGCGCATTGGGACGTCCGCTGTAGATGCGTAGCGCGAACCCTGCGAGGCGACTCCCGCGACCATTGCCGCGTGGCGCGAAGACGAGCGTTGCGCCGTTGCCGCTCGACGCCGCGATCGCGCGCGCCGAGGCGAGAGCGGCATCGACGTCGTCGGTTGCGGCGACGAGGGCGTTTGGATGGAGCGAGAAGCTCCAAGCGCCGGCGGCGAGCAGCAATGTGAGGATCCCAACCGTGACGAGAACCTCGATCAGCGTGAAGCCTCGTTGCCGCGCGCCCATGTGATGACGAGTGCCCGTGGCGCGCACTCGCGGGACACCGAGCTCGGCCCAATCTCTACGCGCCGTACCAGCGCAGGTGCGGCCAGATGACCGAGAGCGGCGCGACTGGATCTACGCAGAGGTAAATCGGCGCCGGTCCCTCGACGATCCAGCGGTACGGGTCGAACGACGTCGACACGAGACGCACGCGCCGGTAGTACCGTTTAAGGCGATCGATGCGCGTGGCGCCGACGGCGATCAACGTTCGTCCGGTCTCTCCGTGCGTTCCCCAAAGATAGTACGCGTTCTGCGACGAGATCGCCGGCGGCAGGCCGTATCGCGGCCCGAAGAAGTCGAGCGCGCCGGCGTCGGCGTACGTGTCGGCGTAGAGCGCGGTCTGCACGCGCACGTGAGGCGGAAGAGCGCGGTAGACCCGGGCGACGTCTCGCGCGAGACGGTCCCAACCGAACTCTTCGGCGAAGAGCGGCTGGACGAGATGCGGCGTGGTGCCGTTGTTCCCGGGAATGTGGAACGCACGGCTGTACGCGATGAGGCCTCGCACGCTCAGCACCGGAAGGGCAAGCGGCATGGCAACGAGAGCTGCCACGATCGCGGCAGCCGCATAGATCGAGCGCGCGCGCGGGGCGAGCGATTCGAGCCAAACGCAGCCGACGGCGAGCAACGATGCGTAGATGCCGACGACGTAGTAGCCCTTTGCGCCGAGCGCGAGCGCGGAGGCGAAAGCCAAGAGGGCCGCAACGGCCACGAAGCGTACGTCGCGAAGCCGCTCGATACGAAACGGCGCTACGATACCAGCGATCCAGAGCGGTGCCGACAACGGCCCCGCATAGAGGATCTGCTCGACGACGAACGAGAGCGCGTTCTGGAGCAACGCCCGGTGCTCCAGCGCGACGCCGCTCTGAAACGGCGGCCGATGCTCGGCGTCGCCGCGGAGCACTTCGACGATCGGCCAACCGTGCGAGGCTTGCCAGGCGAGGTTGGGGGCGACGAGCGCGGCGCAGATCGCAACGGCAACCGGAAAGCCCAGCGAGCGCAGCACGCGCCGCTCGGGCGTCGCGAGCAGCCCGGCGATGAGCGCGAAAGCGAGAAGCGCGATCGAGTACTTCCCGTAGAGGCCGAAGGCGAAGACGAAGCTTAGAGCGATCCACCAACGCCACGCGCCGTTGCTGCGCACGAGCCGCACGGTGCAGTAGACGGCGAGCGCCCACGTGAGCGGCTCGAACGAGGTCGTCGTCAACGTGTTGCCGAGCAAGAGATATGCGGGAAGCAACAGCGTGAAGATGCCCGCGGTCCAGCGCGCGAAGGAGCCGCCGCCGAGCTCGCGCGCGAGCGCGACCGCGCACGTGACCGTGAGCGCGCTTGCCAGCAATGGAAGAGCGCGCAGCGCGACGAGCGCATATCCGAATGGTGCGGCGAGCCACGCGGCGACGGCAACGAGCGGCGGCTGATCGACGTATCCCCACGCGAGATGATGCGCGCACGCGATGAAGTACAGCTCGTCACGGAAGTACCCATAACGGCCGGCCGTCGCTGCGTGTACTGCTACGGCCACGACCGCGAGGAGAAGTGCGGCGCGCGGAATGGTGCTTACCTCCGCGCGAGGCCGATGAAGCTGAGGCCGAATCCTGCAACGCCCGTCCAGCACCACGCACCGAGCGCGACGTTCCAATCCCACCAGAGTCCCGACGTGACGTCGGTGCCGATCAGAAACGTCGCAGCGTAGATCATCGGCACGAGCGCTGCAAACCACCGATACGCGCAGGGGCGCGACGGCTGGGGATCGAGCCGAGCGACCATGACATCAGCCGCTACCCCGGTGACGAGCGACGCGACCAGCGTTACGGCGAGCAGAGGAGTCGAGTTCGTGAAAGGAGCGGCAGCCATTGCGTTCGCGCACGGGTAGAGAATGGTAAAGACGCCGGGTCGCAGACGCAGCGACGACGTGGCCCAGAGCGCAAATCCCGCGGTCAGGGCGGCTTGGAAGATGAGCACGAGCACGCCGATCGCGACTTTGTAGTACGCGAGGGCGAGCGCCGTCATGTAGTTCGGCGAGAAGGTGATCGACGGCGGAGCATCCGCGCGCGCGGCTCCGGGAATGAACGCGTATGCCGTACCGAAGTGGACGAGCCCGTACCAAGCGACGAGTCCGAAGACGAACGGAAGTTGTCGCCAAAGGGTCGTGCTCGTCGCGCGGTTAGCGAGCGTGGAGCGGATCGGCCCGCTCGCGAGAAAGAACATTCCCAGCCCGAGCGCTTGATGCGTCGGGCTAAGCAGCGCGTCGACGCCGACTTCGATCCCGAGCAGCATGTGCCACAGAAGATCGCCGATGCCGGCAAGCACGAAGATCGGGAAGCCGAGGATCGCGAGCCGGTAAGGAGCCGGGACGCTCTGCGCCCACGACAGGCCGCGGGCACGGTTGCGGACTGCGTACCCGGCGATGATGCAGAACAGCACCAACATGCCGGAGTAGAAGACGGCGTGATACGGCGTGAAAAACGTCTCGATCGGGACGTGGCCGTGCGCCCACGCATCGAGGAAGAAACCGGCGACGACCCACACGCAGCAGATGCTCACGGCGTAGTCGAAGGCAAGCGACCGCATTACCGATTCGTTACGCCCTTCTGCAGGAATATCCGCCCGAAGCCGTGAGGTAAAACGCGTGAGTAGGACGGCGTTGTTCATTCTCGCGGCCGCTGCGACGGTCGCGGCATGTGCCTCGACGCCGACGCCGCTTCCGGCGAATGCGAGCGTCGGGCACATGCCTCGCGCGTGGCCGTCGCCGCGCGTCGCTACGCCGATCGCTCAGCCGCAGATCGTGGCGATGTATTTTTCTGCCTTATCGGTGCCGCGCGGAACGACGTGGCGTGCCGCTTTCGTCACGACGACGAACGTCGCGAGCATGGAGGTGCGGACGAATCTCTTCGCGATCGACGTTCCGAAGGTCGGCGCCGGCCGCTTCGCGTTCTCCCTCGAGGTCTACGACACGCCGCCGATTTTTCTGCGGAAGTACCGCCTGCGGATCATCGCCCGTAATGCGGAAGGGGAACTCGTGGAAGAAGATGCTCCGTTCGAGATACGCTAGCTAGGCGTCTTAGGCGTACGCCGCGGGCGTCGTGCCGTCGCTTCCGGGGTTCGCGCCGAAGAGCCGGAGCAGCAGCGATACGCCGACGGCCAGCACGAGGTTGATCGCCAAGCCGTACAGAGCGATGAAGACGGTGACGCCGTGACCGAAGAGCGGTAACGTGACGTTCACCGAGATGCCCTTACCGGCGAGGGCCGAGCTCGCCGCCATCGTGGTCGATGCGGTCATAGCGACGAGCCAGCCGAGCAAAAGGCCGAGCGGGTGGAGCTTGCGCGTGTAGAGCCCGAGGACGAACGCGGGCACGATCTGCACCATCCAGATGCCGCCTAGCAGCTGAAAGTTGATCGCGTACGCCGTCGGAACGAAGATCACGAAACCGAGCGCGAACGCACAGAGCGCGAGGGTCAAGAGTCTGGAAAGATGAGCGTCCGCGTGCAGACGTCCGGGCTTGAACTCACCGAAGATGTTGCTCGCAAAGAGGTTCGCCGACCCGATCGCCATGATCGCCGCCGGAACGAGCGCACCGATGACGATGGCTGCGAGCGCCGCGCCGGAAAGCCAGCCGGGAAAATACCTATCCAGCAACGTCGGCACCACGCTGCTCGTATCCGTCGTCGTGATCCCGGCGGCGATGGCACAGTATCCGAGCAACGCGAGAAAGCCGAGCATCAGCGAGTAGATCGGCAGAAGCGCCATGTTGCGCTGCACCACCGCCTTGCTCTTCGCCGCGAGCACCGACGTGATCGAGTGGGGGTACACGAAGAGCGCGAGACACGAGCCCAAGGCCATCGTGGCGTACGCTACCTGGAGGTTTCCGGACAAAAGCAACGCCCCGGGTTTAGGGCGCGCCGCCAGCGTTTCGGCGGAGAGGCTGAAGACGTGTGCCCAGCCGCCCAGCTTGGCCGGGATGATGACGATCGCGGCAACGACGGTGGCGTAGATCAGCGTGTCCTTGACGAACGCGATCATCGCGGGCGCGCGCAGGCCGCTCGTGAACGTGTACGCGGCGAGCAGCAGAAAGGCGATGCTCAAGGCCAGCTCGCCGTTACCGATCGCGAAGGCTCCCCCGAGATGCGTGAGCACCGCTTTCATGCCGACGACTTGAAGCGCGATGTACGGCAGCGTAGCGAGGACCCCGGTCAGGGCGACGGCAACCTCGAGCGGCCGGCTGCCGAAGCGGTCGCGCACGAAGTCGGCGGCGGTAACGTATCCACGCGCCTTCGCGATCGACCAAAAGCGAGCGAGAAAAATAAAACCGAACGGATAGGCGATCGCCGCATAGGGAACCGCATAGAAGCCGAGAGCGCCGACGCCGTAGACCAGCGCCGGCACGGCGATGAACGTGTACGCCGTGTAGATGTCTCCCCCGATGAGAAACCAAGAGACGAGCGTCCCGAAGCGCCGGCCGCCGAGCGCCCACTCGTCGAGCCGATGCAGGTCGGCTGCGCGCCAGCGCGCGGCGACGAAGCCCATCAGCGTCACGAGGACGACGAGCCCGACGAAGACCTCGTCGCGGACCGAGAGCATCATCGCTCCAGCCGCCCAAGGAAGAGCACGACGCCCAGGATGACCGAGGTCGCGGCGACCCCAAGGAGTTGATACCAATAGAAGAACGGGAAGCCGAAAAGCCGCGGCTCGACCCGGTCGTAAAGCGCGGGGTCGAGATACGCGATGAAGGGCAGCAGGAGGAGCAAATACCTCGCGCGAGCCATCGGGCCGCGCTTCGCCGAGGAGTAGCAAGCGCCTTCCCGAAAGGAGTCTGCCAAAGTTCGCGCGCTCTTGCGCACTTGCTACTACGGAGAGGGAACTGCATACAATGGTCAGTCAACCTCAAAAGGATACGCCGTTCGGGCTCGAGCCGAACGTCGCCGCGGGCCTTGCGTATCTGCTCACCTGGCTGGGCGGCATCATCATGCTCGTCGGAGGCGGAACGAACAAGTTCGTGCGCTGGGCGGCTGCGCAATCGATCACGCTCTGGGTCTCGTGGTGGGTCATCGACGTCGCGGTATTCTGGTTTATCTTTCCGATGCTCCATATGTGGCTGCTCGCCGTGCCGCTCTCCATGGTTTGGGGCGTGCTCGCACTGATCGTGTGGCTATGGACCTTCATCACGGCGTTCCAAGGCAAGGAAGTGCGCATTCCGGTGGTCGCGGGTCTCACCGAGAGCATCTTCAAGTCGATGCTCTGAAGCCGGCGCCGTTCGGGCTTCGCCCGAACGTTGCCGCGGGGCTAGCGGCGCTCTTCTCGCTTGTGGGAGCCGTCGCGATATTGGCGGCCGGCGCGACGGATGCGCTCGTACGCTGGTCTGCAGGGCAAGCGATCGTTCTCTGGTGCGTGTGGCTCGCCGCGTGGATCGTCATCACGCTCGCGAGCTCCGCAGCCGGGCTTCGTCCGGGAGATGTGTGGATCTACCGCGCGCTCGATCTTGCTTTCGTCGCGCTGTGGGCGTACTCGACGGTGGCCGCGTTCCGCGGCAAGAAGGCACGGCTCCCCGGCATCGCTTCGCTTACAGAGCGTATGTTCACGGGGACCATCCGCTAGCGCTCGGAGCCGCAGGCGACATGCCGCTCCAGACGTTCGCGGGCATCGTAGCGCCGCTGACGGCATCCTGGTAGACGACCTGAATGAGGCCGGCGGTGTCACCGGCGCCGCTCTCCGAATCGTCAAGCGTCCCGTCGAGCGCGCCCGACGCTACGGCGTACGGGGGTGCGCGCAGCGTTCGAAAGAGGACCGAGCCGTCGCGTGCGGCAATCGGCGCGCCCGAACGGAGCGCGATCGTCGTTGCAATCGACGCGACGATGCGTCCCTCGTCGACCGCGTCGTTCTCCTGTAGGTACGTGTTGCAGCCCGCGCTCGGACACGGCGTCGGAACGGGCGTCGCGAGCGTCACGCGCGTCCGTGCGCTCATCGTGCATCCTGCGGCATCGCTCGTCACGCAGGTTTGCGTCGGCGGCAGCGATGCAGGCGGGGTCGCCCCGGCGGCCATCGCCGCGGCTATGGTTGCTTGCGCGAGTTGCTCCGCGTCGGCGAACGCGTGCGCAGCGGCGGTGGCCCCGCGATGCTGAAGTGCGGAGACCGCGAGGGACGCGGCGGCTTGCAGCAGCGTCTCACCGAGCACAACGACGGCGCCGCAGAGAAAGAGGACGCGTAAGAGCACGCCGGTTCCTTACGGAGCGCCGGTTGGAGCCGGTGCGAATCCCGGCAGCGTGACGGAGGATCCGGGAAGCGGTGCCGGCGGAGGAAGCGTGCTCGAAAGCGAGCGATGCTCCGTTGCGCCGCGCCACGTTGCGGTCGCCGAAATCGTCAGCGCCATGCCGCCTCCGGGCAGCTGCGTCACCTGTAGCTCGAGGTTTGCCGGAAGCGGCGATGCATCGGCGAGGGGAGCCGTCGTTTGAATGGATGCCGGCGTTATCGTCGCGCCCTGATACTTTACGAGGTTGCGTGCGATGCTCATCTCGCGCGCCAGCGCGTCGTCGAGCGCCGCGCGCGCGGGATCCGGACCGAAGTGCGCGGCGGACGCGATCGTGCCGGCGAGGACCGCGCCGGCGACGATCGTGAGGATCGCGACCGCGACGATCGTTTCGATCAGCGTTTGACCGCGTTGCGCCACGCTCCGGAAAGTGCCCCGGAACGCGGTGGATCGGGCAGGCGCAGCAACGGCCGCTCGAAGAGATACGTGATGAGGGCTGCGAGCGCGATCGACGCCGCGAACGCGACCAGCGTGTAGAGCACCTGCCAGTGCGGGTCGGCGTGGGGACTCCCGGCGTACCCCGGTACGCGCTTCCAGAGCAGCTCGCGGGCCAGCATCTGATGGTAAAGGTAGAGATTGTAGGAGATCGCGCCGAGGAAGACCAGCGGCCGGTTCGCGAGCAGCGCGTACCAGCCTCGCGGGCTCCACAGCGCCCCGAGCGCGATGGCGGCGAACGCAACGCCGAACAACTCGCGCCTCCATATTTGCCAAACCGACGCCCATTGGTCCTCGTGGCGGTACGCGTAGAGTCCGTGCAAAAGCACGACGAGCGCGACGGTGCCCGCGAACAGGAGCAGCGGCGCGAGGTAGCGGTGCGATTGCACGACGCGCCCACCGTAACGGCAGAAGATCCACGCGGCGAGCATCCCGCAGGCAAAGATGCCGAGATAGCCCGGGAGATTCTCGCTGTACGGCGCGAACAGCGTGCTGTAGCAACACGCGGCGAATCCCGCGCGCCAGAGCATCGAAACGACGATCATACCGGCTGCGGTAACCCACGGAGCCCGCGTGAAGCACCACCACGCGAGCGGGAAGAGGACGTAGAACTCGACCTCGATGGCGAGCGTCCATAGAACGCCGTTGATCGACCCGTACGTGGCGGGAAACCACGTATGCACGAAGAGGAGATGGGTTGCAATCGCTTGCCACGCGGGGGTCGAATCCTGACGCTGCGCGTAGCCGATCGCGTACGCGAGCGCGATCGAAAGAACGTATGAAGGCACGATCTTGATGAAGCGCCGCCACGCGAAATGCCGCCACGACGGCGCGTTCGCACTACGCAGGCGTGCGCGAATAAAAGGATACGTGATGACGAAGCCGCTCAGGAAGAAGAAGAGATGGACGCCGATGAAGCCCGTTTCGGGAACGAACTCAAGCCAAGGATAGGGCGCCGGCAGCCATGATATCTCCCAAACGTGGTACCAAAGGACGAGGAGCACGGCGACACCGCGCAGCCCATCCAGCACGGTGAGGCGCGTCTCTTCGTATCGGGTACCGCTCGCAGCCACCCGTGCACTATTGGGGACCCGCGCGGCGAAGTCCGCGTTGTGCCGCGCTATTTCAAAGAGGGCATGACCTGCCGCTTCCGTATTAACGAGTAATCGTGGGCATCGCGGTCTATCAGGGAGTCGACGGAGCGTACTCGCAGCTCGTTCTCGAGCATTTCATGCGGGAGCGCGGCATCTCTGCAAATACCCTCGGCGTGCCCAGCTATCGCGAGCTCGTGACCGCGCTCTCGAGCTTGCGCGCCGACCTGGGCGTGATTCCCATCGAGAACGCCATCGGTGGAACGGTGCGCGAAGCCTATGATTTACTCGGCGCGTTCGACGTGGCGCCGGTGGCGGAGGTCCTGTGGCGCACGGATCATCGGCTGCTCGGCGTGCGCGGCGCGACGCTGCGCGACGTGCGCGAAGTGCTCGCGCACCCGCTCGTGATCGCCGAATGCGGGAAGTTCTTGAGCGGTTTGCAGCAAGCGCGCGTCATACCGTGCGAGGACACCGGCGTTGCGGCGCGTGAGGTCGCGCGCGGCGGCAGTCCGGAAGTCGCGGCGCTCGCGCCGGCATCGGCGGCTGCGATCTACGATTTAGTGGAGCTCGCGGCGCACTGCGCCGATCACCCGGCGACGTACTCGCGGTTTCTTATCGTTCGGCCGCGCCACGGGTCGGACGAAGAGATCGGTGGCGCACGCGCTGCTCGGCGCAAGACGTCGATCAGTTTCGCGGTCGAAGAACGCACGGGATCGCTCGCGCGCGCTCTAGGAATTCTTGCCGACGCCGGAATCAACGGCGACAAACTGGAGTCTAAGCCGTATCTCGGTCACGGCGCCGAACGCATCTTCTACGTCGATTTCGACGGCGACGTGCGCGACGAGAACGTGGGACGCGCGCTCGTCGCACTGCGCAGCGCGTGCAAGACGCTCTCCGTCCTGGGCAGCTACGACGCGCACCTCGGCGAGCCCGTGGGCGCGAGCGACGCGGCCGTGCGGCCTTCTCTCGAGCGCGTTCCCGAGCGTCGCTCGGTCGAGCCCATCACACCTCTGGTAGAGTCGCCGTTCCCGCGCGTCGCGCGACCGACCAAGCCCGATGGGACCGTGCTGCGCGTCGGCAACGTGCGCATCGGCGACGGCGAGTTCGTCATCATCGCGGGGCCGTGCTCGATCGAGTCGCGCGAGCAGATCCTCCAAACGGCGCGCGAAGTTCAGGCGCGCGGCGCCGTCATGCTGCGCGGCGGCGCGTTCAAGCCGCGGACGAGCCCGTACGCCTTTCAGGGCTTGGGCTGGGAAGGCGTAACGCTGCTTGCGGAGGCAGGCCGCGCGAGCGGGCTCCCGACCGTGAGCGAGGTGATGACGACCGATCAGGTGGCGCGGATGGCCGAGCACGTCGACGTGCTGCAAATCGGTGCTCGTAACATGCAAAACTTCGATCTGCTCAAGGCGGTCGGCCGGGCGGGTCGCCCGGTGCTCCTGAAGCGCGGGCTCTCGGCAACGCTCGACGAGCTGCTCGCTGCGGCGGAGTACATTCTCGCGGAAGGCAATCCCAACGTGATGCTCTGCGAGCGCGGCATTCGCACGTTCGAGCCGACGACGCGTAATACGCTCGACCTTTCCGCGGTGCCCGTCTTGCGCGAGCGCTCGCACCTGCCGGTGCTCGTCGATCCGAGTCATGGCGTGGGCGTTCGCCGCTGGATTCGGCCGCTATGCCGTGCGGCGAAAGCCGTCGGCGCGCACGGATTGCTCGTCGAGGTCCATCCGAACCCGGCGGAAGCAAAGAGCGACAAGGAACAGGCTCTGACCTTCGATGATTTCAGCGCGATCGTTTCGGATCTGGAGCGGATTCCGATTCCGGACATCACGTTCGCGTGATCCGCGGGATCCGCGGGGCGATTACCGTAGACGCGGACGATCGCAGCGCGATCCTCGCCGCGACGAAACGCTTGTTGCGCGAGATGGCCGAGCGTAACGGCGTGAGGATCGACGCGATTGCGTCGATCTTGTTCAGCCTCACGCCCGATCTGCGCGCCGCGTTTCCCGCGTTGGGTGCGCGCGAGCTCGGCTGGGTGCAGGTGCCGATGCTTCATTTCAGTGAAATCGACGTTCCCGGTGCGATGCCGCGCGTGATCCGCGTGTTGATGCACGTGAACACCGCTCGCGCGCAGACCGACGTGGAACACGTGTATCTGGAAGGCGCAGTCGGGCTTCGCCCAGATCTCGCGCGGTGAGCCGCCTCGGCATTCTGGGAACCGGTTTGATCGGGGCGTCGATCGGAATGCGCGCGCGCCGCGACGGCGTCTACGTGCTCGGCTGCGATGCCCAGGAGCAGATCGCGAACGAGGCCCGCGAGCTCGGCGCGCTTGATGAATGCGCGAGCCGCGACGATCTCTACGCGCGCTGCAGCACGATCGTAATCGCGGCGCCGCTGGAAGCAACGTGCGCGGAGCTGACCGCGCTGCGCGGGCGGAAAACTTCCTGGGATTTGCTGCTCGACGTTGCGTCGGTAAAGGGGCCCGTCGCCCAGGCTGCGCGCGGCGTGGGCTCTTTCGTGGGGACGCATCCGCTCGCGGGGAATCAGGGCAGCGGTCCCGCTGCCGCTACCGGCGACCTCTTCGAAGAGCGAAGCTGGGCGTACGTGCCCAGCGGTAACCGCGACCTCGACGAGCGCGCGTCGGACTTCATCAGAAGGATGGGGGCGCAGCCGTTTGCCTGCGATGCCGAGCGGCACGACCGCATCGTAGCGGCAACGTCGCATCTCCCGCAGCTCCTGGCGTGGCTGCTGGCCAAGCGCATGCGCGAGGTCGACGACCAGTACGAGCGCTATTGCGGGCCGGCGGCGCGCGAGGTGCTGCGCTTGAGCCAGTCGCCGGCATCTCTCTGGGACGAGATCATGCGAGCAAATGCCCTGCCCGTCCAGGCCGAAGCATCCGCGCTCACCCGAGCACTGGCGTCGGCTTGCGAGCGGCTGGTTTCCGATGAGAAACGAGCGGACGAGGGCGTACGCGCTCGGACGCGGGCCCGCCCGCGTGAGTAGGTCGAGTCGCCCTAGCCTCCTTCGGCGACGTTGACGGGCGCAATAGCCCTTGATATACTGCCGAGGTTCTAGGGCCCGCGCAGGTGCGGCCCTACTCCTGTGTGAGCTATTTTGCCGACGATTAATCAATTAGTCCGAGTCGGTCGTGAGAAGACCGAGCGAAAGGTCAAGACTCGTGCGTTTCGGATGGTCCTCACCGGGCCGAAGCCGGGTCATCCGGATTTGCCGACGCGCACTTTCGAGGTGAGGGGCAACCCGCAGCGTCGCGGCGTGTGTACGCAAGTGAAGACGGTGACGCCGAAAAAGCCGAACTCGGCGCTTCGTAAGGTCGCGCGCGTCCGGCTCACCAACGGGGAAGAGGTCACGGCGTACATTCCGGGCATCGGTCACAACCTGCAGGAGCACTCGGTCGTGCTCGTTCGTGGAGGCCGCGTCAAGGATCTACCGGGGGTGCGCTATCATATCATCCGCGGTACGCTCGACACCGCCGGTACCGCCAACCGCAAGCAAGGCCGTTCGAAATACGGCGCTAAGCGCGAGAAGAAGAAATAGTGCCGCGTAAGGGTCCCGCTCCCAAGCGTCAGATTCTCCCCGATCCGCGATATAATTCGCGGATTCTGGCGCGTTTTATCAATAAGGTAATGCTGTGCGGCAAGAAGTCGACCGCAGAGCGCATTACCTATGGTGCGCTCGCGATCGTCGCCGAGAAAACCGGCCGCGACCCGTACGAGGTCTTCCAGCAGGCGCTCTCCAACGCGATGCCGCTGGTCGAGGTCCGTCCGCGCCGCGTCGGCGGCGCCACCTATCAAGTGCCTATGGAAGTGCGGCCGGACCGCCGGCCCGCGATGGCGATGCGCTGGTTGATCGGCTACGCGCGTGCCCGCAACGGCCGTTCGATGGAAGAGAAGCTCGCAAGCGAGCTGCTCGACGCTGCCAACAACATGGGCGCGACCATCAAGAAGCGTGACGACACGCACAAGATGGCCGAAGCCAACAAAGCCTTCGCGCACTACCGCTGGTAGTCGCGAACTCCTAGAGCATCATGGCTACACGGGATTTCCCGCTCGAGCGCACGCGCAACATCGGCATCGCCGCACATATCGATGCCGGCAAGACGACGTGCACCGAGCGCATTCTCTTCTATACGGGGCGCGTCCACAAGCTGGGCGAGGTACACGACGGTGCCGCCACGATGGACTGGATGGTCCAAGAGCAAGAGCGGGGCATCACGATCACATCGGCGGCGACCGCGTGCGTCTGGCGCGATACGCGCGTCAATATCATCGACACGCCGGGACACGTGGATTTCACGGTCGAGGTGGAGCGCTCGCTGCGCGTCCTCGACGGCTTGGTCGCGATCTTCGACTCCGTTGCCGCCGTGCAGCCACAGTCCGAAACCGTTTGGCGGCAGGCGAACAAGTATCGCGTTCCGCGCATCGTCTTCGTGAACAAGATGGATCGCATGGGCGCCGATTTCTTCAACGTCGTTGCGAAGATTCGCGAGCGCCTCGGCGCGCGTGCCGTTCCGGTGCAAGTGCCGATCGGCGCAGAGGACGCGTTCACGGGCGTCGTGGACCTCTTCACGATGAAGAAGATCGTTTATTCGGACGACCTCGGTACCATGACCGCGGAAACCGACGTCGAGCCCGGGGAGCTGCGCGACATCGCCGAGACGTGCCGGCGCGAACTGGTCGAGGCGATTGCCGAGCAGGATGACGAGCTGCTCGAGATGTTCTTCGAGGGTAAGGAGCTGCCGGTCGATCGCATGAAGGCGGCTCTGCGCCGCGCGACGATCGAGGGCACGGTCCTTCCCATGCTGTGCGGTGCCGCCTTCAAGAACAAAGGCGTCCAACCGCTGCTCGATGCGATCGTCGAGTACTTGCCCTCGCCGCTCGACGCGCGTCCAATCGTCGGGACGAATCCGAGAACCGGCGCGGACGTCGCGCGCAAGCCCGACGACAGCGATCCCTTCGCGGCGCTCGCGTTCAAGATCGCGACGGATCCGTACGGGAATCTGACGTACTTTCGCGTCTACTCTGGATCGTTGAACAAGGGCAGCTACGTCTTGAACTCGCGCACCGGACGCAAAGAGCGCATCGGGCGCATCTTGCGCATGCACGCGAACCATCGCGAGGACATCGATTCGATCGGTGCAGGCGACATTGCCGCAGCCGTCGGCCTGAGCGACACGCGCACAGGCGACACGCTCTGCGACGAGAAGGCGCCGATCGCGCTCGAGTCGATCACGTTTCCGGAGCCGGTCATCTCGCAGGCGATCGAGCCGAAATCCAAGGCCGACCAAGACAAGCTCGGAACCGCGCTCGCGCGCCTCGCGCAGGAGGATCCGACCTTCCGCATGCGCACGGACGAGGAGACGCAACAGACGATTATCTCCGGGATGGGCGAGCTGCATCTGGAGATCATCCTGGACCGGCTGCGCCGCGAATTCAAGGTCGAAGCGAACGTCGGAAAGCCGCAGGTCGCGTACAAAGAGGCGATCACCAAGCGCGTCGAGCGGCGCGGAAAGTTCATTCGCCAGACCGGCGGCAAGGGACAGTACGGCGACGTCACGCTCGTGGTCGAGCCGTTGCAGCCGCCCGACAAGGGCTTCGTTTTCGAGTGGAAAATCGTCGGCGGCTCGATTCCCAAGGAGTACCAGAAGGCCGTGCAGGAAGGCATCGCCGAGGCCGCGCAGAGCGGAGTGCTCGCCGGCTATCCGGTGCTCGATTTCAAGGCGTCGGCGATCGACGGGTCGTACCACGAGGTCGACTCCTCTGAGATTGCCTACAAGATTGCGGCGTCCATGGCGTTCAAGGAGGCCAATCGCGCCGCGGGGCCGGTACTGCTCGAGCCGATCATGAAGGTCGAAGTGACGACGCCAAAGGATTTCATGGGCAATATCACGGGCGATCTCAACCGCCGTCGTGGGATAATCCAAACGACGGAGGACGCCCCGGGAGGGGCCCAAGTGATTACGGCGCACGTTCCGCTTTCGGAGATGTTCGGCTACGCAACCGACATGCGCTCGGCGACGCAAGGCAGGGCGACGTACACGATGGAGTTTTCGCACTACGAGCAGGCACCGAAGTCCGTGACCGAGGAGATCATCGCGAAGTCCGGGCAGCACAAGAGCAGCTCAGCAGCATAAGGAACGAGAAAGGACATTCATGGCGAAGGCAAAGTTCGAACGGACGAAACCGCACGTCAACATCGGCACCACGGGTCACATCGATCACGGCAAAACCACGTTGACGGCGGCGATCACGCACTGCCTTGCGACCGAAGGGCTCGCTACCGCGCGCGGCGTCGACGAGATCGACAACGCGCCGGAAGAAAAAGAGCGCGGCATTACGATTGCGATCTCGCATCAAGAGTACGAGACCGCGAAGCGTCACTACGCGCACGTAGACTGCCCCGGCCATGCCGACTACATCAAGAACATGATTACGGGCGCTGCGCAAATGGATGGAGCGATCCTCGTGGTCGCCGCCACCGACGGTCCGATGCCCCAGACGCGCGAGCACATTTTGCTCATGCGCCAAGTCGGCGTGCCGCGCATCGTCGTGTTCTTGAACAAAGTCGATCTCGTCGACGATGAGGAGCTGCTCGAGCTCGTCGAGCTGGAAGTGCGCGAGCTGCTGAGCAAGTACCAGTTCCCCGGCGACGAGACGCCGATCGTTCGCGGCTCGGCGCTCAAGGCGCTCAACTCGAGCGGCAAGCGCGGCGATCCGGACGCCGAACCGATCTTCACGCTGATGGACACGGTCGATTCGTACATTCCCGAGCCGCAACGTGAGATCGACAAGCCGTTCCTCATGCCGGTGGAAGACGTCTTCACGATCACCGGGCGCGGCACCGTCGGAACGGGACGCGTCGAACGCGGCCAGGTGAAGGTCGGCGAAGAAGTCGAGATCGTGGGCCTCAAGGAGGAGACGAAGAAGACCGTCGTCACCGGCATCGAAATGTTTCGCAAGCTGCTCGACTTCGGCATCGCCGGCGACAATATCGGCGTTCTCCTGCGCGGCATCGATCGCAACGAAATCGAGCGCGGCCAGGTGCTCGCGAAGCCGGGCTCCGTCAAACCGCACAAGAAGTTCACGGCCGAGGTCTACGTACTCTCGAAGGAAGAGGGCGGGCGGCACACGCCGTTTTTTGCGAACTATCGCCCGCAGTTCTATTTCCGCACGACCGACGTGACCGGAACCATCAAGCTGCCCGAAGGGGTCGAGATGGTCATGCCGGGCGACAACGTGCAGATGGCCGTCGAGCTCATCACGCCGATCGCGTGCGAAGAAGGTCTGCGGTTTGCTATTCGCGAGGGTGGCCGCACCGTCGGCGCCGGCGTGGTGACGAAGGTTCAGGATTAACGTGCACCGCTCGAAGGGAATTCGTCGTCCATGACCTCACTCCCGGTAGCAGCTCTCTGATGGCCAAGCAAAAAATCCGAATCCGGCTCAAGGCGTACGACCATCGCGTGCTCGATCAGTCGGCCGAGCGCATCGTCGAAACGGCGAAGCGCACGGGCGCGTTCGTGAGCGGCCCCGTGCCGCTGCCGACGGAAATCAACCGTTTCTGCGTTCAGCGGTCCACGAACAACGACAAGAAGTCGCGCGAGCACTTTGAAATGCGCACGCACAAGCGCTTGATCGACATCCTGCAAGCCTCGCCCAAGACGATGGACGCGCTGATGCACTTGGATTTGCCGGCTGGCGTGGATATCGAGCTAAAGGCCTAAAAGACTGCCGCGCCCGAGGGGCGAACCGGCAGCCTATGCCCATCGAGTTGCGCGAGTCGAGAGCTCGGACGTTCACCGGCACGAAGCGCCGCATTTTCCATCTGTTGGAAGAGATGGGCACGTCGG
Organism: Candidatus Dormiibacterota bacterium; assembly: GCA_035532035.1. Lineage (NCBI taxonomy): Bacteria > Bacillati > Candidatus Dormiibacterota > Candidatus Dormiibacterota bacterium. Next base: position 276,171 of record DATKRS010000004.1, read on the forward strand.
GCGACCAGATCTGGCCGTTCGCGTCTCAGCCCTTCATGCGCTCGCCGGGGCCCATGTCGGTGGGAAAGACGGAAGAATGGCATCTCGGCATCCACAGCGTGCTCGCGGAGATCGTACCGGAGGAGCGGATCGTCTGGCGCATTCTCAACGAAGGCGTCGACGGCCGCCACGGCTTCTATCTCTCGTCCGAAGGCAAGACGACGACCGTTGAGTACCGCATCGAGGGAACGCTCTCCGACACGGACGGGCGTCTGCTTTGGCGGCGCTTCGAGGATCAGTTCGAGCGGTCGATCGAGGCGCTGTTCGACAAGCTGAACCGCGTCTTACGCAGGTAGGGGGTCTGGAAGCCATGCAGTACCGACAGCTAGGCGCCGCCGGGCCGACCGTCTCAGCGCTCGGACTGGGCTGCATGGGAATGTCGGAGTTCTATGGGCCGGGAGACGAAGCCGAATCGGTGAGCACGATTCAACGCGCGGTGGACCTCGGCGTCACGCTGCTCGATACGGCCGACATGTACGGCAACGGCAAGAACGAACGCCTCGTCGGCAAAGCTATTCGATCGATGCGCGATCGCGTCGTGGTGGCGACGAAGTTCGGCATCGTTCGGGCTGCCGACCGTCCGGGGGAGCGCCGGATCAGCGGTAGGCCGGAGTACGTGCGCTCGGCCTGCGAAGCGTCGCTGGAGCGTCTGGGCGTCGACTACATCGATCTCTACTACCAGCATCGCGTCGACACCAGCGTCCCAATCGAAGAGACCGTCGGGACCATGGCGGAGCTGGTCTCCGCGGGCAAAGTGCGCTTTCTCGGGCTTTCGGAGGCGAGTGCGCAGAACGTGCGACGCGCGTACGCCGTACATCCTATCGCCGCCGTGCAGAACGAATGGTCGTTGTGGTCGCGCGATCTCGAGACGAACGGCCAGTTAGCGGCCGCACGTGAGCTCGGAATCGGTGTCGTCGCGTACAGCCCGCTCGGACGCGGATTCCTCACCGGGGCCATTTCCAGTCCGAGTGACTTCGCAGATGACGATTTCCGCGCACATTCGCCGCGCTTCCAGGGAGAGAACTTCGCCAAGAATCTGGCGCTCGTGCGCGAGGTGCAACGAATCGCACAACACCTCGGATGCACGCCATCACAGCTGGCACTCGCGTGGCTGCTCGCGCAAGGCGAGGACATCGTTCCGATTCCGGGCACTAAGCGCGTGAAATATCTCGAAGAGAACCTCGGCGCACTCGACGTGGTATTGAGCGTTGCCGACCGTGAAGCACTCGAAGCCGTGTTCCCACCCGACGCCGCCAGCGGCGCGCGATACGCCGACATGAGCTTCGTGAACCGATAAGTGCCGCCGCCCGATCCGCTTGATTTCCTGGCGATCGACGCGCTGTTGTCTGACGACGAGCGTCTCATACGTGCAGAGGTTGCAAAGTTCGTCGCGGATCGCGTGTTGCCGTACGTTGCGGAATGGTTCGAAGCCGGGATCTTTCCACGCGAGCTGGCCAAAGAGCTCGGCACGCTCGGCGTTTTGGGCATGCATCTGCGCGGTTACGATTGCGCGGGCGCAAGCGCCGTCGCCTATGGACTAGCATGCCTCGAACTGGAAGCCGGCGACACCGGAGTCCGCAGCTTCGTCTCCGTGCAAGGCTCCCTTGCGATGCACGCAATCGCGCGCTGGGGAAGCGAGGCGCAGCGTGTCCGCTGGCTCGCACCGATGGCGCGCGGCGAGGTCATCGGCTGCTTCGGCTTGACGGAACCGGATTTTGGGAGCAACCCCGCGGGAATGCGGACTTTCGCGCGGCGCGACGGCGGCGACTGGATCCTGCGGGGAACGAAGATGTGGATCAGCAACGGCTCCATCGCGGACGTTGCGATCGTTTGGGCGCGCAGCGACGACGGAATCCGCGGGTTCCTCGTTCCGACGGATACCATGGGCTTTTCGGCTCGGGACGTCGCGCGCAAGCTTTCGCTGCGCGCGAGCGTCACGAGCGAACTCGTATTGGACGATTGCCGGCTGCCTGAGGAAGCGGTGCTGCCGGAGGCAGTCGGCATGCGAGCGCCTCTGACGACGCTAGACGAGGCCCGCTACGGCATCATCTGGGGAGCGATGGGTGCCGCGCGTGCCTGCTACGCGACTGCGCTCGAGTACGCCAAGACACGCATCCAGTTCGATCGTCCGATCGGCGGCTTCCAACTGATTCAAGAGCGCTTGGTCGAGATGCTGATCGAGCTCGAAAAAGGAACGCTGCTTGCCTTGCATCTCGGCCGAATGAAGGACGCGGGCAGGCTCCTATCTCCTCACGTCAGCTTCGGCAAGCTCAACAACGTGCGCGCCGCGCTGCAGATCGCGCGCTGCGCCCGCGGCGTACTCGGCGCTAACGGCGTCACGCTCGAGTATCCGGTGATCCGGCACATGAACAACTTGGAGTCCGTGTATACCTACGAGGGCACGAACGAGATTCACACGCTCGTCTTGGGTGAAGCGATAACGGGCCTCTCCGCGTTCACCTAGCCTGCTAGCTCGAAGGGAATGGCCAGAGTCGCAACGTAGAGGCCGAGAGCCCGCTTGCTACTGCGGTCAATGAAAGGTGCAATTATGCTGAAGAAGACTGTGCTTGCTCTCTCGATGGCGTTGACGACCGTGCTGCTCAGCACGGCGCCGACACTCGCCGCGCACAACCTGCGCATCGTGAATGCTGGTTCTCACGCGGTGGAAACCATCAACGTCTCGGGCATTAACCGGCGCATGTGGGGGCCGGACTTGCTCGGTAACAACTTTCTCTTCCCCGGTCAGTCGGCGAACTTCACGATCCGTGAGGGCTGCCTCGAAGACGTCCGGGTCATCTATCGCAACGGACACACGCTGACGCGCGGCTCCTTCAACACGTGTCAATACGATCTGAGACTGAACTACTAGCTCTTTAGAGTGCCGGCGACAAGCTCTAGGGGCCCCGGCGCTTGACGCGCCGGGGCCGCCTTGCTATAGTGCCGAGGTTGTGGTCCGGGCAACGTGAGCAGTACGCCAGGATCAGTGTGTATCACGGCGCCTCAAGTCGAGGGAGATTCATGAAGAGCATCCTTGGCCGCAAGGTGGGGATGACCAGCTACTTCACCGAGGACGGAAGGTTCGTTCCGGTGACGGTGATCGAGGCTGGTCCCTGCACGGTCCTGGAACGGAGAACGAAGGAGCGGAACGGCTATGAGGCCGTTGCCCTTGGATTCGGCGCGATCAAACGTCGCCGCCTCACCAAAGCGCTCGCAGGCCATTATAAGAAGCAGGGCGTCGAGCCGGCGCGGGTCGTCCACGAGTTTCGCGAGGACATCGAGGGTCTCGAGGTCGGTCAAACGGTAACCGTCTCAGCGTTCGAGCCGGGCGATCGCGTAGACGTCGTCGGCGTCTCGAAGGGCCATGGCTTCGCCGGAGCCATCAAGCGCCACAACTTCAGCGGCGGCGGTGCCAGTCACGGATCGATGATTCATCGCCAGCCCGCCTCGAACGGCGATACGAACGCGGGACGCACGACGCGCGGCAGCCGTCGCCCCGGGCACTTCGGCGTCGACCAAACGACGCATCAGAATCTCGAGGTCGTGCGTGCCGATGCCGAACGCAACGTGCTGCTCGTACGTGGACCGGTTCCCGGTGCGAAGAACGGGTTCGTCGTCGTGCGCCTGAGCGTCAAGACCAAGGCCGGAGCGAAGGCGTAATGCCCAACGTCATCGACGGCACTGGCGCCGTGCTCAGAGAAGTCGCCGTCCACGATCTGTTCACGAGCGCCGCCACGCCGGAGCACGCGCTCTTTCGCGCGGTGCATCGCGAGTTTGCCAACGCGCGCGCGGGAACGGCGTCGACGAAGAAACGCGACGAAGTCTCCGGCGGCGGCAAGAAGCCGTGGCGGCAAAAGGGCACCGGCCGTGCCCGTCAAGGTTCGATTCGTTCCCCGCAGTGGCGGCATGGCGGCGTCGTCTTCGGACCGCAGCCCCGTAGCTACGCGGAGGATCTCAACAAGAAGGAGCGGCGCGCCGCGTTCGTCGCCGCACTCGCCGATCGCTTTCGCAACGGCGCCGTAACGCTGCTCGACGCCGAGACGTTCGCGCCGTCGAAGACGGCGCAGTGCGTCGCGTTGCTCTTCGGGGACCGCAAGAGCGCCGCACGCGGCGCCACTATTCTGATCGTTCACGCGCGCGGAGAGGAAAACGCCGCATCCATCGCACGCGCGGTGCGGAACCTGCAGCGCGTTCGCATTACCGACGACGGCGCGCTGGACGTCAAGGACGTGTTGCGATTCGAGCGTCTCGTCTTCACGACGGCCGCATACGATGCGGTGGTCGAGCGCCTCGCGAGGAGCCGGTAATGGAGGCACAGGACGTGATTCTTTCGCCGCGCATCACCGAGAAGGCGATGTCGAAGGCCTTGGAGACCCAGTACACGTTCACGGTTCGCCCCGATGCGACGAAGACGCAGATTCGGCAGGCTGTGGAGCAAATCTTCAAGGTTAACGTCGTGCGAGTGAATACCGTCAACGTTCGCGGCAAGGCCCGCACGTTCGCTCGAGGCCGCGTTCGCACGAGTGGCCGGCGAAGCGATTACAAAAAAGCTGTGGTTACGCTCAAGAGCGGTCAGAAGATCGAGCTGGGTGGCGTCAATTACTTCGAGCAATAGATGCCAGTAAAGAAATATCGTCCTACCAGCCCCGGGCGCCGATTCGTGACGACGATCGACTTTTCGGATCTCAGCAAGGTCGAGCCAGAGCGCTCGCTCCTGGAGGTTCGCAAAAAGCATGCGGGGAGAAACTTCAACGGTCACATCACCGTGCGGCACAAGGGTGGCGGGACGCGCAAGCTCTACCGGCTCATCGACTTCAAACGCTCGAAGGACGGCATCCCGGCGAAGGTCGCGACGATCGAATACGATCCGAACCGGTCGGCGCGCATCGCGCTCGTGCACTATCGCGACGGAGAGAAGCGCTACATCCTCGCACCGCTCGGCTTGCAAGTCGGCGACGTCATCGAATCGGGCACGGCGGCCGACATCAAGATCGGAAACGCGTTGCCGATCAAGAGCATTCCGGTGGGTACCGTGATCCACAACATCGAGCTTCGCGCGGGACAGGGAGGCCGGCTCGTGCGCTCCGCCGGCGTCGGCGCGCAGCTGATGGCCAAGGAAAGCGAGTACTCGCAGGTGCGCATGCCATCGGGCGAGGTGCGCAAGATTCACATCGAGTGCCGCGCCACGATCGGTCAGCTGGGCAACATCGACCATGAGAATCAGATCATCGGCACGGCGGGGCGGATGCGCCATATGGGCAAACGTCCGAGCGTCCGCGGCATCGCAATGAACCCCGTCGATCACCCGCACGGCGGCGGAGAGGCGCGCTCCACGTCGGGTAGGCCGCCGACGACACCGTGGGGCCAGATGACGATGGGCAAAAAGACGCGGCGCAACAAGCGCACCGCGCAGATGATCGTTCGCAAGCGGAAGTCGTGAGGAGATTCTCTGAGTGAGTAGATCGCTCAAGAAGGGCCCGTACGTCGCGGAGCACCTGTTGAAGAAAGTGGAAAAGCTGAACGAAACGCGCGAGCGGCGCGTCATTCGCACGTGGAGCCGCGCGTCGACGATCGTGCCGGCGATGGTCGGTCACACGATCGGCGTTCATAACGGAAAGGCGCACGTCCCGGTCTACGTCACCGAGAACATGGTCGGGCACAAGCTGGGCGAGTTTGCGCCCACGAGAACCTTCCGCGGGCACGGCGGCGAGAAGGCCGCCGTGAAGCCGGCGACGACGCCGTGACGGCTGAAAACGCGCAGCCCGCGCAGCAGGCGGTCGCGCATCTGCGCTTCGTACGGATGGGTCCGCGAAAGCTTCGCCGGATTGCTGACGCAATTCGCGGGAAGAGCGTTCGCGAGGCGCTCGTGCTGTTGAAGTTCTCGGGCGTGTATGCGTCCGAGCCGATGGAACGCCTCGTGCGCAGTGCGGCGGCGAATGCGGGCGCGAACCACAACATGAACGTGGACGAGCTCTACGTCGCTCGCATCACGGTCGACGGCGGCCCGGGCGGCCGCTTCACGAAGCGGCTCGACCCGCGTGCGCAAGGACGTGCGTACTTTAAGCGCAAGCGGATGTCGCACGTGACCGTCGTCGTGACGGAGCAGGCTCCGAAACAGATTCGTCGCAGCAGGCCGGGCGCGGCCGTTGCCGCGACGGCGCAACCCAAACGCGCAACCGCACGCCGCCGCCAGCGCGCTGCCGCCGCAGGCGCAGCGTCATAGAGGACGTTCATGGGACATAAGATTCATCCGGTCGGCATGCGCCTGGGCATCACGCGAACCTGGGACAGCCGCTGGTTCGAGAAGAAGCACTACATCGATTGGCTGCACGAAGACGCGGCCATCCGAAAGTTCTTCAATCGCTGGATGCGGTCGGCTGCGATCAGCAGGATCGAGATCGAGCGGCGCGCCAATCAGGCGCGCGTCATCGTGAACACCGCCAAGCCGGGCATCATCATCGGCAAACGCGGGGTGGGGATCGAGGATATTCGCAAGAGCCTCGAGCAGCTGACCCGCAAAAACGTTCAGGTCAACGTTATGGAGATCAAGCACCCGGAGCTCGATGCGCGGCTCGTTGGCCAGAACATCGTCGATCAGCTGGAGAAGCGGATTGCGTTCCGTCGCGCCATGAAGCAGGCGATTTCGCGTTCGATGAAGGCCGGTGCGCGCGGCGTGAAGGTCCAAGTCTCCGGAAGGCTCGGCGGCGCCGAGATCGCGCGGACCGAGCGCAACGCCGACGGCAAGGTTCCGCTGCATACGCTGCGGGCCGACATCGACTATGCAACCGTCGAAGCGTTTACGACGTTCGGTCGCATCGGCGTGAAAGTGTGGATCTATCGCGGCGAAGTGCTTCCGGAGCAGCCGCGCGGCGAAGGCCGAACGGAGCGCTCGGAGCGCCGCCGCGAACGCGGCGGCCGCGGGCGGCGTCCGCAAGACGGAACCTCGCGCGAATCCGCGCCGGTGGAAGTGGCGTTGCCGCCGATCCCCGTCGAGGTCGCATTGGAGCCCGCGCCGGTCGAGGCTGCATTGGAGCCCGCGCCGGTCGAGGTTGCATTGGAGCCCGCGCCGGTCGAGGCTGCATTGGAGCCCGCGCCGGTCGAGGCTGCATTGGAGCCCGCGCCGGTCGAGGTTGCGTTGGAGCCCGCGCCGGTCGAGGTTGCATTGGAGCCCGCGCCGGTCGAGGTTGCATTGGAGCCCGCGCCGGTGGAAGTGCCGCCCGTTGCTCCGCCGGACGGGAGCGCTGAATAATGTTGACACCCAAACGTGTGAAGTGGCGCAAAGCGCAACGCGGTCGCATGCGCGGCGCGGCGACGCGCGGCAGCACGCTGACGTTCGGCGAGTTCGGTTTGCAGGCGATGGAGCCGTGTTGGATGACCAATCGGCAGATCGAAGCGGCGCGAATCGCCATGACGCGGCACATCAAACGCGGCGGCAAGGTGTGGATCAAGGTCTTTCCCGACAAACCGGTGAGCAAGAAGCCTGCCGAGGTCCGAATGGGCTCGGGAAAGGGCAACCCGGAGTTCTGGGTCGCGGTCGTGCGGCCGGGCCGCGTGCTCTTCGAGTTGGCCGGCGTCGAGCCGGTGACGGCGCGCGAGGCGCTGCAGCGCGCCGCTTCGAAGCTGCCGATCGGGACGAGAATCATCACTCGCGAGGAGGCGCGCACGTGAAACACAACGCGCTTGGGGAGCTTCGAAGCTTGAGTGTTCCGGAGCTCGAACGCAAGGCAAAGGAGACGAAGGAGGAGCTCTTCACCCTGCGCTTTGCCCTTCGAACCGGGCATCTCACGGACTTTAGTAAAGTGCGTGAGACGCGCCGTTCCTACGCGCAAATCCAGACGGTCATTTGCGAAAAGAAGATAACGGAGCGCGATGGAGCAGCGTAAGGACCGCGGACGCCGCCGGATCAAGGTCGGCCGCGTCGCGTCGGACAAGATGGACAAGACGATCGTCGTCGTTTCCGAGACGCGCGTTCCGCACGGCGTCTACGGAAAGATCGTTCGCAAGTCAGCGCGCTTCAAAGCGCACGACGAGCGCAACGAGGCGCATACGGGCGACGTCGTTCGCATCGTGGAGTGCCGGCCGCTCTCACGCGACAAGCGGTGGAGGCTGGTCGAGGTCGTGGAGCGGGCGAAGTGATACAGCAGGAAACGCGGCTGAAGGTTGCCGACAATTCCGGCGCGCGAGAGCTGTTGGTGATTCATATTCAAGGAGGCGGGCGCCATCAGTACGCACACGTCGGCGACGTGATCGTGGGAACGGTGAAGGCCGCTATCCCTGGCGCCGCCGTGAAAAAAGGGCAGGTCGTCAAAGCGGTCGTCGTACGGACGACTGCGCCGATTCGCCGCACGGACGGATCAGTGGTTCGCTGCGACGACAACGCGTGCGTGATCATCAAGGGAGAGAAAGACAACCTCGACCCGCGCGGCACCCGCGTCTTCGGTCCAGTCATGCGCGAACTGCGCGACCGCGGCTTCTTGAAGATCGCATCGCTCGCGCCGGAGGTCCTGTGAAAGCGCAGCTCCTCAAGGGTGATACCGTCGTCGTGCTTCGGGGCAAAGAAAAGGGCAAACGCGGCATCGTCAAGGCGGTCTTTCCGAATACCGGCAATGCAACGGTCGAAGGCGTGAATGTCGTGAAGCGCCACACGAAGCCGCAACAGCAGACGTCGAACATGGGATCGGCAAGCCGCAGCGGCGGCATCGTGGAGAAGGAAGCACCGCTGCCGTTCTCGGCGCTTCAATACGTCTGCGAAGCGTGTAAGGCGCCGACCCGGCTGCGCCGCGGCGAAACCAAGGAGCATCGGATGGCTCGCATTTGCGCGCGGTGCGGCGAGCCAGCGCGCGAATCGGCGAAGGGAGCGTAGGGTCGTGGCGTCGCGATTGAAAGAACGATACCTCGAGCAGGTCGCTAAGCAGCTGCAAGAGCGCTTCGGCTACGGGAACGTCAACGAGATTCCGAAGCTCGAAAAGGTCGTCGTGAACATGAGCGTCGGCGAGGCGCTCGTCAACCCGAAGGCGCTCGATAATGCCGTCGCCGAGCTGACGGCGATCACCGGCCAGAAGCCCGTGGTGGCCAAGGCGAAGAAATCGATTGCCGCTTTCAAGCTGCGCCAGGGCGTAAACATCGCGGCGAAGGTGACGCTGCGCGGCGACCGGATGTACGTATTCTTGGACAAGCTATTCAATATCGTGCTGCCTCGCATTCGCGATTTCCGCGGCCTTCCGCAGAGATCGTTCGACGGGCGCGGAAACTACAATCTCGGGCTGCGCGAGCAACTCGTCTTTCCGGAGATCAACTACGACAAGGTCGATAAGACGCGCGGTATGGACATTACGATCGTGACGACGGCGAAGACCGACGAAGAGGCGTCGGAGTTTCTCGTCGCCATGGGACTGCCGCTGCAAGCGCAGCGCGCGAGGGGCTAGGAATCTTGGCAAAAACGAGCATGATCGTCAAGTCGAAACGGACGCCGAAGTTTTCGGTACGCAAGCATAACCGCTGCCGAACCTGCGGCCGGCCGCGGGGATTCCTGCGGCGTTTCGCGATGTGTCGAATTTGTTTTCGCGAGGGCGCGCACGCCGGCACGGTCCCGGGCGTGACGAAGGCGTCGTGGTGAGAGGGGAAGCAGTATGGCTGTAACCGATCCGATCGCCGACATGCTCACGCGGATTCGCAACGCGAACACCGCGAATCACGCAACCGTCGACGTTCCCGCCTCGCGCGTGAAGCAAGCGATCGCGCAGATCCTCAAGGACGAAGGCTTTATCGACGGTTTCGAGCGCGTAAGCCAAGGTCCGCAGGGACTCTTGCGCATCGTGTTGCGCTATGGCCCCGAGAAGGAGAAAGTCATTACCGGCCTTCGCCGCATCTCGCGACCGGGTCTGCGCGTATACACGCCGAGGACGTCTATTCCGCGCGTGCTCGGCGGTCTGGGACTCGTCATCATCTCTACGCCGCAAGGCATCATGTCGGGCAAGCGTGCGCGCAAGCTCGGTGTCGGCGGCGAAGTCGTGGCTTACGTCTGGTAACGCGCATGTCACGTATAGGAAAGATGCCCGTCCCCGTGCCCACGGGCGTGAACGTTACCGTTGGAGGCACCGAGGTACGCGTCAAGGGGCCGAAGGGCGAGCTGTGCCAGCAGATCCTCGGCGACGTCGTCGAGGTGCGCGTCGATGACGCGAGCGTCGTCGTCGAGCGCCGCGGCAACGCGCGCACGCACCGGGCAGCGCACGGTTTGACGCGCACGTTGATCGCGAACATGATTGAGGGAGTGAGCAAGGGATTCCGCAAGAGCCTCGAGCTGCAAGGTGTCGGTTATCGCGCCGCAAAGTCGGGCGAACGGTTGAACTTGAGCCTCGGGTATTCGCACCCGGTCGTCTTCTCGCCGCCGCAGGGCATCGCGCTCTCGGTCGAGGGTCAGAACAAGATTCACGTCGATGGCATCGACAAACAGCGCGTCGGGCAGGTCGCGGCCGAGATCCGCTCGTTGCGGCCGCCCGAGCCCTATAAGGGGAAAGGCATTCGCTACGAGGGCGAGCACGTTCGGCGCAAGCTCGGCAAAGCGGCGAAGGCCGGTAAGAAGTAATGGCACGAGTATCAAAGAACGTCGCGCGGCGCTCGCGTCACGAGCGGGTGCGCCGGAAGGTTGCCGGTACGGCAGAGCGCCCGCGTTTGTTCGTGCGGCGCACGCTGCACCACATCTATGCCGCAGTTGTGGACGACGCCAAAGGGCATACGCTCGTTGCAGCGTCGACGCGTGAGAAGGAGCTCGGGGCGGCGTCTGCGTCGCACACGAATCTCGGCGCGGCCAAGGCCGTCGGGACGGCGATTGCGCAAAAAGCGAAGGCTGCGGGCGTGACCCACGTCGTCTTCGATCGCGCCGGCTACAAGTATCACGGTCGCGTTCGGGCGCTTGCCGATGCCGCGCGCGAAGCCGGATTGGAGTTTTAGGAGTTTCAATGCAGTATCGTGGAGGTCGCGAGCGCGACGGCAGTGGGTTTGACGAGACGGTCGTTCGCGTGAACCGCGTGGCGAAGGTCGTGAAGGGAGGCAAGCGTTTCAGCTTCAGCGCGCTCGTCGTGGTCGGCGATCGCAACGGGCGCGTTGGCTTTGCGATCGGCAAGGCAGGCGAAGTTCCGGAAGCGATTCGCAAGGGCGTGGAGCGAGCGCGTAAGGCGATCATCACCGTTCCAATGGTCGAGAAGACGATTCCTCATGCGGTGACGCACCAAGCCGGTGCAGCACGCGTCATGTTGAAGCCGGCCGCCCCGGGAACCGGCGTCATTGCCGGCGGGTCGATGCGCGCGGTGCTCGAGCTCGCCGGTATTCACGACATCTTGACGAAGTCTCTGGGCAGCAATAATCCCGTAAACGTGGTGCTCGCTACCGTCGAGGCACTGGCGTCGCTGAGGACGATAGAGCAGGTTGCCGCGCGTCGCGGCAAGACCGCCAAAGAGATTTTTGCGGCGTAACGATCATGGCAGAGAAGAAGAAAGCAAAGAAGTCTCCCGCGCGCGCCCCGTCCGCGATGAAGAAAACCTCGGCTGTGAAACCACGTGCCGCCGCGAAGCCGCACGCCCCTGCGAAACCGCGCGCTGCTGCGAAACCGCGCGCTGCTGCGAAGCCGCACGCTGCCGCGAAGCCGCACGCTGCCGCGAAGCCGCACGCGGCTGCCAAACCGCACGCGCGGTCCGGGGCGATCGCGTCTGGTACGGGTATTTTGAAGCTGGGAGCGCTCGCGCCCGCCGCAGGCAGCCGGCCGAAGCGCCAGCGCATCGGACGCGGGCACGGCTCGGGCATGGTGAAGACGGGCGGCGAAGGCGGCAAGGGTCAGACGGTTCGCTCGGGCGGCGGCAAAGGGCGGACGTTCGAAGGCGGACAGACGCCTTGGGCGCGGCGCTTACCGCACCGGCGAGGGTATTCGCAGAAGGCGCGAGACATCGGACACTTCCGGTCTCGCTATGCGGTCGTGAACTTGTACCAGTTGGCAGAATGGGACCCGAGCGTCGAGATCTCGCCGGAATCGCTGCGCGAACGCGGCGTTCTCAAAGACGTCTGCGACGGCGTGAAGATCCTGGGGGGCGCGCAGAGCGGCAAGACGATTCCGCAAGGCTTGCGCTTTCGCGACGTTCTCTTCTCGACCAGCGCCCGCAGCGCGCTGGAGGCCGCCGGCGCACAGCTCGAGGCGGTCGGCGGAAGCGCGTAGTTGCTAAACAACCTCCGCGCCGCGCTGCTCGTTCCGGAGATTCGCAAACGCGTCGGCTTCGTGCTTTTCGCCTTCGCGTGGTTCATCTTCATGATCCACGTGCAGCTCCCGAACGTGAATCAGCAGGCGTGGCAGCGAGTTCTCTCGAGCGGCACGTTCTACAATCTGCTGGGCTTCCTCTCTGGCGGCGCGCTGCAGCGCCTCTCCGTCATCGCGATGGGCATTACGCCCTTCATCAACGCATCGATCATCATGCAGCTGATGACCGTCGTGCTGCCGCAACTCGAGGAGCTGGCGAAGAAAGGCGGCGAGGAGGGCCGCAAGAAGATCAGCCAGTACACGCGGTGGCTGACGATCCTGCTTGCCGCCGTGCAGGGGACGTTCATGGCGAACTCCATGCGAGCGTCGGGCGTCTTCTATGACACGAGCGTAGCCTATCTGCTCTTTGCGATTCTCGCGATGGTTGCGGGGACGCTGTTCCTCATGTGGCTCGGCGAGCAGATCAGCGACCGTGGAATCGGCAACGGCGTATCGCTCATCATTTTCATTGGCATCGTGTTGCGGTATCCGACGTACGTGGCAAACACGTACTCGACGGCCGCGGGCGGCGGCTTAAGCTTGCTCCATCTCGTGCTCTACGTGTTGATGGCGGTCGTCATCATCGTTTCAATCGTGTTCCTGTATCAGGGGCAGCGGCGCGTTCCGGTGCAGCAGGCGCGGCGCGTCGTCGGACGCAAGATGTTCGCCGGGCGCTCGACGTACATTCCACTGCGGTTGAACAATGCCGGCGTCATCTCGATCATCTTCGCGATCTCGATTTTGCTTCTCCCGCAGCAGGCGTTGTCGTGGTTCAATCGCGGCGGAACGGCGCACGGCGCGCTCGCGGCGGTATCGAACTGGCTGCAGGCCTATTTCGCGCCCAACACGCTGCTCTACAATGGCGTGTACTTTTTCCTGGTCGTCATTTTCACGTTCTTCTATAGTTCGATCGTGCTCAATACGCGCGACGTTGCCGACAATCTCAAGAAGACGGGCTCGTTCATTCCGGGCATCCGCCCGGGGCAACCGACGGTAGACTATTTGAACAAGATTCTCTATCGAATCACGACCGCCGCGGCGATCTATCTCGGTCTTTTGGCGGTGCTGCCGAGCATGCTCCAGCAAGGCTTGAGCATCACGACGTTTTACTTGGGCTCGACGTCGTTATTGATCGTCGTAGGCGTCGCTCTAGACACCATCAATCAGATCGAAGCGCGTTTGGCAATGCGCGACTACAAAGGCTTCATCAAGTCGCGATGAGCGTTTCGGCGTAACGGCCATGGACGTCATTTTCTTCGGCGCCCCCGGCGCTGGGAAGGGTACGCAGGCGCAGATCCTTCGCAGGCAACACGGATACCGGCAGGTCTCCACGGGCGATTTGCTACGCGAGAATCTGCAGCGCGGCAGCGAGCTTGGGAAGGCGGCTGAAGACTACATGCAGGGCGGCGAGCTCGTGCCTGACGACCTCATCATTGAAATGGTGAAGAAGAACCTCCCGCCGGCCGGCGCGGGGGTGATCTTCGACGGATTCCCTAGGACCGTCGCGCAAGCCGTAGCGCTCGATCACATGCTCGCTTCGGCGGGGCGCGGTCTGCCGCACGCGATCTACTTCTACGTTCCTCGCGCGACGCTCGAAGAACGGCTGCTGGGACGCTGGACGAATCCGCGCACGGGTCGGGTCTATCACGAGAAATTCAACCCTTCCAAGACGGCCGGGATCGACGACGAGGACGGCGGCCCGTTGATTCAGCGGGAAGACGACAATCCTGACGTCGTGTGCCATCGGCTCGACGTCTTCGAAAGACAGACGATACCGCTGATCACCTACTACGACGACGCCGGATCTCGCCGCTACTTGAAGATCGACGCATCGCGCCCCATCGAAGCAGTGACGGCCGAACTTTTGCATGCGCTGGAAGCGACATCGTCGCCGTTGCGGATGCCGTGATCACGCTCAAGTCCTCGCGTGAGATCGAGACGATCGGCCGCAGCGGGAGGGTCACGGCAGCCGTGCTTAGCGAGCTGATGCAGCGTGCGCGCCCGGGCGTGACGACGGGCGAGCTGGACGACTTCGCGGAACGCGCGATTCGGGAGCGGGGAGGCGTGCCGACGTTCAAAGGCTATCGCGGCTTTCCCGCCTCGATCTGTGCGTCGGTGAACGACGAGATCGTGCACGGCATTCCCGGACGCTATGTCCTACGAGACGGCGACCTGCTCTCCATCGATATCGGGACGACGCTCGACGGCTTCGTCAGCGACAGCGCGGTGACGGTTCCTATCGGAGAGATTTCAGCGCAAGCTCGCCGGTTGCTCGCGGTGACGCAAGAATGCCTGATGATCGGTATCGCCGCGACGCGCAGCGGCGCGCACGTGGGCGATATCGGCGCAGCGGTGCAGGAGCACGCCGAGAGCAACGGCTTCGGCGTCGTTCGCGAGCTCGTCGGGCACGGGGTTGGGCGCGAGATGCACGAGGAGCCGCAGGTCCCCAACTACGGCCGGCGCGGCACGGGAGCAAAGCTGCGGCCGGGCCTCGTCATCGCGATTGAGCCGATGATCACGCAGGGCGCACCTGGAGTCCAGATCCAGAAGGACGGCTGGACAGTCGTGACGGCGGATGGTAAACTCGCAGCGCACTTCGAGCACACCGTCGCCGTCACCGAGAAGGGTCCCAAGATCCTGACGCTGCGAGAGCTCGGGGAGCATCCCGCCGCCGACAACTTCCGCCCGGAGGCCGAAACCGGCGCTCTATCAAGGTAATGCAGTGATGAAAGTACGTCCGTCAGTCAAAAGAATGTGCGATAAATGCAAGGTCATCCGGCGCCACGGTAAGGTGCGGATTATCTGCGAAGTCAATCCAAAACACAAACAGGTACAAGGGTAGCAAAGCATGGCGAGAATTGCCGGAATCGACCTTCCCCGCGAGAAGCGCATCGAAGTCGCGCTCACGTACATCTACGGCATCGGCCCGTCGACCGCGCGCCGCCTGCTCGCGCAGGCGCGCATCAGTCCGGATCTGCGCGTCAAAGACATGAGCGAAGAAGAAGAGAAGGGCGTGCGCGACGCGATCGACGAGATGCAGCTGCGGGTCGAGGGCGATCTTCGGCGCGAGGTTCAATCCAACGTCAAACGCTTGATGGACATCGGATGCTATCGCGGCCTGCGTCATCGTCGCGGGCTTCCCGTGCGCGGCCAGCGCACAAAAACGAACGCTCGCACGCGGAAGGGCCCCAAGCGCACCGTCGCCGGCAAAAAGAAAGTTCTCGCGAAGAAGTAGCCTCGCGCCGTTGATTTACGTCGGTACGTGCGGGTTCTCGTATCGCGATTGGATCGGGCCGTTCTATCCCGAACGCATGCGGCCGAGCGAGATGCTGCCGTTTTATGCGCGGCGATTCTCGGCCGTCGAGGTCGACAGCAGTTACTACGGCGTCCCGGAGCAACGCAGCGTTGCGTCGATGAGCGCGCGTACGCCGCCGGAGTTCCTTTTCTCGTTCAAGGCGCCGGCAACGGTAACGCATCCTCCCGATGCGCGCGTTCGCGTGCACGAGGACGCGAGGCGCCTCGTCGAAGCGCTGGCACCGATGCGCGAATCGGCGAAGCTCGCATGCGTGCTCGCACAGTTCCCGAACGGCTTCGGCGCAAGTACGGACAACGAGGAGTACGTCCGCCGCGTCGCTGAGGCATTCGAAGACGTTCCCTTGGTAGTGGAGTTCCGGCGGCGCGAGTGGCACGCCCCGCGGACGCTCTCTATGCTACGCGAGCTCGGCGCCGGGTATTGTAACGTCGACATGCCGGCATACGAGACGCTGTTAGCGCCGTCATCGGAGGCGACCGGCCCGATCGGATACGTGCGATTTCACGGCCGCAACGCGCGGATGTGGTGGAAGGGAACGAACGTTACGCGCTACGATTACGCGTACACGAACGAGGAGCTCGCACCGTGGTGCGATCGCATCGCGGACGTCGAAGCACGGACGCAGCGCACGTTCGCGTTCTTCAACAATCACGCCCGCGGCCAGTCTGCGCGCAACGCGGCGACGCTGGTGGGGCTCTTGCAGAGCAGGTATGCAGACGCGGCGGAGACGACCCTCGCGCACCCGGCGCCGAAGCATCCGGCGCAGCAGGGGTTGCCTGGATTGCGCGGGTGAGAGCGGTCATCACCGCAGGCGGCCAACTGCGCGGCGCCTATGCGGAAGCGGCCGGCACGACGGTAAAGGCCTTGGCTCGCGTGCGGGGGCGAACCATGCTCGAGCGTACGATCGAAGCGGCACACGGAGCCGGCGCGCTGGAAACCGCGGTCGTCGGAGATGAGCCGGTGCGCGCAGCCTGCGCGGGCGGCCTCGTCGAGCGCGTCATCCCGGCGAGCGAAGATGGTGCGGAGAACGTGCTGCGTGCGCTTCGGGCTTGGCCGCACGACGACGCGCTACTCTATCTAACGAGCGACCTTCCGTACGTACGTGCTGCTGCGATTACCGATTTCGTGGAACGCGCCGAAGGGCGCCTGGCAATCGCTTTGACGGATGCTGCGGCGTTCGCACTTCGTTTTCCGGGCGCGCCCGGCTTCGGCATCGCTATCGGAAGGGAGCGCGTGGTCAACGGAGGCGCGTTCTTCTTGCCGCCGGGCGGGGCATCGCGCGTCGCGGAGCTCGCGGCGAAGTTCTTCAACGCACGAAAGCACCCGTGGAGGATGGCGCGGCTCGCGGGGCCGGATCTGCTCTGCCGGCTTCTGTTCAACGCGATCTCGATTCCGATGCTGGAGCGGCGCTCCGAAAGGCTCTTGGGTTTGCGCGTCCAGGCGGTACGCAATTGCGCGCCGGAGCTGGGGTTCGATGCAGACGAGCTAGCACAGTATCGTTACGCTTGCGCGCATGAATAGTCGCGCAAGCCCGGCGCGCCTCGCCCTGTTTTGGTTCGGCATCCAAGCGGTCTGGGGGGCGTTGCTCGGCATCTCGCTTCAGGCGCGCTCCGCGCAGATTGCGGGGGCGCACGCTCTCGTCTTCTACGGCTATCTCGCCACGTCGGGAGCGCTCGTCGCAGCCGGCGTTCAACTCCTCGTTGGTCCGCTCAGCGATCGGCGGCGGCGGGCCGGGAGCCGACGCATCGAGTTCTACGTCGTCGGCGCTGCGCTGGGCTCGGCAATGCTGATATGGTTTTATCGCGCGCAGTCACCGTGGTCGCTGCTGTGCTCGTATGCGGCGCTGCAAGCCGGATTGAACGTCGCGATCAACCCCTATCAAGCGGCGATCCCCGATCTCGTGGAACGCAAGAACGCGGGGATCGCCTCCGCGTGGATGGCGGGGTTGCAGAGCGCGGGCAATGCGGCCGGAGCCGTGCTCGCGACCGCGATCGCTGACGGAGTCGTCCTCGCGAGCGTGCTCGGAGCGCTACTGATCGCCACCTGTGCCGCGACCGCTCGAACGGTGCGTTCCTGGCCGCGGCGTATCCCGCCGCCGTACGCCGCGATCCGTTTCTCGCGCGCGTTTGCGCTGCTCTTCCTCTCTCGCGCGTCGCTCTTCGCGGGGTTCTACACCTTGCTCGGCTATTTGTTCTTCTACACGCTTGCGTTCGTCACGCACGCGCGGGAGCAAGCGCGAATCGTCGACGGCGTTCTGATCCTCGCTTTCACGCTCGTCGGCGCCGCCGGAGCCGCGCTCGGAGGACGCCCGAGCGATCGCTTCGACCGGCGCAACGTTGCGACGGCCGGCGCGCTCTGTGCCGTCGTCGCGCTTGCGATCTTCGTCATTGGGCGCTCGATCGTCGCTGCCGCTGCAGCCATCCTGCTCGGCGGCCTCGGATGGGGCGTGTTTCTCGTAGCCGACTGGGCGATTGCCTGCCGCATCATCCCGCAAGCATCGGCAGCGGGCGGCATGGCATTCTGGAATCTCGCGGTGATCGCCCCCCAGATCGTCGCTCCGCTAGCGGCAACCGCTCTCGTCCAACGGCTGGGCGGTGGCCTGCAGACCGGCGTGACTGCCGCTTTTGCCCTGGCGGCACTGGAAATGCTCGCGGGTATCTGCTTGCTTCGACGTTTACCGCCTGGATTGACACGGGAATAAGCAGGCATGGCGGATAAGCGCGAGGCATTCCAGCGATCCCTCCGTCATCACATAAGGAGGCATTCTTGAAACGATTGGGCATCGGGGTTCTAGGAACGCTGATTGTAGCGTTCTTCGGGCTTGCCGCGGTGGCCATGCCGTCTCCCGCGTCGGCGCAGCGTAACATTGGGAAAGCTGCGGTCGCACAGGCGGCGGCTCCCGCACCGGATTTCGGCTCGCCGCCGTCCGGCGCGATTCCGATTCTCTATAACGACCACCACGTATATACCAAACCCGACACGCTGCGGCAGAGCCGCGTGCTCGCGGCGCTCGTCCGCAACGGCACAGTGCTCATCCCGCTGCGCTCCATGTTCGAACAGATGGGCGCATCGGTCGCGTACGACCCGTCGACGCGCACCGTGACCGTCTCGAAAGCGGGCGCGGAAGTCCAGGTAACGGTAGGACGCCCCGTGGTCGTCGTGAACGGCGAGTCGCGTCCGCTCGACGTGCCACCGATCATGTATGACGGCATGGTCCTCGTACCGGTTCGCGTGATCTCGGAAGGCATGGGCGCGTACGTCCAGTGGGTGCCGGACCAGCGCGTCGTCGTCGTACGGTATCTGCCGCCGACGCCGCCTCCGCCTCCGCCTCCGCCGCAGACGCCTGCTCCCGCGCCACCGCCCCCGACACCGGCTCCAGCTCCGCCGGCGCACTATAACGACCTGTACGTCGCCGGAGACTACATCATCTCTCCGAAGGTGTACAACGAGTTCAGCCCCGGAAACACGGGTAGATCTTCGTACGCGGTGCGTGGCGCATTTGAGTTCACCACGTGGAGCATCCCGTGGATGATCGCCGGGGACTTCCGGCAGTACCAGTATCCGCACAACTGCGCGAGCCCAACCGATCCGCAGTGCATCGTTACGAACATCGGCGGCATCGGAACCTCGTTCGTGCCGTCCTTTACGGCGCGCGACCAGGATCTCGACGCTCGCGTGGGTATCCGCGTCGCGCAACCGCGGATCTATATCGGCGTCGGGTACCTTTGGCGCTCGAACAACTACGGGTATCCGAGCATGAACGGCTGGGGCTTCGGCGTGGAAAAACTGCCGGACCTCGATCACGCCTTGTCGCTGTACGGCAGCGCGTGGTACTACCCGAACGTGCGCGGCACGTACACGGACAGCCTAGGCGCGCCATGGCTTCTCGCCTACCGCGTGCTCAAGTACCAGATCGGCCTGACCTACGTCATCGGCAACAGCCCGATCTTCATCGACTTGGGCTGGCTCGGTGACAGCGGCCGGGCCGCCAACGCAAACGACCCGGCGTCTTACAGCCACAACGGGCCGTACGCGGGGATCGGGATCAAGTTCTAGATGCCCCGGCGCGGAGGCCCGGCGCTCGGCCGGCCTCCGCGCCTTGACCTAGGCCTCCGGCTACGATAAGATACACCCTTGGCGCCGGGGCTCTCACCGGTGCTCGCGGCATACTCGCCTTCCACCGGAGTCTCTTTTTGGCTGCCAAAAAGCAAACCAAGACACGCCGCAAGCGTGAGGTGAAGAACGTCCAAACGGGCGTCTCCCACATTCATGCATCCTTCAATAACACCATCGTGACGATTGCCGACGCGCACGGGAACGTACTCTCGTGGGCTTCAGCCGGAAACCTTGGTTTCAAAGGCTCGAAGAAGTCGACGCCGTTCGCGGCCCAGATGGCAGCCGAAGCCGCGGCGCGCAAAGCGATGGAACACGGGCTCAAGACGACGGAAGTGCTCGTCAGGGGACCCGGAGCCGGCCGTGAGGCTGCGATCCGATCGCTGCAAGCGGCTGGCCTGGAGATTACGCTCATTAAGGACGTCACGCCGATTCCGCACAACGGCTGCCGCCCGCCCAAGCGGCGGAGGGTATAATGTCGCGGTACACCGGACCGGTCTGTCGCCTCTGCCGTCGCGAGACCGCGGCGAGCAAGACGGGCGAGAAGATCAAGCTGTTCCTCAAAGGCGATCGCTGTCTCTCACGCAAGTGCGCGGTCGAGCGGCGTGGAACGGCTCCCGGCCAGAAAACGGCGGGAAAATCGCGCACGAAGGTCTCGGAGTACGGGCGGCAGCTGCGCGAGAAACAGAAAATGCGCCGTTACTACGGCGTGCACGAAGCGCAGTTCAAGAACTACTTTCGCGAGGCGGCTCGCGTTCCGGGACAGACAGGAAGAACGTTCTTACAGTTATTAGAGCGGCGCCTCGACAACATCGTCTACCGGTTGAACCTGGCGGCAAGCCGCGCGCAGGCGCGGCAACTCGTCACGCACCGCCACTTCAAGATCAACGGCAAGGTCGTCAACGTTCCGTCGCATATCGTGAGGCCAGGCGACGTCGTGACCATTGGGCAGCGCAGCCTCAAGTCGCCGGTTTTCGAAGCCAACTTGGAACAAGCGCGCAGCCGGCGCCCTCCCGATTGGCTCGAATGGAACGAGCAGGAGCACGCTGCGAAAGTGCTGCAACTACCAGCCCGCGAGCATATCGACACGCCGGTGGACGAACAGCTCATCGTCGAATACTACTCTCGTTGATCCGCATCCGCGGAACGACGACATTCCGCCGTTAGGCGTACGATCGGAGCGGGTCAGGGACCCGAACCGGATAACGTAAACGGCCCGCAAAGGATCGAAGAAACCGCACCATGACCACTCTGGAAGCACCCGTCGGCGCAAACATCGAGGTTCGCGAGCGACGCGAGAACTATGCGAAGTTCATCGTCGAACCGCTCGATCGCGGATTCGGCATCACGCTCGGAAACGCGCTGCGCCGGATTCTCCTCAGCTCGATCCCCGGCGCCGCAGTCACGTACATGAAGCTCAACGGCGTGTTGCACGAGTTCTCGACCATCCCGGGGATGGTCGAGGACACGATCGCGCTGATGCTCAATCTGAAAGGACTGCCCGTCAAGCTCAACGGTGACGAGCCCAAAGTCCTGACGCTCAACGCGAACGGAGCGAAGAACGTCATCGCTGGCGACATCACACCGGATGCCGACGTCGAGATCCTCGAGCCCTCGTATCATCTCGCGACGTTGACGGCGAAGGACGCGAAACTCTCCATGGAGATCGGCATCGAAAAGGGGCGCGGCTACGTCATGGCCGATCGCCAGCGCAACGTCGAGCACATGATCGGCCTGATCCCGCTCGATTCGATGTTCTCGCCGATCCGCAAGGTCAACTTCACCGTTGACGACACGCGCGTCGGCCAGAGCGTCGACTACGACCGTCTGACCGTCGAGATCGAGACGAACGGCGCCATCACTCCGGAAGAAGCACTAGCGACCGCCGCGCGGATTGCGCAAGAACAGTTCGATCTCTTCGTATCCTTCACCGATCGGACGGAGCCGCTACCGGAGACGCCGCCGAACGAGTGGGACGTACCGGTCGAGACGCTCAACCTCTCCGTACGCTCTTTCAATTGCCTGAAGCGCGCGGGAATCTCGAAGATCTCCGAGCTACTCGATCTGAGCGAGGACGAGATCATGAAGATGCGCAACTTCGGCAAGAAGTCACTCGACGAGATCAAGCAAGTACTCGCGGAGCGTGGGCTCTCGCTTCGGCAGTCGTAACGATGCCGCACCAGATCGCGTACAAGCGGCTTTCACGAACCGACGGGCATCGGCGCGCGCTGCTGCGCAATCTCGCTACGTCGTTGTTCAAGCACGAGAAGATCGAGACGACGTCCACGAAGGCGAAGGAGGTCAGCCGCTTAGCCGAGCGCCTCATCACGGCGGCGATGAAGGGCGACCTCGCGGCGCGCAGGCGCGTTGCGGAATACGTCACCGAGCCCGCGGTGGTGAAGAAACTGGTCGAGCAGATCGCGCCGGGATTCCGCGGGAGAGCGGGCGGCTATACGCGCATCACGAAGACGCGCGTGCGCAACGGCGACGCCGCGGAGCTGTCGCTGGTGGAGTTGGTGAGGTAGATTTCGTACGCGTCGCTGCTGCGCCGTATCTTGGACGGCGGGAGGCTCGACGAAGCGGAGGCGGCCGCCCTCGTCGGGGCCATCATGGACGGCGACGTCGGGCCGAGTCTGGCGGCTGGGCTGCTCGTCGCGCTTGCGGCTCGCGGCGAAACGCATGACGAGGTCGCCGGAGCGGCGCGCGCGATGCGCGAGCGATGCGTGCGTCTCGATCACGAGCTGCCGGTGCTGGTCGACATCGTCGGCACAGGAGGCGACAGCTCGGGGACGATCAACATCTCCACGATGGCTGCCCTCGTCGTCGCAGCGGCAGGCGTTCCCGTTGCGAAGCACGGAAATCGTGCGGCCTCGGGCGTATGTGGCAGCGCCGACGTTCTCGAGGCTGCGGGGTTACGGCTCGATGCGTCACCGCAGCGCAGCGCGCGCATGCTGCGCGAGACGAACTTCACGTTCCTTTTTGCGCCGCACTACCATCCCGCGATGAAGCAGGTCGCGCCGATGCGTGGAGAGCTGGGCGTTCCGACGATCTTCAATCTGCTGGGCCCGCTAACGAACCCCGCGCGCCCGACGCATCTCGTCGTCGGCGTGGCGCGTCCCGCTGCAGTAGAGATTGTGGCTGCCATCCTGGAGCGGATGGGAACGAGCGGCGCGGTCGTGCACGGTCCCGGCGGCATGGACGAAATCGCGGGCGAGGGCGCGACGAGCGTGCTTTTGTTTGGGAATGACGTGCGGCGGTTCGAGATCGATCCGAGCGCCTTCGGCGTGCACGCCTCATTAGCGGAGCTTTCGGGCGCGACGCGGGATGCGTGCCTGGCAGCCTTTCTAGACGTACTGGGCGGAGAGCAATCTGCGCGCGCGGACGTCGTCGCGCTCAATGCCGCGCTCGCGTTGACCGTGGCCGGCGCTCGCCCATCGCTCGAAGATGCATTTGCATCCGCGCGCGAGGTGCTTGCGAGCGGAGAAGCGTTGCGCGTCTTCGAGCGCGCGAAGACGGTTGCCTATGCCTGACGTGCTGGAGCCGATTTTTGCGTCAGCGCTCGAGCGGTTCGCCGCAGCGGAGCGCTCCGAGTCGTATGCAACGGTGCGGGAACGCGCGCTCGCGCGGATGGGCGAGCGTCGCGGCTTTCTCGGCGCGTTGCGCGCCGCCGATGGCTGCGCGATCGTCGCGGAAATCAAGCGGGCGTCGCCTTCGGCGGGGCTCATCGCGCGGAACTTCGACGCCGCAGCGATTGCCCGCAGCTACGACGACGCGGATGCGATCAGCGTCCTCACGGAGCCCGATCATTTCCTTGGTGATTTGGCATTTGTCGACGTCGCGCGCGCGGCGTCACGGCGGCCGATCTTGCGCAAAGATTTTCTCGGAAGCCGTTATGCAATCGCGCAGTCGGCGGCGCACGGTGCGGACTGCGTGCTGCTCATCGTCGCCGCGCTCGACGACCGGATGCTGGCAGCCTGCATGGACGAGGTCTCGGCGTACGCTATGGATGCGCTCGTCGAGGTACACGACGAGGCCGAGCTCGAGCGTGCAGTGCGCAGCGGAGCGAGAGTCGTCGGGGTGAACAACCGCAACCTGCGCACGCTGACGACCGATCTCGCGACGAGCGAGTTGCTCTTACCGCAGGTTCCGCGGGAGGTCTTCGCGATCAGCGAGAGCGGAATGCAACATGCGGAAGACTTGCTGCGCTTGCGGCAGGCTGGAGCACGGGGATTCCTCATCGGGGAGGCGTTAATGCGCGCAGAATCGCCGGGCGAGCGCATCGCGAGCTTGAAGGCAGCGCTTCGGGCGGACGTTCGCTGATGCGCACGCGCGTGAAGTTCTGTGGCTGCACGAGCTGGACCGACGTAGAACAAGCGATCGACGCCGGCGCCGATGCGGTCGGCATGATCTTCGCGGCGTCGCCGCGGCACATCACGTGGCCGGCATTCGAGGAGATCGCGCGCCGCATCCCCCCGTTCGTAACTGCCGTGGGCGTCTTTGCGAACCCGAAGCGCGCCGAGATCGAGGCGGCTCGAGACGAGCTGCCGGGCCTCGTCGTCCAGCTGCACGGAAACGAATCCGGAACGTTCGCCTCGGAAATCGGGGGACTGGTCGTGAAGGCGCTTCCGGTGATGCCGGGCGACTCGACGGAGCGGCTCGCGCACCGCTGCCGCGAGTTTCCCGATGCGCTCGTGCTCTTCGACACGGCGCGAGAAGACCGCGGCCTTCCGGGCACGCCCTTCGCGTGGGAGCACGTCGCGACCATCGCGCGCGTGCGGCCTATCGCGATTGCGGGCGGCCTGACGCCGGAGAACGTCGCGGGGTGCGTGCGAGAGGTCCGGCCGTTCGCGGTCGATGCGCGCAGCGGCGTCGAGGACAGCAGAGGACGAAAGGACGCGGTGAAGATGGCTGCGTTCGTACGTGCCGTGAAAGACGCGGATGAAGCCTGACGCTCGCGGCTATTTCGGTGCCTTCGGCGGCCGGTTCGTGCCGGAGGTTCTCGCGTATGCACTCGAGGAGCTCGAGCGCGCCGTCGCAGAGGCTTTCGAGGACGAGCATTTCTGGAGCGAGTACCGTGCACTGCTGCGCTCGTATGTCGGCAGGCCATCGCCGCTCTACCGTGCGCAGCGCTTCGAAGCGCCGGGCGTACCGATGATCGTGAAGCGTGAAGACCTCAACCACACGGGCTCGCACAAAATCAACAACACGCTTGGTCAGGCATTGCTCGCGCGCCGCATGGGAAAGAAGCGCCTCATCGCCGAGACTGGGGCGGGCCAGCACGGTGTCGCCACCGCCACGGTCGGGGCGAGGTTCGGCTTGCCCGTCGACGTCTACATGGGCGCGCGCGACGTCGAACGCCAGGCACCCAACGTCGCATTGATGCAGCTCTTGGGCGCGACGGTGCATCCGGTGCACTCGGGAACGCAGACGCTGAAGGACGCAACGAACGAAGCGTTCCGCGTTTGGGCGACAGAGGTAGAGGAGAGTTTCTACGTCATCGGGAGCGTCGTCGGCGCGCATCCGTATCCGTACCTCGTGCGTGAACTCCAACGCGTCATCGGCGATGAGGCGCGCGAGCAGTGCGCGCGCGAGTACGGCCGTCTCCCAAGCGACGTCGTCGCCTGTGTCGGAGGCGGCAGCAACGCCATCGGCATCTTCACGGCCTTCTTGAACGACGACGTTCGGCTATGGGGAGTGGAGGCTGCGGGAGCGGGCACGGAGAGCGGTGAGACGGCGGCATCGCTCACCGCGGGAAGCGTCGGCGTGCTGCATGGATCGCGTTCCTACGTCTTGCAAAGTGCCGAGGGCCAAATTGCGCAGACGCACTCGGTCAGTGCGGGCCTGGACTATCCGGGCGTCGGACCCGAGCACGCGTACCTGAAGGAGAGCGAACGCGTACGATACGTCGCGATTCGCGACGAGGAGGCTCTGGGGGCCTTCCACGATTTCGCCGGCGCCGAAGGCATCGTGCCGGCGCTGGAGAGCGCGCACGCCCTCGCGTTTGCGCGGACGCTCTCAGCGGACCGTAGCGACCTCGTACTGGTGAATCTCAGCGGCCGCGGCGACAAAGATCTCGCGCACGTGCGTTTCTTGTCATCCCGCGCGTAGTGAGTGCAGCGTCGAACCTGCGCCTGGAACACGCGCTGCGCTCGCGCAAGCCCGCGTTCATTCCCTACCTCATGGCGGGCGATCCAGATATTGCAAGCACCGAGGCGATCGCTCGCGGGCTCGCGCAGGTGGGAGCCGTAGCGCTCGAGCTGGGCGTACCATACGGCGATCCGCTCGCCGACGGACCGACAATCGCCGCGGCCGGACAGCGGGCCCTCGCGAGCGGAACTCGAGTCCGTGACGTCTTGGCGCTCGTGCAGCGGTTGAGCGATGCGATCCCCGTCGTGCTCTTCACGTACTTCAACCCGGTGTGCGCGTACGGCCTCGACCTGTTCGCTGCAGATGCGGCGAGCGCCGGCGCGGCCGGCGTCATCATTCCGGATATTACGCTCGAGGAGCTCGACGAGGTGCAACCGGCGTTCGAGCGGCGCGGGCTTGCCATGCCGCTACTCGTCGCTCCGACGACGCCCGCGCAGCGCGCGACGAGGATCGCGCAGCGCGCGACGGGCTTCGTCTACATCGTTTCTCGCCTGGGCGTCACAGGTGCAGCCGCGGCACCGAGCGTGGAACCGCTGCGCGTGCAGACCACGTTGCTTCGTGCGGTGACGCGCACGCCGCTTGCGGTGGGCTTCGGCATCAGTACGCGCGCGCACGTCGATACGATCGCATCGCTTGTAGACGGCTTCATCGTCGGCAGCGCGTTGATCGACGCCTACGCGGGAACGACGGGAGAGGAGGCCACTGCACGCGCGCAGGCGTTTGCACTGGAACTCGTCCGCGCCTCGTAAGTTGCGGGATTCTCGCGCGGCAGCGATAATACTTCACATATGACGACGACGACGGTGCGCACGCTCCCGTTCGAGAACGAACGGATCAAAACGTTTACCGACGCAGGAGAGATCGCTGCAATGGAGGCGGCTCTAGCCGAGGTGAAGCATGGTTTCGGCCGGTTCTATCCGCTGGTCATCGACGGCCAGCGCGTCGAGACGGGCAAGCACATTCGTTCGCTTAATCCCGCAGCTCCGAGCGAGATCGTTGGAGAGGCGGCGTCCGCGTCCGCGGAGGACGCGCAACGCGCAGTAGACGCCGCGGAGCGCGCGTTCTCGAGCTGGAGGCGCGTGCCGGCGCAGCGGCGAGCGGGCGTACTCTTCAAAAGCGCGGCGCTGTTGCGCGAGCGACGCTTCCTCTACGATGCGCTGCTCGTGTACGAAGTCGGAAAGAGCTGGCCGGAGGCCGATGCGGACGTCGCCGAGGGGATCGATTTTCTAGAGTTCTACGGTCGCGAGATGCTGCGCTACGCGCAACCGCAGCCGGTGACGCCCATCTCAGGCGAACGCAACGAGCTCGTCTACATTCCGCTTGGCGTCGGCGTCGTGATTCCGCCATGGAACTTCGCCGCTGCGATCATGATCGGAATGACCTCGGCGGCAGTCGTCGCCGGCAACACGGTCGTGCTCAAACCTTCGAGCGATGCGGCCATCGTTGCAGCGTGGTTCGTCGACCTCATGCAGGAGGCCGGCCTTCCCGCCGGCGTTTTGAACTATCTGCCGGGCTCAGGAAGCGAGATCGGGGATCTCGTCGTCGCTCATCCCAAGGTACGCTTCATCTCGTTCACGGGCTCGAAAGAAGTGGGGCTGCACATCAACGATTTGGCGGCGAAGCCGCAAAAAGGTCAGCGCTGGATCAAGCGCGTCGTCGCGGAAATGGGCGGCAAGGACGCCATCATCGTGGCGGCCGACGCCGATCTCGACGCGGCAGTCGAAGGCGTTGCAGCGTCGGCGTTCGGCTTCCAGGGGCAGAAGTGTTCGGCATGCTCGCGCGCGATCGTCGAGGAACCCGTGTACGACGCATTCCTCGAGAAGCTGAAAGCACGCGTCGCGAAGATCGCAGTCGGCGACCCGTGGGAGCATAGCACCGTCATGGGCCCGGTCATCAACGCACAAGCATTGGAATCGATCTCGCGCTACATCGAGGTGGGAAAGCGCGAGGGACGCCTCATCGCAGGAGGGGGGCGCGCCCAAGGCGCGGAGGGCTACTTTCTCGAGCCGACGGTCATCGCGGACGTCGCGCCCGACGCGACAATCGCACAGGAAGAGATCTTCGGCCCGGTTCTCGCCGTGATCAAAGCGAAGGACTTCGACGAAGCGATGGCCATCGCCAACGGCACCGAGTTCGGCCTCACGGGTTCGGTGTATACGAGCGACGAGAAGAAGATCGAGCGCGCTCGCGACGAGTTCTTCGTCGGGAACCTCTACTTCAACCGCAAGAGTACCGGGGCGATGGTCGGCGCGCATCCGTTCGGCGGCTTCAATATGTCGGGGACCGACAGCAAGGCAGGCGGTCGCGACTACCTCCTGCTCTATCTCCAGGCGAAGACGATGTCGCGCAAGCTCTGACCCCGGCAGCTGGAGCGGCAACCAAGCGCTCCTCCCACAAGCTTCGCCAGGGCCGGAGCCGGCCCGGCAGGCTCCTCTTTACGATCTTCCTTGACAGGCCATATGCCCCGCGATATGATGGCCGTCGAACCCTGGCCCCCGGCGTCCAAAGGCGGTCCGCAAGACTCGCCTCAGGGTCGTCGTGCGGCTTGGGGCTCGCTCCTTGAAAACTGAACAGTGCAGCAGCGCAAATAGTCTGTGGGTCTCTTCTACATTTCTGTAGTTGAGAACGTACATTTCCTGACCACCCTTTGACTCGTCCGCTTTGCGGACGGCTTACGGGGGATTCGGAGGTCGCAACCGAGTCGTAAATGGTCGTGCGAAATTAAAAGAGCCAAATCGGCTCCATAATCTTTTTATGGAGAGTTTGATCCTGGCTCAGGACTAACGCTGGCGGCGTGCCTAACACATGCAAGTCGAACGGGGGTAGCAATACTCCAGTGGCAGACGGGTGAGTAACGCGTGGTCAATCTGCCTTACAGTGGGGGATAACTAGCCGAAAGGTTAGCTAATACCGCATACGATCGTCGCGAGGCATCTCG